>JAMFSE010000098.1 GCA_026225115.1 Rhodovastum atsumiense
AAGGCAAGAAAGCGGTTCTTTTTTGAAAAAAAAGAACCAAAAAACTCTTTTTACTCTGAGCCATGGGCGTTGGCTCGGCCACAGCCCATGACTCAGAGTAAAGAAGTCTTTTTGCTTCTTTTTCTTCAGAAAAAGAAGTGCTTCTCTTAGCTTGCCTTCGGCGGGCGCATGAAGAAGACGCACATTATCGCCGGGATGGTGGTCAGGAAGATCAGCTTGTAGTCGTCGGCATAAGCGATGATCTGGGACTGGGTGTCGACAATGCTGTTCAGTAACGAGGCGCCAGCCGGGGAGGCGGGGTCCAGCATTACGTTGACGAAGCTCTGCATCGGCCTGGTAAAGGGCGTGACGTACTGCGCCAGCACCGCATGCTCAACTTGCGTCTGCCGGTCCAGCATTGCGGAGGTGACGGCGATGCCGACGGCGCTGCCGATATTGCGCATCAGTGCCGAAAGTGCGGCGCCTTGCGTCCGGAGTGCTACCGGCAGCGTGGCGTAGGCAAGGACATTCAGCGGCACGAACACAAAGCCAAGCCCGGCGCCGGAGAGTATGGTGGTCAGGGCGATATGGCCAGGGGAGACACCCGGCGTCCAGCCTTCCTGCATGACCATTGCGGTCTCCAGCACGCCGTAGCCGAACAGCATCAGGAGGCGCGGGTCGAACCGGTTGGTTAGCCTGCCGGCAAGCATCATCGAGGCGATCATCCCAAGCCCGCGGGGCGCCATAACCATACCGGCGGATTGCACCGGGTAATTGCTGAGATTTTCCAGAAACGGCCCCAGCAACGCGGTCGATGAAAGCGTGGAAAGCCCGACGGTTACCATGACGATCAGCGCGCCGTTGAAATTCAGATCGGCGAAGGCTGTTCGAGGAATGAATGGATTGTCCGCGGTCATCATGTGCACGACAAACAAGTAAAGCCCCAGCGCTGCCACCACGGTGCAGGTGACGATTGTGCCGGAGCTGAACCAATCCAGCTGCTCGCCGCGGTCCAGCGCAATCTGCATCGCCGTCAGCCCAAGCGCCAGGATCAGAAATCCGATCCAGTCGAAGCGCAGGGTTTTGTCGGATTCCACACGCGGCATGAAGAACAGCAGGCCCAGTATGGCAAGGATCCCAAACGGCACATTGATGAAAAACACATAGCGCCAGTCGTATTGCGCGGTGAGAAACCCGCCCAATGTCGGCCCGATAATCGGCCCAAGCATTACCCCGGAACTCCATATCGACATCGATATGCCACGCCGCTCCGGCGGAAACAGATCCAGCATGGTGGATTGCGAAAGCGGCACCAAAGCCGCCCCGAACATGCCCTGCAGAAAGCGCTCGACGACAATCTCAGGCAATGAGCTCGCCAGCCCGCACATTACCGACGTGATGATGAAGCTGATCAGGCAGGCCAGCATAAGATTCTTGCGGCCGAACCGCGCCGTCAGCCAGCCGACAGGTGCGGTAAAAATTGCGGAGGCGATGATATACGAGGTCAGGACCCAGGTAATCTGGTCATGCGAAGCAGATAAGCTGCCCTGCATATAGGGCAGCGCCACATTTGCCACGGTGGTATCGAGCGCCTGCATCAACGTCGCAATCATCAGGCAGATGACGATGATCAGCGTATGCGGGGCGAGTCTACCTTCGGCTTCGACCGAAGCGGCCGGCATCAGAACAGGTCGGAGAGATACCGATGATGCTTCGTATCAATGGAGATTTCTGCGCTCATGCCGTCACGCAAGGGAAATTCGCTGGGCCCGCCGGTGATTTTCACGCGCACCGGAATGCGCTGCACCACTTTCACCCAGTTGCCGGATGAATTCTGCGCCGGCAATATCGAAAATTCCGAGCCGCTGGTTGGGCTGATGCTTTCCACCACGCCATGCCAGGTCTGCCCCGGATAGGTATCGACCTTGATGGACACGGACTGGCCGGGCCGCACCCAGGTCAGATCGCTTTCCTTCGGCTGCGCGGTTATCCAAATATCTTTATCGGAAACCAGGCCGAAGGCTGCGGTGCCGGCCTGCAAATACATGCCCGGCTGCAATTGCTCGACCATCGTCACATATCCCGAATAGGGCGCCGTGACGACGCTATCCGCGAGATCCAGCTCGGCATCCTTCAAATTACCCAGAGCGGAGCGATAGGCCGGCATATCCTCCACCGGAACATTCGGGTCATCATTCAATTTCGACAGCTGAATTGCCGCCTGATCCTGCAGCTCCGTCAAACGGGCCTGATCGGACTGCACCTGAAACTTCGCATTGTCATAGACAGACTGCGTAACGCCGCCGTCGTGCAGCACCGAGGCGTACCGTGCCAAATCGTCCTGCGCGCGTTTAACCTGAATTTCCTGCATGGTGATATTTTGCTGCGCATCGGCATAGGTGCGTTTCTCGCCTTCAATATCGAGCTTCACCTGCGCCAGCTGCGCCTTGGCATTATCGACCGCAATCTGGTGCCCATTCTGGCCGATTTTAAACAGCACCTGTCCGGCGACGACGTGCTGGTTGTCATGCACGTCAACCTCATCCACCAGGCCGGAAACATCGGTCGAAAGCGAAACTTTTGCCGCATCAACATAGGTATCGTCGGAGGAGACATAGCGCCCGCCCATCAGCCAGAACACCAGCGAGCCGACGACGACAATCGCGATGCCACCGATCATCAAAACCGGACGCAGCAGCCGGGCGCGATTGGCGCGCCGCACCGCCGCCTTGCCAGCGGTTTGCGTGGCGACATCCCGCGCCGCTACGTTCGCCTGAGACATTACGCGATCTCCCTGAGTGAGTCGGTATCGATGGTTCCATCCGGACCCTGTGTTTCCGACTTTTGCGTTAAATTCATCTTCATCTGCAGCAGCCCTTCGATCATGGCTTCGCGCGTGCATGCTGGAACACCTTGCATCACGAAGCTTTCCAGCGCTTCCCCCATCACCGACATTTTGGTCAGGATAGGTTCCGCCGCCGGCAGCAGATGCAGCCGCCAGATCCGCCGGTCGCTGGCATCGGCCCGCCGTTCGAGCAAGCCTGCCGCCTCCAGCCGGTCAACCATCCGGGCGACGGATATGGGCTCAACCTCGAGCGAGTCCGCCAATTCCTTTTGCGACATGCCGGGATGCTTGCCCAAGCGCGACATAAGGCTCCAGCCGGCCCGGGTCATTCCGTGCACCCGCGCACGCTTATCGGCCTCCACGCGGATCAATCGCGCCAAGTCATGCAACAGCGAGAACAGGTTGTGGTCGAGGTCCTTATTCATAGCAAGGGATATAATAAGGATGCTTATGATTTTGACCAGCCCCCCAGCATGCAATTTATGCGGAGCCGGTCTTCGGATAAATCCGGTCCGCCGCCACCTCCCGAGTCGTTCAAGCCTCCGGTTTACGGCCCCGTGCCAGTTCGGCGATTATCCCATGCAGCGTGTTCAGCTCCTGTCCGGTGACCTCGCCCCGCTGGAAGAAATGCCGCAGGTTGCGGACCATGCCGGGGCGTTTCTGGGGGTTTTTGAGGAAGCCCGAGGCGTCACATTCGCAGATCAAATGCTCCATGAAGTTTTCCAGCTCGTACTTCGTGGCAACCTCCGCGCCATTGGTCTGCAGGCTTCGCGGCGGCTCTTCCGGGCCGCGCGCGATATACCATTCATAGGCCATGATCATCACTGCCTGGCTCAGGTTCAGCGACATGAAATCCGGATTCAGATCGTAGCGGATCAGGCTATCGGCGCAGGCGATGTCGTCATTATCCAGCCCGGCGCGCTCCGGCCCGAACAAGATGCCGCATTTGAGCGCGCGCGCGCCGATCGCGTGGATCTCCACGGCAGCCCCGCGCGCGGTCAACATCGGCTTGATGATGTGGCGCGGGCGCGGGCAGGTGGCGAACACCCGGTGCAGGTCGGCCACCGCATCGGCGACGGTTTCATGCAGTGTCAGGCTGTCGAGAATCCGGTGCGCGCCGGACGCCATGCGCCAGGCGCGCTCCTGCGGCCAGCCGTCGCGCGGCGCCACCAGCCTTAAATGGAACAGCCCGCCATTGCCCATGGCGCGCGCGACCGCGCCGATATTCTCCGCCAGCTGCGGCCGCACCAGGATCACCACAGGCGAGGGATCAATCGGTGTCAGCTCCGCGCCGCCGTCGCGGCCGGTCATATCTTCCGCCAGCTGGTGCCGGCGGCGGTATCCTCCAGCAAAATCCCATCGGCTTCGAGCGTTTTTCGGATTTCATCGGCCCTGGAAAAATTCTTCCGCGCCCGCGCTTCCCGGCGCTCAGCGATAAGCGCCTCGATTTTGGCGCCATCGGCATCCCCGCGAAACCATTTTTCTGCTCCCTGATTGAACAGGCCAAGAACCTTGCCGGCTGCCAGCATTCCGCCAGCAGCACCGGCATCGCCGGAGAGCGCGGCATCGGCCATGCCATGCAGCCCGGCAATCGCAGCGGGCGTATTCAGATCGTCGCATAACGCATCAAATATCACCGGCGGAATATCTTGCGCGGGGGCGATACCGGGATGCGCCGCGATCGCGCGGTAAAACCTGTCCAGCTCCTTCTTTGCTTCCAGCAGCGCGGCGTCGGAGAAATCAAGGGTCGAGCGGTAATGCGATCGGATCAGCAGAAACCGCACCGCCTCCGCCGGCGCCGCGCCCAGCACCTCCCGCAATGTTTTGAAATTCCCCAGCGATTTGCTCATCTTTTCGCCATTGACGAGCAGCATGTGGTTATGCACCCAGATATTCGCAAAACCCGATCCGGGAAAGGCACAGCAGGATTGCGCGATCTCGTTTTCATGATGCGGGAAAATCAGATCATCGCCGCCGCCATGAATATCGAAGCTCTCGCCGAGATGGCGCCATGACATCGCCGAGCATTCGATATGCCAGCCCGGCCGGCCGCGGCCCCAGGGGGACTCCCAGCCCGGCAGATCGTCCGATGACGGTTTCCAGAGCACGAAATCACCTGGCTCGCGCTTATACGGCGCCACGTCCACCCGCGCTCCGGCGATTAGATCCTCGGGCGCGTGGCCGGAGAATTTGCCGTATTGCGGATCGGAATTGACGGCGAACAGTACATGGCCCTCGGCTTCGTAGGCATGCCCGCGGGCAATCAGCCGCTCGATGATCATGATGATCTCGGCAATATGCGCGGTCGCGCGGGGTTCGATATCCGGCGGCAGCGTGAACAGCGCCGCCATGTCGGCATGGTAATCCGCGGTCGTACGGGCTGTGATCGCCGCAATCGGCTCCCCGGTCTCTGCCGCTCGCGCGTTTATCTTGTCATCCACATCGGTGATGTTCCGCACATAGGTTACGCGCGGGTACATGATGCGCAGCAAGCGCACCAGAATATCGAACACCACGACATTGCGCGCATTGCCGATATGGGCGAGGTCGTAAACCGTCGGGCCGCACAGATACACGCCGACATTCGCCGGATCGATGGGGGTGAAAACTTCCTCGTGCCGGGTGCGGGTGTTATGCAGGGTTAAGCGCGTCATACCGGGCTTTTCGGCGAGGCACGGCAACTAATCAAGGTTCTGACCGATGGAAAAGATTCTGGCCCATATCGATGCGAATATCGACGCCTCGCTCGGCCGGCTGTTCGAACTGCTGCGCATCCCCAGCATCAGCGCCCAACCGGCGCACCGGCAGGACTGTCTGGACGCCGCCAACTGGGCGCTCACCGCGCTGCGGGAAATGGGTTTTACCGCTAGATTATCCGAAACGACCGGCCTGCCGGGAGTGGTCGCTCAGAATCACGAGGCTGGGCCGGACGCGCCGCATGTACTGTTCTATGGCCATTACGACGTCCAGCCGCCGGACCCGCTGGCGCTCTGGCATTCCGACCCGTTCGACCCGCAGCTGGTGGATGGCCCGCGCGGCAAGCGGATCGTGGCCCGGGGTGCCGTAGACGATAAAGGCCAGGTGGTGAGCTTTTTCGAGGCCTGCCGCGCCCATCTCGCCATCAACGGCAAGTTGCCGGTGCGCCTCACAGTGCTGCTGGAAGGCGAGGAGGAATGCGGCAGCCCTTCGTTGCATCAGCTGCTGACGCAAGAACGCGAGACGCTGGCGGCGGACTTCGTACTGATCGCCGACACCAACATGTGGAACCCCGAAACCCCGGCCATTACCATAAGCCTGCGGGGGCTGGCGGCGGTCGAGGTGACGCTGAAGGCTGCCTCCCGTGACCTGCATTCCGGTCTCTATGGCGGAATTGCGCTCAACCCGATTAATGCGTTGACGCGGATTCTGGGCGATCTGCAGGACGATCAGGGAAAAATCCGGATCCCGCATTTCTACGACGGCGTCGCCCCGGTGCCGGATAAACTCAGCCAATCATGGGCCACGCTTGGCTTCGACGGACAGGCGTTTTTGGGTGAGGTCGGTCTGGCCAGTCCGGCCGGCGAGCATGGCCAGTCGCCGCTGGCGCAATTATGGGCGCGCCCCACCGCCGATATCAACGGCATTTACGGCGGCTATCAGGGCGAGGGCACCAAAACCGTCATCCCGGCGCTGGCCACCGCCAAGCTCACCTTCCGGCTGGTGCCGGGGCAGGACCCGCAGGTCGTGGTCAGGAATTTCGAACGCTTTGTCATCGAGCGCCTGCGCCCGGACGCGCACGTCGCATTCAAACACCAGGGCGCCACCCCCGGCTTTGCGATGAACCCGGATGCGCCCTTCATGCGCGCCGCGCAGGCGGCGTTAAGCGCGGAATTCGGCAAGCCCGCGGCGCTCATAGGCTCCGGCGCCTCGATACCGATCGTGGAGAGTTTCAAAACCATCCTCGGCCTGGATTGCCTGCTCGCCGGCTTCGGCCTGGATGACGATCGCATCCATTCGCCGAACGAAAAATTCGATCTCGCCTGCTTCCACCGCGGCACCCGCGCGCATGCCAGGCTGCTGACGGCATTCAAATCGATATTGGATTAGATCGCTGCAAATGCTGCAAAAAATCGAAATTTCTTCAATTGACCAGATCGACCGCCAAGCCGCCGATCAGGCCGCCTCGGCATTGGAGCTGGGAAAAGTCGTGCTGTTTCCGCAGCTGGCATTTCCACTTGCAGCGGGGGAACGCCGGATCATCAGCCAGGACAATGCCACCAGCGATTCCAAAAACATCAGCTTCAACCCACAGGACGCAACGTTAAAGGGCTCGACGCTTCCAGTTCGGGATCAGAACGAACTTATTGACCTGCTGACGCGTTTCGGCGATTTCGCCGAAGCGCTGGTCTGCGCCATTGCGCCGCAATATCGCAGCGGCCTTGCCCGCATGCGCACCAGCTTCCGCCCTGTGGAAATCGCCGGCCGCAATTATTCCTGGCGCAAGGACGACCGCCGCCGCCATGTCGACGCCTTCCCCTCCTCGCCGACCCAAGGTGCCCGCATCCTGCGGGTGTTCGCCAACGTCGACCAGCATGAAACCCCGCGAACCTGGCGGGTCGGCCCTGATTTCGAGACCTATGCCAAGGCGTTTCTGCCAAAAACCACCAGGCAGTTGCCGGGCCTGGCCGGGCTAATGGCGCTCACCGGCATCACCAAATCCCGCCGCAGCCTCTACGATCAGATCATGCTCGGGCTGCACGACGCCGCCAAACGTGACCTTACCTGGCAGGCGGCAACGCCTGCCGAAGAAATCGGCTTTTTGCCCGGTCACATCTGGATGGCCTACACCGATCAGGTGCCGCATTCGGTCCTTTCCGGCCGTAACGCGCTGGAGCAGACATTCATCGTCAGCCGCAACGTGCTGCAGCGGCCGGAGCAGTCTCCCGCGGCAATCATATCCCGGCTGCGCGGCGTGGATTGCCTGCCGGGCTAGCGCGCCGCCGGCGGACATCGCCCATTTGACGAATCCCGCCACCGGTCCGATGCTGCCTCGCCGTACAAGAAGTAAAAAAACAATCTTCCGGAGGAAACCAACATGACCGCACCCGCGCTTTCCGGGCACCGGCTGCAACGCAACAGCCTTGGCCTATCGCAGATCATCGCCTCAACCCTCGCCAATATCGCCCCCGCCATGAGCTTCTTCTTCGGCTTTGGGCTCATCGTCTCGGGGGCCGGCGTCGGCGCCCCGATCACCATCGCCATCGCCATGGTGGTGATCCTGTTTCTCACGAACACCTTGGCGGAATTCTCGAAATACCGCCCCAGCACCGGCTCCTTCGTTACCTTTATCGGCATGGCTTTCGGCCCGGTCGCCGGCGCTTCGGCTTCCATCTTCGTCGTCACCGGCTATGTCATCGCCGCCTCTTCGGTGGTCGTCATCTCCGGCGGCTGGGCGCACAGCACCTTGTTGCTGTTCTTCCACATCAGCATTCCCTGGCAAATCCTCAGCCTGATCGTCACCGCCATTGTCGGCCTGCTGGTCGCGCGGGGGATCAGCCTGTCCACCACCTGGGCCGCGATATTCTTCTATTTCGAGCTCATCCTGCTGCTCATCGGCGCCATCATCATGCTGGTCGCCAACCACGGCAGCATCTCACTTGCCCCGCTTCTGCCCTCCAGCATTTCCGGCGGCCTGGCCGGCATCGGCCTCGGTTTTCCGCTGGCCATCTATTTGTTCATCGGCTGGGAAAATTCCGCCATGCTGGCCGAGGAAACCACCGACCCACGGCGCAACGTGCCCCGCGCGTTGATCACCGGCACAGTCGCTATCGGCATTCTTTATATATTTCTCGCTTTCGCCACGGAAACGGCTTTCCACAACGATGCTAAGGCCATCGGCGCGTCGGTCATTCCCTTCGTGGACGCATTCAAAGTATCGGCGGCGGGCCTGCTGTTCATTGCCTATCTCGCCGGCGTCACCAGCATCTTCTCCTGCCTGATCGGCCTTACCAACGCCCAGGCGCGCATCCTGTTCAATTCCAGCCGCGAAGGCCTGCTGCCAACATTCTTCGGCAAAATCCACCCGCAGCACAAAACCCCCTACGCCGCCATGTGGACCTATGTCCTGGTCGCCTTCGTAATCGTGATTATCTTCGGCTGGAACACCGACCCGGTAACCCTGTTCGGTGAAACAAGCACGCTCGGCACCATCCCGGTCATTATCACCTATCTCATCACTAACCTGGCATTGCCCGTGTATATGCTAAAACACCACCGCGCGGATTTCAGCCCGGTCAAACACCTCATCATCCCATTGCTCGGCACAGCGCTGATGCTGTTCCCGCTGTGGGGCCTGGTCGAGCCCGGCCAGCCTTACCCCTTCAACATCTACCCATATCTGACCCTGGGCCTGCTGATCATCTCCCTGATCTACGGCAGCATCCTGGCGAAACGAAACCCGGACCTGGTACAGCGTATCGGCAGCTACGTCGCGGACGAAGAGTATTAAGCGAAGAAGCCGCTTTTTCGCAAAAAAGCGGCGCAAAAAACGCTTATTACTCTGGGCATGGGCTGTGGCCGAGCCAACGCCCATGCCCAGAGTCAAAGAAGTTTTTTGGTTCTTTTTTTCAAAAAAGAACCGCTTTCCTTAAATCCTGCGCAGCGTAAAGGCTTCGCTCAAAGCTTTCTCGATTGCCATGCCATGGGCGGCGTCGCGGGCTTCGATCATGATTTCCAGCTGCGCGTCCTGCACCGAGGGCGATGAGAACAGGCGGTGGTGGGCGACTTCGATGATATTGCCGCCGCGGTTGCCGATGCGGGTTGCGATATCGGCCAGCATGCCGGGGCGGTCCGGCATTTCCAACACCACGCGCAGCAGGCGGCCGTCGCGCAGCAGGTTGCGCATCAACGTGTTGGCGAGGATGCGCGGGTCGATATTGGCACCGCAGAGCGAGATGCCGATTTTTTTGCCGGCGAAGCGTTCGGGGAAGGAGAGCACCGCGGCGAGGCCGGCGGCGCCGGCACCTTCGGAGACCTGTTTGGCGGATTCCACCAGCAGCGCGATCGATTGTTCGACGGCGTGTTCAGAGACAACCAGAACCTCGACATTCAGCGCCTTCAGGATTTCCAACGGCGTTTGGCCGATATCGCGGACCGCGATGCCTTCAGCGATGGTTGGGCCGCCGACCGCGATCGGCTGGCCCGAAAGCGCCTGGGCGAAGGCCGAATAGTTCTCCACTTCGACGCCGAGAATTTCCATTTTGGGATTAAGCGCACGGCCGACGACGGCCGAGCCCGAGATCAGCCCGCCGCCGCCGGTGGCGACAATAAGAACATCGAGCTCGGGCTGATCCTGCAGCATTTCCAGCGCCATGGTGCCCTGGCCGGCGATGACCTGTTCATCGTCATAGGGATGGATGAACACATAGCCTTCGCTTTCCGCCAGCGCATGGGCGTGGGCGGCGGCTTCCGCCAGCGTCTCGCCATGCAGCACCACCTCAGCACCCCAGGACCGGGTGCGCGAGACTTTGGTGGAGGGCGTGAATTTGGGCATCACGATGGTCGCCTTGATGCCGCCCAGGCTGGCATGCCGGGCAACTGCCTGGGCGTGGTTGCCGGCGGACATGGCGATCACCCCGGCCTTTCTTGCCTCCGGCGGTAGCAGCGCGATTTTATTCGCGGCCCCACGTTCCTTGAAGGCGCCGGTTGCCTGCAGATGGTCGAGCTTCAGGTAAATCTCGGCGCCGGTTGCGCGCGACAACCCATCGGAGCGCAGAAAGGGCGAACGAAGTACCGCGCCTTTGATCCGTTCGGCGGCGGCCTCGACATCGGCAAGCGTGATCATCTCAGCCTCAGCCGTAAGTGATTTTCAGGATCTCGTAATTGCGGTCTCCACTCGGCGCCGGCACGGAGACGGTGTCGCCGACGCGCTTGGCGATCAGCGCCTTGGCGAGCGGCGAGGTAATGGAAAGCAGCGCGCGTTTCACATCCGCCTCATACATGCCCACGATCTGATACGTGACCTCTTTCTCGGTGTCTTCGTCGAGGAGAAGAATATTCGCGCCGAATTTTACGGTGTCGCCGGTGAGCGTGGCAGGGTCGATCACCTCGGCGGCGGAGGTGATTTCCTCCAGCTCGGCGATCCGGCCTTCAACAAAGGACTGGCGTTCGCGCGCGGCGTGGTATTCCGCGTTTTCGGACAAATCGCCATGGGCGCGGGCCTCGGCGATGGCGCGAATGATGGCGGGCCGTTCCTGGGCTTTAAGTGTCCGCAGCTCTTCTTCGAGCGCTGCCAGGCCAGGGGCGGTCATGGGAAATTTCTGCAACGTGGTCTCCTCGGCCACTGCCCTGGCCGATGGGGTTGAGGTTAAAATACAAGCGCCGCCCCGAGAGGGCCCAAGCAGGGTCTCCGGGGGCGACGAGTTAGAAAGGTTGGGGAAAGTACGACTGAAGCGGCGCAACTTCAAGACTGCCCGAAATCAGGGCAGCAATGGCATGCGCGGTGGCGCGCGCGGCGGCAATTGTGGTGAAATTGGGCACGCCGTGGGTCAACGCATCGCGGCGGATATCGTAGCTGTCGGTCACCGACTGGGCGCCATGGGCGGTATTGATCACCAGCTGGATGTCGCCGGAGCGGATGGCGTCCACGCAATGCGGCCGGCCTTCCAGCACCTTGTTGATCGATTTTACGGCAATTCCGGCCTGGGTAAGTCTGGCGGCGGTACCCCGCGTGGCGAGGATCGAAAAACCCATTTCCGCCAGGCGGCGGGCCACCGGCACAATCGCCTCCTTGTCGGATTCTTTTACGGACAGGAAGGCGGTGCCGGAAAGCGGTAGTTTTACCCCGGCGCCCAGCTGCGCCTTGGCGAAGGCGCGGGCGAAATTGGTGTCCAGCCCCATGACCTCGCCGGTGGACTTCATTTCCGGCCCGAGCAGGGTGTCGACATTGGGGAAGCGGGCGAAGGGGAATACCGCCTCCTTCACGGCCACATGCGCGCGGGTGACGGTATCATCGAGCTTGAAGGAGGATAGTTTTTCACCGGCCATGACCCGAGCGCCGATTTTGGCGATGGCGACGCCGGTTGCCTTGGCGACGAACGGCACCGTGCGGGAGGCGCGCGGGTTAACCTCGAGCACATAGATCAGGTCGTTCTGGATGGCGTATTGCACGTTCATCAGCCCGACGACATTGAGCGCCTTGGCCATTGCCTCGGTCTCCGCCCGCAATTCCGCGACGATGGCGGGCGAAAGCGAATAAGGCGGGATTGAGCAGGCGGAATCGCCGGAATGGATGCCGGCTTCCTCGATATGCTCCATCACGCCGGCGACATAGACGGTCTCGCCATCGCAGATGCAGTCGACATCGACTTCCGAGGCTTCGTTCAGGTAGCGATCGATCAGCACCGGGTTGTCGTTGGAGATGCGCACCACTTCGCGCATGTAACGGCCAAGGCCGTTGCGGTCGTAGAGGATTTCCATGGCGCGGCCGCCCAGCACGTAAGAGGGGCGGATGATGATGGGGTAGCCGATGCGCTCCGCAATGGCTTCCGCCTGTTCGGCCGAACGGGCGATGCCGTTTTCCGGTTGCCGCAGCCCGAGCTTTTGCAACAACACGGCAAAGCGCTCGCGGTCTTCGGCGATATCAATGGCGTCCGCGGACGTGCCGAGAATGGGAATGCTGGCTTCAGACAGCGCCTGGGACAGTTTCAGCGGGGTCTGGCCGCCATACTGCACGATGCAACCAAGAAGTTTGCCGTTCTGCTGTTCGCGGCGGATCAGGCTGATGACGTCTTCGGCGAACAGCGGTTCGAAATACAGCCGGTCGGAGGTGTCGTAATCGGTCGAGACCGTTTCGGGGTTGCAATTGACCATGATGGTCTCGTACCCCGCATCGCGCAACGCGTAGGCGGCGTGGACGCAGCAGTAGTCGAACTCAATGCCCTGACCGATTCGGTTCGGGCCGCCGCCGAGGATGATGATTTTATCGCGATCGGTGGGATTGGCTTCGCAGATCGGCGCGCCGTAGGCGCCTTCATAGGTGCCGTACATATAGGCGGCGACGGAGCTGAATTCGCCGGCCGAGCTGTCGATGCGCTTGTACACCGGCACGACGCCGAGTTTGAGGCGGGCGGCGGTGACGGCGGCTTCCTTCTGGCCGCTAAGCTCGGACAGGCGCTTATCGGCGAAGCCAAGAGATTTCAGTTTGCGCAGCGCAAAGCCGTCGCGCGGAACGCCGTTTTTGCGGACCTCGTTTTCGGCGGCGATGATGGCTTCCATCTGGCGCAGGAACCAGGGGTCGAACTTGGTGGTCTCGTTGATTTCGGCGACGCTTAATCCCGCGCGCAAGGCCTGGGCGGCCATCAGCAGCCGGTCGGGGCGGGCAAGCGAGAGTGCCGCGCGGTAGGCATCCGCCGTGCCGTCGCCTGGGGCGGGAATTTCATCGAGGCCGGAGAGCCCGGTTTCCAAACTCCGGAGACCTTTCTGTAGGGCCTCGGCGAAATTGCGGCCGATCGCCATGGCTTCGCCGACGGATTTCATCGAGGTGGACAGCAGCGCCGGCGTGCCGGGGAATTTCTCGAAGGTAAACCGGGGTATTTTGATGACCACATAGTCGATCACCGGCTCGAAACTTGCAGGCGTGGACATGGTGATATCGTTTTTGAGCTCGTCCAAAGTGTAGCCGACGGCGAGCTTGGCGGCGATTTTGGCAATCGGAAAGCCGGTTGCTTTCGAGGCCAGCGCCGATGAGCGCGAGACGCGCGGATTCATCTCGATGATCACCATCCGCCCATCCACGGGGTTGATGCCGAACTGCACGTTGGAGCCGCCGGTATCGACGCCGATTTTCCGCAGGCAGGCGATCGAGGCATCGCGAAGGATCTGGTATTCCTTATCGGTCAGCGTGAGGGCAGGGGCGACGGTGATGGAATCCCCTGTATGCACGCCCATCGGATCGATATTCTCGATCGAGCAGATGATGATGCAATTGTCCGCGGAATCCCGCACGACCTCCATTTCGTATTCTTTCCAGCCCAGCACGCTTTCTTCGATGAGCACTTCATCGGTGGGCGAGGCGTCGATGCCGCCCAAGGCGATGTTGAAGAATTCCTCGCGATTATAGGCGATGCCACCGCCGGTGCCGCCCAAGGTGAAGGAGGGGCGAATAACCGCGGGCAGGCCGATTTCGGCGAGTGCGGCGTTCAATTCCTCGCGGTTATGGGCAATCGCACTTTTGGGGCCGGCAATGCCGATTTCGGACATGGCGTCGCGGAATTTCAAGCGGTCCTCGGCGCGGTCGATCACCTCGGCCTTGGCGCCGATCAGCTCCACGCCAAGACGCTCTAGCGCACCGGATTTTGCCAGAGCCATCGCGGTATTCAGTGCCGTCTGCCCGCCCATGGTCGGCAACAATGCGTCCGGCTTTTCTCGCAGAATAATCTTCTCGACCATCTCCGGTGTGATCGGCTCGATATAGGTGGCATCCGCCAGCGACGGGTCGGTCATGATGGTTGCGGGAGTGGAATTGACCAGGATCACCCGGTAGCCTTCCTCGCGCAGCGCTTTACATGCCTGGGCGCCGGAGTAATCAAACTCGCAGGCCGGGCCTATGACGATTGGCCCAGCACCGATGATCATGATGCTTTTTATATCGGTGCGTTTAGGCATTTAAAGAAATCCAATCAAGAAAACGCAGGACTCTGTCCTGCACCCGCTGGGGCCTGGAGGCCCCAAACCCCCATTAGTCAAAAACGTTTCTTTGTTCGGTTAAAAGGCTCGTTTCTTCGTCCCGGCCGAGTTCAGGAGCGTGCATAAGCGAAAAATGGTCAAGGCTGGCCGCAGGCCACCGCGCAGCGGTTGCCTTGACGATTTTTCGTGTTGCGCGATGCTGAACGGTACCGGGGCACACTATCCCATCATCTCCACAAACCGGCCAAACAGATATCCGGAATCAGAAGGCCCTGGCGATGCCTCAGGGTGATACTGCACCGAAAACACGCGTTTCGATTTGCACGCGATGCCTTCATTCGAACCATCGAACAGAGACACATGCGTGATCTCAACGCCATCTGGCAATGAATTATGGTCCACAGCAAAGCCGTGGTTTTGCGACGTGATTTCCACCCTGCCGGTTGCGAGGTCTTTCACCGGCTGATTGGCGCCCCGATGCCCGCGGGGAAGCTTGTAGGTTTTCGCGCCAAGCGCATGCGCCAGCAATTGGTGGCCGAGGCAAATCCCGAAAATGGGTACGCCGGCATTCATGACCCCCTGGATCGCGGGCACGGCGTAGGCTGCGGTCGCGGCTGGATCGCCCGGGCCGTTGGAGAGAAACACCCCGTCCGGCTTGTGCCGCAGGATATCCTCAGCTGAGGCTGCGGCCGGCACCACGATCACTTTGCAGCCAGCACTCGCCAGGCTGCGCAAAATATTCCGTTTGGCGCCGTAATCGACCGCGACAACCGTATGCGTGGTCTCAGGTTCGGCAAATCCGGCTTCCAGGCTCCAGCGCCCGCCGGTCCATTCGTAGCTCTGGGTGCAGGAAACCTCGGCGGCCAGATCCATGCCGTCCAGTCCGGGCCAGGCGGCGGCCTGGGCTGCGAGTGCCGCGATGTCGAATTTCTGGTCCGCGGGATAGGCCAGCACCGCGTTCGGGGCGCCGAGGTCGCGGATGCGCAACGTGAGCGCCCGCGTATCAACACCGGCAATGCCCGGCACGTTCTGCTTTTTCAGCCATTCATCGAGGCTGGCCGTGGCCCGCCAGTTGGCGGGAGCAGAAATATCTTCCTTCGTCACCAGCCCGCGGGCAGCGATGTTCACCGCCTCGATATCTTCCTCGTTCACGCCCACATTGCCGATATGCGGGAAGGTGAATGTGATGATCTGGCCGGCGAAAGACGGGTCGGTGAGGGTTTCCTGGTAGCCTGTCATCCCGGTGGAGAAACATAATTCGGCCGGCTTGCTCACCCCAAAGGCGCCAAATCCGCGGCCCCAGAACACGCTAGCATCCGCCAGCACTAAGGCGGCGGTGGCGCCGGGGGGTACGTCGGTCTCGGCGGACGGTGCAAGCTCTTCCATACCCAGCCCGGTTGCTGCCATAATGGCAGGCCAATGGCGGGACGGAATGGCGCTCGAACTCCGCCATTTGCGGATTGCGTCCAACGATACCCCGGTCAGCCGGGCAGCTTCGTCCTGCCCGCCTAAGCGGTCGATGAGCTCGGATATGGATATTGGCATGAAATTGGTGTACCGGAATTTATTTCCGTTATCAACGAGATAATGTAACGCCGGAAATTAACTCCGGTAAAGGACCAGAATGCCCCTACGCGATGACCTGACCGCTGCCACCAAAACCTCGATGCTGGCGCGGGATGCCGACCGCACCTCTACGCTGCGGATGATCTCGGCCAAGCTGAAGGATACCGATATCGCCGCCCGCCCGAAGGGGATTGCCGCCATTCCGGATGACGAGATCATCGCCATGCTGCGGTCGATGATCAAATCCCGGCGCGACGCCGTCACCCTCTACCGACAGGGCAAGCGGGAGGAGCTGGCTGCGAAGGAAGAGGCAGAAATTGCTGTTATTGAAGAATTTTTATCGAAGACGCTCATCGGTGATGAGCTGAATGCCGCCATTGCAGATGCCATTGCGGAAACTGGGGCGACCTCGCCCAAGGACATGGGAAAGGTCATCGCCGCGCTCAAAGCCAAGCACGGCCCGGCTCTGGACATGTCGGTGGCGTCTGGCGCCGTGAAAGCAGCTTTGGGCTAGGAAGATGGATTGCTTCGCTACGCTCGCAATGACGATTTTGGCAAAGCGTCCAGTTTAATGGCGCTACCGCCAAATTTTCTGGATGAGCTACGCGCCCGCACGCCGCTGCAGGCGCTGATCGGCCGCAGCGTCCGGCTGACGCGCTCGGGCCGGGAATCCAAAGGCTGCTGTCCGTTCCATGGCGAGAAGACACCGTCTTTCTATGTATATGACGATCACTTCCATTGCTTCGGCTGCGGCGAGCACGGGGACGCCATCACTTTCGTCATGAAATCGCAGGGCGCCGGCTTCATGGAGGCGGTTGAAAGCCTGGCTGCCGAGGCCGGGCTGGAGGTTCCGAAAGCCAGCCCTGCGGAGGCCGAACGCGAGGCCAGGCGCGCCAGCATCCATGAGGTGCTGCAGGCGGCGGCGAAAACCTATCAGGACTGGCTGTTCGCACCGGGGGGCGCAGGAGCGCTGAGCTACCTCCGAGAACGGGGACTATCGGAAGCGACCATCAAAAAATTCGGACTGGGCTGGTCCGGCGAGGGCAGGGGCGCACTCGCCGCGGCCGTTGCCCGCCAAAACATACAGACGGACCAGCTGATTGAGGCCGGGCTGATGAAGCAAAGCGAAGCCGGCCGAGGCCCGGTCGACATGTTCTTCTCGCGCGTCATGTTTCCGATCCAGGACCGCCGCGGCGCCATCACCAGTTTTTCCGGCCGAATTCTCGGCGACGGCCAGCCTAAATACGTCAACGGCCCGGAAACCCCGGCATTTTCCAAACGCCGCTCGCTGTTTGGCGTCCATTTCGCCCGCGAGGCGGTGCGCAAGGGCGAGGCATTGATCATCGTCGAAGGCCAGATGGACGTGATCGCGCTGTCGCAAGCAGGATTTGGCGGCGCGGTCGCGCCGTTGGGCACTGCACTGACCGAGGAGCAACTCGCGGAAATCTGGAATCTCAGCCCGGAACCGGTGATCTGCTTCGATGCCGACAAAGCCGGCCGGAAAGCCGCCATGCGGGCGGTCGATCTGGCGCTGGCGGGGCTGGCGCCGGACCGTTCGCTCCGATTTTTGCGCCTGCCGGATGGCCAGGACCCCGATAGCCTGGTCCGGGCGCAAGGGCCGGCCGGGTTTCAGGCACAACTGGGCGATGCGGCGCCGCTCTCGTCGGTATTGTTCGACATGCTCGCCGAAGGGGCGATCCGCGAAACGCCGGAGGGCCGCGCGGCGCTTCGGAAAAAACTGATGGAAATCGCTGACCGCATCACGGACAAATCGCTTGCCGGCGAATACCGGGCCATGCTGCTGGACCGGTTTTTTGCCGAACGCCGCAGCCCATCGGGGAAGGGCGGAGCCTCACAGCGAAATGGCGGTTTTGCCGGTCGCGCTCCGAATGCAGCGGCAAAACCCGCGATGCGCCCGGTCCGGGTCCCAATTGATCCAGCCAGCGCCGATATTGAGCGCGGCCGTATCCTGACCGCTATCCTAATCAATCACCCGACCTTGCTGCCGGATGTCGAGGAAGCCTTCGCGCTGATCGATCTGCCGCCGGCTTATGAACGCCTGCGCAACGCTTTCGCAAAGTTTCATGACAGCAATGTCACTCTTGACTCACCCGGCCTGCTCAACCACTTAGACGAATCCGGGTTGATGGCTGTCGCTGGCCAGGTTCTGGCGATGTCTCCCCTACCGGCCTGTGCCGCTCCGGCGGCGACTTTGGCGGAAGCAGCGAATGGGTGGTGGGAGATGTTCGGTCTGATGAGAGCAAGCCGCAATAGACTGCGCGAGCAACGCGACGAACAGCAGCGCAGCTACCTCGAAAACCCGGCCGACCCCGTCGCGGTCGAAAAACTGATCAAACTGAACGCCGCCCTATCCCGGGCCGAGCGGGCGGAACGGGATGCAGACGGCTAATAAATTCGTACTGTAAACCTCGTTCAGCCGCCCCATTTTCTGATAATCACTAGAATTAAGTTCTAAATTCCCGGAGTATCGCCAAATCATGGCAACGAAAACCGTTACCGCGGCTGAGCCGCAAGCCCCCGAAGCCGAAGCCGACGCCAATGTGCTCGACACTCAATCGGCTGCCGTCAAACGCCTGATCGCCAAGGGTAAGGAGCGCGGCTACATCACCTTCGATGAGCTGAACGCGGTTTTGCCCGCCGAGCAGAACAGTTCCGAGCAGATCGAAGACATCATGGCGATGCTCAACGAGATGGGCATGCAGGTCGTCGAATCCGAGGAGGGCGAAGACCCGGAGGCCACCCCGGCCGCCAAGGAAGAGGCGGTTGAGGACGAGGAAGCCCCCGCCGGCAATATCAGCGAGAGCTCGGTATCCCGTACCGACGACCCGGTGCGGATGTATCTGCGCGAAATGGGCACCGTCGAGCTTTTGTCCCGTGAGGGCGAAATCGCGATCGCCAAGCGCATCGAGGCCGGGCGCGACATGATGATCCGCGGGCTTTGCGAAAGCCCGCTGACCTTCCGCGCCATCATCGCCTGGCATGAGGCGCTGAATAACGGCCGCGTGCTGCTGCGCGACGTGATCGATCTGGAAGCCATGCAGGCCGGCAATGATCCGGTCGCCGTGGAGGGTTTTCAGACTCAGGAAGAGATTGAGGATGACGAGGATAACGAGGGCGTCGGCATGTCGCTCTCCGCGCTCGAAGAGAAGCTGAAGCCGGAGATTTTCACCTATTTCGAGGATATCGAGAAGCTCTACGAGAAACTCGCCAAAATCCAGCAGAAGCGGCTCGATAACCTGACCGCCGGCGCCGACGTCAATACGCGCTCGGAGAAGAATTACGAGAAACTGCGCGACGAATTGGTTGCCAAGGTCGAGCAGGTGCGGCTGCATAACAACCGCATCGAGGAGCTGGTTGCCCAGCTGAAAGTGCTGAACCAGCGGCTGAACGGGCTGGAAGGGCAGATCCTGCGCCTGGCCGAGGGCGCCAAGGTCAGCCGCGACGAATTTTTGCAGCATTACCGGGGCCGCGAGATGGACCCGAATTGGCTGACCGATGTCGGAGCACTTCCGGGCAAGGGCTGGAAAGTGTTTGTGCAGAAATACCTGCCGCAGGTGAGCGAATTGCGCACCCAGATCGGCAAGGTTGCTAGCGAAGGCGGGCTGCCGATCGAAGAATTCCGCCGGGTCTATGCCACCGTCTCGCGCGGCGAGCGGGATTCCACGCGCGCCAAGAAGGAGATGATCGAGGCCAATCTGCGGCTGGTGATTTCAATTGCCAAAAAATACACCAATCGCGGGCTGCAATTCCTGGATCTGATCCAGGAAGGCAATATCGGTCTGATGAAGGCGGTCGATAAATTCGAATATCGCCGCGGCTATAAGTTCAGCACCTATGCGACCTGGTGGATCCGCCAGGCGATCACCCGCTCGATCGCCGATCAGGCGCGGACCATCCGCATCCCGGTGCATATGATCGAGACGATCAACAAGCTGGTCCGCACCTCGCGGCAGATGCTGCATGAAATCGGCCGCGAACCGACGCCGGAAGAGCTTGCCGAAAAACTCGGCATGCCGCTGGAAAAAGTGCGCAAAGTGCTGAAAATCGCCAAGGAGCCGATCAGCCTGGAGACCCCGATCGGTGATGAGGAGGATTCTCACCTCGGCGATTTCATCGAGGATAAGGGGGCCATCATCCCGTTGGACGCCGCTGTGCAGGCGAATTTGCGCGAGGCCGCAACCCGGGTGCTCTCCTCGCTCACCCCGCGCGAGGAGCGCGTGCTGCGCATGCGCTTTGGCATCGGCATGAATACCGATCACACCTTGGAAGAGGTTGGCCAACAGTTCAACGTCACCCGCGAGCGCATCCGGCAGATCGAGGCGAAGGCGTTGCGAAAGCTGAAACACCCGTCGCGCAGCCGTAAACTGCGCAGCTTCCTCGACGATTAGCCATATGCTGGACTACGCCCGCATTCCCGCTGGCGAGCCGGCCGACCGTGTGGCCGTGATGGTGACGTTCATGCACATGGCGGTGCCATCGCCGCGCCTGCCGGTACAATTTCCGGAGGACGGCATCCTGGCGCGGCAAAAACTATCGGTCGCCGCCTATCGGCAACTCTATCATGAAGTCGGCGCCCCCTGGCTGTGGTGGCTGCGCGAGGTGATGCCCGATACGATGCTGGCGCGGCATCTCGCATCGCCGTTGGTCTCCACCCATGTGCTTAGCGTCGACGGCAAGGCTGCAGGGTTCTTCGAGCTGGAACGCAGCAACTGGCCGGACGTCAATCTCAATTACTTGGGCCTGGTTCCGGAGATGATCGGCCGCGGCTTTGGAATGAAGCTGCTGCGCGCGGCGATCAACGAGGTGTCGCTGATCAGGGACCCCGGTCCGGCGCGGCGGCTGACCGTAAACACCTGTACCGCCGACCATCCGCGCGCGCTGCCGAATTATCTGGCGGCTGGATTTGTGGAAATCCGCCGGCTTCGTGAGGTCTGGGACATCCCGCGGCGCCTCGGGCTGCGGATTCCGGATCATTTGCGCGCGTGACCGCGCCTGAAATTCTGTTCTCGGATCATCGGTTCATCGTCATCAACAAGCCCGCCGGACTGCCGGTCCACGCAACCCGGGCCGGCGGACCGAATGTCGAGGATTTCTTCCCCGCTTTTACAAAAACCAAATCCGGCCCCTGGCTGGCCCACCGGCTCGACCGTGATACTGCTGGCTGTCTTGTTATCGCATTGAAAAAATCGGCACTGATTGCGGCGCAGGTCCTGTTTGCCAATGGCGGTGTATCGAAAACCTATTGGGCCCTGGTCAGCGGTACTCCCGGCGAATCCGCGGGCGAGATCGACCTACCGCTCGCGAAGGTGACCAGCGGCAAAAGCTGGAAAATGGCCCCTGAGGCGGGCGCGCCGGCCGCTTCCACAAGCTGGCGGCTGCTTGGCTCCGCGCCAAAATGCTCCTGGCTGGAACTGCATCCACATACCGGCCGCACCCATCAGATTCGCGCCCATTGCGCGGCGATCGGCCATCCGATTATCGGCGATCCGGTCTATGGCGGCGGCAAAGGCGCGCTTAGCCTGCTGGCGCGCGCGATTTGCCTGCCCCTGGAGCCGCCGGTTGATGCGATCGCGCCGGTGCCACCCCATATGCTACAAGGTCTGCAGAATTGCGGCTGGATGGTAGATGCTGAGAAGTGAATTCGAACCGGGCGTTTATGTACGCCACCCCAAAAGACCGGAATGGGGCCTGGGCCAGGTGCAATCGGCTATCGGCGAGCGTGTCACCGTGATGTTCGAACACGCCGGCAAAATACTGATCAACACCGCTGAGGTGACCCTGGACTGGGCTGACACAACCCCGGATGGTTCGAATGATTGACCCGTTTGGCCGCGCCATCACCTATCTACGGGTCTCGGTCACCGATCGTTGCGATTTTCGCTGCGTCTATTGCATGTCCGAGGACATGGTTTTCATGCCGAAGAGGGACCTGCTTTCGCTGGAAGAGCTGGACCGGGTCTGTGCCGCCTTCATCCGCCAGGGCATCACCAAACTGCGGCTGACCGGCGGCGAACCGCTGGTGCGTCGCGATGTGATGTGGCTGATCCGCAAGCTCGGCTCCAGGCTGGGGCAGGGGCTGGAGGAGCTGACGATCACCACGAACGGCAGTCAGCTTGCGCGTTTTGCCGAGGATCTGGCCACCGCCGGCGTGAAGCGCATCAATGTCAGTATCGACACGCTCGATGCGGATAAATTCGCGCAAATCACGCGCTGGGGAAAACTGGATGCGGTGCTTGCCGGCGTCATGGCCGCGAAGGCCGCCGGCTTGAGAATCAAGATCAACATGGTGGCGCTGAAGGGCGTCAACGAGGACGAAATCGACCGCATGATCGAATATTGCGGCCGGCATCAATTCGATCTTTGCCTCATCGAAACCATGCCGATGGGCGAGATCGACGGCGATCGGATGGCGCAATATCTGCCGCTCTCTCTGGTGCGGGCGCGAATTGGCCAGAACTGGACGCTGAGCCCCAGTGCATACGCAACCGGCGGCCCGGCGCGCTATGTGGATATTGCGGAAACCGGGCAGCGTCTTGGTTTCATCACCCCGCTCACGCATAACTTCTGCGAAAGCTGCAACCGCGTACGCCTGACCTGCACCGGCACGCTGTTCATGTGTCTGGGTCAGGAAGATGCTGCCGATCTGCGCGCCCCACTCCGGCGCAGTTCGGACGATGGCGCATTGGACGCGGCAATTGCGGAAGCCATTTCGCGCAAGCCCGAAGGACATGATTTCGTGATCGACCGGCGCCACAGCCGGCCTGCCGTGGCGCGGCACATGAGTGTTACCGGCGGCTAGACCTAGGCTTCATAATTGGCGAGAAACATATCCACGACGCAATGGATTCGCGTGATCAATGCGGCCTTAGTGGGAACCTGCCGGAATCCGACCAAGGTGCTAAGCTGAAATTCGCCCAGCGCCATTCCGTAAAGTATGGCGCCCATTTCCTTGATCTGTGTTACCTCAATGTAATCCGGAGGGCCAATTTTTGAGAGCCAGTGCTCCAGAATGGCCTTGGTTTTCGTCACGCGTTTCTGCTGAAAAATCGTGCCGAATTTGTCGTTATGGGTATAGGCGGCCATAATCAGCCTGGTGCCCGCAATTCGTTCGGGCGCCAGCATGAACTGGCTGATGGAGAGCAGCACATGGATCAGGCTTTCCCGGATCGTCCAATCATCTGGCATCGGTGGGATCACCAGCCTTCCGGCATGATGCGCCATCGTCGCCATGAAAAGATCTGACTTCGAATTAAATAACTTATAAACCGTTTTCTTTGACATTCCGGCGGCACTCGCGACATCGTTCATGGTCGCGTCGTGATAGTTTTTTTCCAGGAATATTTTTTCCGCAAATTGAACCAGCTGTAGCTTTTTTTTCGCATCGGACAACTCGGCCGGCGCCGGCGCTAACAGTGCGGCCGCGCGTTTGGCGGTACCGCCGCGGTGCTTCACTGTGTTCATTTCAGCGGCCATAGCCATCGCCAATATCAGGCTTTCGGAAACTTGCAAGTTTCCTGGCGCGAGCCCGGGCGTTTCGGATCTGTCGGCTGCTTGACGGACCCGGCAATCCCCGTTAGTCGAAGCCTATGAAACCATCGGGTTTCCACTTTAGAGTTCCGGCATTGTTGCTGTGCTCGGGCCTCGCCGGTTGTGCTGTGGGTCCCGATTACCATCAACCCTCCGCCCCAGGCGTTTCTGGATATACGGCAAGCCCGTTACCCGGAACCACGCGCGCGGCGGATGGCGTTTCACAGCAATTCGTAACCGGCGAGGATATTTCCGGCGATTGGTGGACGTTATTTCGCTCTCCAGAACTGAACAGCCTGATCAACACCGCGCTACAAAATAACCCGAATTTGCTGGCCGCCCAGAATTCACTGCTGGAAGCGGAGGAAAATGTGCGGGCCGAGCAGGGTGCATTTTTCCCCAGCCTGTCAGGCAATTTTCAGGCCGAGCGGCAAAAGCCCTCATCGGCCGAGCTCGCCACCGCCGGCGGCAGCCTGACCAATGTCGGGCCGGTCAATGTTCCGCCGTTCAGTCTGTACAATGCCAGTGTCAGCGTCTCCTATAGCCCGGATGTCTTCGGGCTAACGCGGCGACAGGTGGAGAGCCTGCAGGCGCAGGCCGATTATCAGCGCTACGAGCTGGAAGCCGCCTATCTGACTCTGACGTCGAATATCGTCACCGCCGCGGTTGCCGAAGCCTCATTGAACGCGCAGATCGCGGCGACCAAACAGATCATCGCCATCGATCAGTCGCAGCTGGATATTCTCAACAAGCAATTTTCTTACGGCGGCGTCGCGATGGCCGATGTGCTGAGCGAGCAGGCGGCGCTGGCGAGTGCCACGGCGACTCTCCCGCCGCTGGAATCCCAGCTGGCGCAGGAGCGCAACCAGCTGGCCGATTATGTCGGCACCTACCCAGCCAATTTTCACGTTGAGGATTTCACGCTTGCATCGTTGAATTTGCCGGGCTCGGTGCCGGTGAGCGTACCTTCCGCGCTGGTCAACCAGCGGCCCGATATCCAAGCCGCGGCCGCGCAATTGCACGAGGCTTCCGCCAATGTCGGCGTGGCGACCGCGAACATGCTGCCGCAGATCGAGCTTAGCGCGAATGTAGGACAGGAAGCGCTGCAGATGGGCAAGCTGTTCACATCCGAGAACATGCTTTGGAGTCTGGTGGCCGGCATTACCCAGCCGATTTTTGAGGGCGGAACGTTGAACGCCAAACGCAAGGCGTCGATTGCGGCGTTGCGGGCCGCCGGCGCGCAATATCAGGTGACCGTGCTCGCAGCATTCCAGAATGTTGCAAACGCGTTGCAGGCCTTGCAGTTCGACGCCGATACGCTGGCGGCGAATCAGCTGGCGGCACAGACATCGGCGCATAGCCTGCAGGTGACGCAAAGCCAGGTACAGCTGGGCGGCCAGCCATTCACCGCCGTATTGACGGCGCAGAGCACGTATCAGAACGCCGTCATCGCCGAGGTCAGGGCGGAGGCGTCGCGGCTTGCGGATACCGCGGCGCTCTATCAGGCGCTGGGTGGCGGCTGGTGGCATCGTGACGATGCAGCTATTGCATCAAATCCCTGCTGTGGTCTCATTCCATGAAATATAACCCCAAAGCCAGGTGGATTTAGATGGCCGAAACGCGCGCTGATATCATATCGCCTCCAAAACGGCGTCCGAGGCCGATGCTGCGGCTGATCATCATGTTGGTTAGCGTCGGCATCCTGTTGTTTCTAATTTTTGGTTTCGGCGCTTTCAGAAGCATCATGATCGGCAGGTTCCTCGCCACGCTGTCGAACCCGCCGCAGACGGTTGCCACCATCCAGGCGGAGACCGCGACATGGCAAGGCACGCTCAATTCGGTCGGCAGCGTGGTCGCCATCAACGGCGCCAACCTGTCCTCGCAGGTGGACGGCATTGTCGATACGATCGATTTCAAATCCGGCGATATGGTGCCGGCAGGCGCGCTGCTGCTGACGCTGCGCCCGGTGAACGACGCCGCCGTGCTGGCGCAGCTGCAGGCGACGGCGGCGCTGGATTTCATCAACTATCAGCGCGATCTCAAACAGTTCAAGGCCGACGCCGTTGCCCAGTCCACCGTCGATACCGATCGCGAGACATTGGCGGCGGCCCAGGCCCAGATCCAGGCGCAGCAGGCGCTGATCGCCGAGAAGCAGATCAAGGCGCCGTTTGCCGGTACACTTGGCATCAGGCAGGTGAACATCGGCCAATTCCTTGCCGCCGGCACGGAAATCGTCACGCTGCAGCAGCTCGATCCGTTGTTCGTGGATTTCTATTTGCCGCAGCAGGCGCTGGCGCAGATCGAGGTGGGACAGACGGTCAACGTCAATGTCGACGCGTTTGCGGATAAAACGTTCACCGGCGCGATCACGGCGATCAGCTCTGCGTTGGATACCGCCACCCGGACCGTGCAGGTGCGCGCTACCATTGCCAATGACGGATTGCTGCTGCGGCCGGGCATGTTCGCCACGGTGAGTATCACGGTCGGTGAGCCGCAGCAGTTGATCACTTTGCCGCAGACCACAATCGCCTATAATTCCTACGGCGACACTGTGTATCTTGTGAAGCACGGCAAGGATTCGAAGGGCAAGGATCAGCTGACCGCCGAGCAGGTGTTCGTTACTTTGGGTGATACCAGGGGCGACCAGGTCTCGGTTCTGAAGGGCGTCGCGGCGGGCGATGAGGTGGTTACCGCAGGCCAGGTCAAGCTTAAAAACGACTCGATCGTGATAATCAATAATTCGATCCAGCCGCCCAACGAATCCAATCCAAACCCGCCAAATGAATAAGCAGCGCCTTCATGGGTAACTTCACCGATCTGTTCATCCGCCGGCCGGTTCTGGCCATCGTCGTCAGCGTGCTGATCTTCGTGCTCGGCCTGCGTGCGGTGATGTCGCTGCCGGTGCTGGAATACCCCTATACGCAAAGTGCGACGATCACCATAACGACAACCTATCCCGGCGCCGATCCGAGCGTCGTCGCCGGCTTTATCACTACGCCGCTGGAGAACGCGGTCGCGCAGGTCAACGGCATCGACTACATGACCTCGACCAGCCAGCCCAGCACCAGCACGATCACGCTTAACCTGCAATTGAATCACGATCCGGATTCCGCACTCACCGAGATCAGCGCCAAAATTAGTTCGGTGTTAAACCAGCTGCCGATCGGCACGCAGCAGCCGGTTCTGGTGCTGCAGCAGAATGAAACCACCGATGCTGCCTATATGGCTTTCGACAGCACGGTCCTCAGACCGAACCAGATCAGCGATTATCTAACGCGCGTCGTGCAGCCGCAGATCCAGGCGGTGCCCGGCGTGCAGACGGCTGAGATCCTCGGCATCCGAAACTATTCGATGCGGGTTTGGCTCGATCCCAACAAGCTCGCGTCCTACGGGTTGACGGCGCAGGATGTGTACACCGATCTCGGCACGAATAATTTTATCTCGGCGCTTGGCAACACCAAGGGCCAGACGGTACAGGTGACGCTTACGGCGTCCACCAACCTGCATACGCCTGAAGAATTCGGCAATCTCATTCTCAAGCAATCCAACGGTGCGATCATCCGGGTGCGTGATATCGGCACCGTTGAACTCGGCGATGACAATTACGACCAGTACATTGCCTCCAACGGTAAGACCGGCGTGTTCATCGGCGTGCAGGTGGCGCCCGCCGCCAATCTGATCAGCGTGATCACAAATGTCCGCAAAATCCTGCCGGGCATATTCGCCCAGCTACCGAGCGGTCTGCATGGCAATTTGGCCTTCGATGCAACCACATTCGTGCACGCCTCGATCTACGATGTCTTGAAATCGCTGGTCGAATCCCTGGTGATTGTCACGCTGGTGGTCTTCGCCTTCCTGGGGTCTCCCCGTTCGGTGCTGATCCCGGTGATCGCGATTCCGCTGTCGCTGGTCGGCGCCTTCGCGATGATGCTGCTGCTCGGATTCACCATCAATCTTCTGACCCTGCTGGCGCTGGTGCTGGGTATCGGTCTGGTGGTCGACGATGCCATCATCGTCGTTGAAAACGTCAACCGGCATATCGAAGATGGCGAAACACCTCTGGCAGCTGCCTTCTCGGCGGCGCGGGAATTATCGACGCCCATTATCACCATGACCATCGTGCTGATTGCAGTCTATGTGCCGATCGGCTTTCAAACCGGCCTTACCGGCGCATTGTTCACGGAATTCGCTTTTACCCTCGCGGGCGCCGTCACCATTTCGGCAATCGTTGCGTTGACCTTAACGCCGATGGCCTGCTCGCGGCTTTTGCGAAAAATCGACACTGAAAATCCCAATTGGGAAACCTGGCTGATCGGCTTCATCGACCGCCGGTTCGGCGAGGTGCACTGGATTTACATGAAGCTGTTGCGCGGATCGCTCAACACCATCGCCGTAACGCTGGTTTTTGCCGGTATCATCCTTACCAGCATCTATTTCCTGGCGACCGGCGCCAGCAGCGAGTTGGCGCCGAATGAGGACGGCGGATTTTTTGGGCTGATCTCCACCTACCAGCCAAATGCCAGCTACACGCAGCATGCGCTGTGGGACAAGGCGATCAACAAGATTGTGCTCTCCTATAAGGAGGTTGAAAGCACGTTTCAGATCGATCAGCCCGGCTTCTCCTTGGAAGGCGTTATTCTGAAACCCTGGGACCAGAGGGTGAAAAGCGAAGCTTTGCTTTCCAACGAAATGCAGGCGGACATGAACAGCGGCATTTCCGGCGTGCAGATTGTCGCCTTCCAGCCGCCATCATTGCCCGGCTCCAACGGCCTGCCTTTTTCTTACGTGGTCAAAACAACGGCCTCCTATAACGATCTCTATCCGATTTCACAGCAATTGCTGCAGGCGGCGATAAAAAGCGGCAAGTTCATCTTTCTCAGCAACGATCTGAAAATCGATCAGCCGCAATCCAACGTGCTTATCGACCGCGACAAGGCATCCGAACTCAACCTCAACATGAGCGATGTCGGCGCGGCGCTATCCGATGCGTTGGGGGGCAACTACGTCAATTATTACAGCTATTACGACCGTTCATATAAGGTGATTCCGCAGGTCAACCGGGTATCGCGGCTCAACCCATCGCAACTGTCGGATTATTCCGTTACCTCGGTCAACGGCATTCCACTGCCGCTTTCAGCGATCGCAACGATTTCCACTTCCGTCATTCCGGAATCCATCAATCACTTTCAACAGCAAAACTCGGCAACCCTGGGCGGGGTGGTCGCCCCCGGCGTGTCGCAGGCCGATGCGCTCGCCACGGTACAGAAACTCGCCGCGCAGATTCTGCCGCCGGGCTATAAATCGGATTACGCCGGGCCGCTCAGGCAATATGTGCAGGAGAGCAACAGCTTCCTGGTCACCTTCGGTTTTGCCGTCATCATCATTTTCCTTTCGCTCTCGGCGCTGTTCAACTCATTCCGGGATCCGTTGATCATTCTGGTCTCGGTGCCGATGTCGATCGCCGGCGCGTTGATTTTCATCTATCTCGGCTTCGGCGGGGTGACGCTCAACATCTATACTGAGGTCGGGCTGGTGACGCTGATGGGGCTGGTCAGCAAGCACGGGATCCTGATGGTCGATGTCGCCAACACCGCCCAGTTGGAGGGTAAGTCTAAGCGCGAGGCGATCGAATACGCCGCCAGCATCCGCTTGCGGCCGATTCTGATGACCACCGCGGCGATGGTGCTCGGTGTCGTGCCGTTGATCCTGTCCACCGGCGCCGGCGCGGCTGCGCGTATCAACATGGGTGTCGTTATTGCCGGCGGCTTGGCGATTGGCACCGTTTTCACGTTGTTCGTGGTGCCGGCCGTTTATATGGTTCTTTCCACGCGCAAAGCCCCCGCCGCGCCGGCAAAGCCGGTGGTTGTTTGAAGGTGAACGAGTTAATTTAAAGTAAAGGCTTCTCAAAACGCTTGAGAAAGCGCACGCTATGCTTGCATATGGCCAAGCGTTCTGCACTCTCAGGTTTAGCCGATGCGACACTGCTGAGCAGCCTGTCGCCGGAAATCAGACCTGCCCAGCCTGCGTCAAGCTCTGTCGGCCATCGGGCCCGGCTGCGCGCACGGCTGCTCGCCGCCGGCGATGTGGCGCTCGCCGATCATGAGCTGATTGAAATGGTCCTGTTTCTTGCCGTCCCGCGCCGGGACACCAAGCCGATCGCCCGCACGCTGATCGGCCGGTTCGGCAGCTTCGCGGCCGCCATTTCTGCTGCGCCAATGGAATTGCTGGATATCGACGGTCTGGGGGAGGCGGGCGTTTCGGCACTAAAGACCGTGCAGGCGGCCGCCCAGCGCCTAGCCAAGGCCGAGGTGCTTTACCGTCCGATTCTGGGCAATTGGGAACGGCTGATGGAATACTTGCAGTCCATCTTGGCGCGCGAGAAAATTGAGCAGTTCCGTATCCTGTTTCTCGACAACCGCAACCGGCTGCTGGCCGATGAGGCGCAGGCGCGTGGCACCGTCAACCACACCCCGGTCTACCCCCGGGAAGTCGTCAAACGGGCGCTCGATCTGCACGCGACCGCGATCATCCTGGTCCATAACCACCCGAGCGGCGACCCTTCCCCCAGCCAGGAGGATATCGCCATGACCAAGGAGATAAAAAAAGGCGCCACCGCCCTCGGGATCGTGCTGCACGACCACGTCATCGTCGGCAACGGCCAATGGCTTAGTTTTCGGAAGACAGGATTGTTGTGAGGCGGCGGTTAAGCGTTCCAGCCGGTCATGATGGCCATCCGTAATGTGGCCACAGCGCGGCCGTCGTGGCGCGGGAGATTGGCCAGCGCCAGGGGGAACAGTGCGCGGGGCGGGATTTTTCTGGAGCGTGCGGAGACTGCGTTGGTCTCGCCGGCAGCGCGCAGTTCGTGCAGCAGGGTCAGCGGGTTGGCGTATAGAAATTCGATCTCTTCGACATCGGCGACCGGCAATGCGAAGCCGGCCCGCTGCAGCAGTCCGGCGCAGTCGCGCAAATCCGGATATGGCGATACCCGCGGGCTGGCGCCGCCGCGCAACATTGCTTCGGCCTCCAACAAGGCGCTGCGCAGCTCCGCCAAGGTGCCCAAGGAGGGCATGCTGGCCAGAAAAAGCCCGCCGGGCCTCAGCGACCGGCGTAGCTGCAGCAATGCCCCCGGCAGGTCGTTGACCCAGTGCAGGCTCAGATGCGCGACGATCAGGTCGAATTTTTGCGCGCCGAACGGCAGGGCTTCGGCATCTATGGCAACAGGCAGACCGCCGGCCCTGATTGCCATTTTCGCGGAAAAATCGGCAGATACCACCTGCATGCCGCGGCTCGCCAGTGCCGGCGCCACTGAACCGCGGCCGCCGATTTCCAGTGCCGATTCGAAACGGGCCTTGGTGTCGTCCAGCCGGTCTAGCAGCCGCGCAGCCAAATCTTCCAGCACCTCGGCGACCGTTCCGAGGCGCGCCGCCGCGCGGTCTCGCTGCCGCCTTACGGCACTCGCGTCAAAAATCTGGCTCACGGAATCCTGCATTGCCGATGCTTAGCAGCAACCTCGCGTCCTGGCTCCGGCCATTTGGGGTGCAGGTGCTGGATATGCTGCTACCTCCCAATTGCCTGGCCTGCGACGCACCGGTGGACGCCGACGGGCAGTTCTGCCTGCCGTGTTTCCGCAAGGCCAATTTTATCTCGGCGCCCTTATGCCCGCCATGCGGCGTGCCCTTGCCCTTCAGCCCGGGGGCAGGGCGGCTGTGCGAGGTTTGCGCCGTCGAGCCCCCGGCCTTTACCCAGGCCCGCGCTGCCTTGCGTTATGACGATCTCAGCCGCCGCCTGATCCTGCCGTTCAAATATGCCGACCGCACGGATGCGGCACTCGGCCTGGCCGTGCTGATGGCCCGCGCCGGTGCCGGTCTGCTGGCCAAGGCCGAAATCCTGGTTCCGGTACCGCTGCACAAGACGCGCCTGCGGCAGCGCCGCTACAACCAGGCGGCGCTGCTGGCGGCCGCCCTTGGCCGGCTGGCTAAACGCCCGGCCAAGCTGGACGCCCTGATCCGCAGCCGCGCAACCGTGCCACTGGGGCCGCTCAGCCGGGTGCAGCGCCGGGCCGAGCTGGAGGGCGCCGTCGCCGTGCGCGCCGGCCGGGCAGCCGGCCTTGTGGCCAAGCGAATCCTGTTGATCGACGATGTTATGACGTCCGGCAGCACCGCCAATGCTTGCGCGCTCGCATTACTGGCGGCCGGCGCGGCCCAGGTGAATGTACTGACCGCCGCGCGAGTTCCGGACCCGCGATTGGAATAGGAACTTGCGCTGCTTTGCAGGCATACCACCTCCGACTCACCTTGCTTAAAGCCAATTCTCGCGTATGTGACGCTTAGGAGTCACTGATGCCGAAGATCGAAATCTACACCCAACCTTTTTGCGGCTTTTGCGCCCGCGCCATGCGGCTGCTCAACGACAAGGGTGCCGCCTTCACCGAAATCAACGCCCCGCACGGCACCCCGGAACGCGAAACCGCGATCGCCCGCTCCAATGGCCGCAGCAGCGTGCCGCAGATTTTTATCGACGGGGTCCATATCGGCGGCTGCGACGACCTGGTCGCCCTAAACCGATCCGGCCGCCTCGACCCGCTGCTGGCGGCGTCATGATCCATTACCAACTCTGCTGCGACGTCGACCATGAGTTCGACGGCTGGTTCAAGGACAGCGATAATTTTGAACGTCAGGCGGCCCGCAAGCTGATCGGCTGCCCGGTCTGCGCCAGCACGAAAATCCGCCGCGCGCTAATGGCGCCCGGTATCCGCAAAAAAGGCGCTGCGGCGGTGGTTGAGGCCGAACCGGCAGCACCGGCGCCGCAGGTACCGCAAATATCGAGCCGCAGGTCCGGCGGCGTCATGCCCGACCAGGTGCGCTCCGCACTGCTCAAGCTGCGCGCCGAAGTGGAAAAAAACTGCGACTATGTCGGCCCGGATTTTGCCGAGGAAGCCCGTCGCATCCATAACGGCGAGGCGCAGCCCCGCGGTATCTACGGCGAAAGCACGGAAGCCGATGCCGAGGCTCTGGCAGATGACGGCATCGAAATTGCCCAGATTCCGTGGCTTCCAAGGGCAGATAGTTAAGGGCAAAAATAGCCGCTTTTTGAAAAAAGCGGCGCAAAAACTTTTGTTTATGCTGGGCATGGGCTGTGGCAGCACCAACGCCCATGCCCCAGGGTAAAAAAAGTCTTTTGGTTCTTTTCGTCCGAAAAGAACTGCTTAGCTCTCCAACATCTTAGACCGGGTCAAGAACCTTTGCCCCGATCCGTTTTCCAATGAGAACATCCCGCCCATGCCGGGAATCACGTCGATGATCAGTTGCATGTGTTTCCAGTACTCATATTGCGACGGGCTCATGTAGAATTTTGCCTCGCCGATTGCTCCGAGCTCGATGTCGTCGGGGCTGAGGAGGTAATCCCCAACCCCGAAGCACATCGGCGAGGAGCCGTCGCAGCAGCCGCCGGACTGGTGGAACATGATCTCGCCATGCGCCGCGCGAAGGCGGTTGATGAGATCGAGCGCCGCTTGCGTTGCGACGACTTTCTCCTGCGTTTCCGGCATGATGTTAGAAGAAGCCCAGCTTGTCCGGGCTGTAGCTGACCAGCAGGTTTTTGGTCTGCTGGTAATGGTCCAGCATCATTTTATGCGTTTCCCGGCCGATGCCCGATTGCTTATAGCCGCCGAACGCCGCGTGCGCCGGATACAGGTGGTAGCAATTGGTCCAGACGCGGCCGGCCTTGATGCCGCGACCCATGCGATAGGCGCGGGCGCCATCGCGCGACCATACGCCGGAGCCGAGACCGTACAGCGTGTCATTGGCAAGTTCCAAGGCTTCCGCTTCATCCTTGAAGGTTGTTACTGCCAGAACGGGACCGAAAATTTCCTCCTGGAAAATCCGCATCTTGTTATGGCCGCGGAAAATCGTCGGCTGGACGTAGAACCCATCCTGCAACGCGCCGCTCATTTGCGCGGCGCCGCCGCCGATCAGAAGTTCCGCGCCCTCCTGTCTGCCGACATCCATATAGGAGAGGATTTTCTGCACCTGCTCGGATGACGCCTGGGCGCCGAGCATGGTGGACATCTCGAGCGGGTTACCTTGCTTGATCTGCTTGGTGCGGGCGATCACGCGTTCCATGAAGCGGTCGTAGATGCTCTCCTGCACCAAAGTGCGAGACGGGCAGGTGCAGACCTCACCCTGGTTGAGCGCGAACAGCACCGCGCCCTCGATGGCCTTGTCGAGGAAGGCATCGTCGTCCGCGAATACGTCGTCGAAGAACACGTTGGGGGATTTGCCGCCGAGTTCCAATGTGACCGGGATCAGATTGTGGCTGGCATATTGCATGATCAGCCGGCCGGTCGTGGTCTCGCCGGTAAACGCGATTTTGGCGATGCGGTTGGAGGAGGCGAGGGGCTTGCCGGCTTCCAACCCGTAGCCGTTGACGATGTTCAGTACACCGGGCGGCAGCATGTTGCCCACCAACTCGGCCAGGATCAAAATACTGATCGGCGTCTGTTCGGCCGGTTTCAGCACCACGCAATTGCCCGCGGCCAGCGCAGGTGCGAGTTTCCAGATCGCCATCAGGATCGGGAAATTCCACGGGATGATCTGGCCGACGACGCCGAGCGGTTCGTGAAAATGATAGGCGATGGTGGTCTCGTCGATTTCCGAAAGGCTGCCTTCCTGGGCACGCGCGCAGGCGGCGAAATAGCGCAGATGGTCGATGGCGAGCGGGATGTCGGCCAGCGTGGTCTCGCGGATCGGTTTGCCGTTATCGACGGTTTCGACATAGGCGAGCAGGTCGAGATTTTGCTCAAGCTTGTCGGCCATGCGGTTGAGGATCAGGGCGCGGGCAGCCATGGTCTGCTTGCCCCAGGATTCCGCTGCAGCATGGGCGGCGTCCAGCGCCAGGTTGATATCGGCGGCGTTCGAGCGCGCTGCCTGGGTGAACACATGCCCTGTGATCGGCGAGACATTGTCGAAATACTGGCCGTCGACCGGCGCGGTGAATTTGCCGTTGATGAAATTATCGTAGCGGGGCTTGAAGGAGAATCCGGAGAAGGCGCTCCCCGACAGGGGCGCTATTGCTGCATCGAGCATGGCAGTTTCCTTTATGTTTTATTTGTCCTGGACGTTTTTTTTACGCGCAAGCAGCCGCCGGCGGAGGGCGACAGATCGCCGATAGTCCTAGAGTTATAGCCCCGATCCGGGGCAAAGTACACGCCGCAGGTTTCCATAATTTCGTCATTGCGCGGCGGCGCAGCAGGCGCGGCTCTGCCACGCTTCGCTCGCAATTGACGACCCGGTGTAGTAGCCGCCCTAAAAAGCCAGCGTGTTGGCCTGCATCACCAGCGGCAACGCCCGCACCTGGGCCAGCACCGCGTCCGGCGTGTCGCCGTCCGTGGAAACCAGACAGATTGCATCACCGCCTTCGAGCGAACGGCCGAGATGGAAGGTCGCAATGTTCACCCCCGCATCCGCCAGCAGCATGCCGAACCGGCCGATGAAACCCGGTTTGTCCTGGTTGGTCACATACAGCATGTGGCGGGCAAAATCCGCCTCGACCTTGATGCCCTTGATCTCCACCAGCCGCGGCTTGCCGTTGCCGATCAGCGTGCCCGCCACCGAACGGCTGTTCTCATCCGTCGTCACGGTAATGCGCACCAGTGTCTGATATTCGCTAGGCCGATCATGCGTGGCTTCGGAAACTTCGATCCCGTGGTCGCGCGCGAATACCGGCGCCGAGACCATATTGACTCCCTCCATCACCGGTCCCAGCAAGCCGGCCAGCGCAGCGGCGGAAAGCGGGCGATGGTTGAGCTCGGCCACCGCACCTTCATATTCGATCAGCACGCGCCGGATCACCCCGTCCTTGGCCTGAGTCAGCTGCCCGGCAAAGCCGCCGAGCAACCGGCACAAATCCATATAGGGGCGCAGCCGCGGGGCTTCCTCGGCTGTAACGGAGGGCATGTTCAGTGCGTTGCTGACAGAACCGTTCAACAGAAAATCGCTGATCTGTTCTGCAACCTGCAGCGCCACGTTCTCCTGCGCTTCGGTGGTCGCCGCACCCAGATGCGGCGTGCAGATAACATTATCCAACGCGAAAAGCGGGCTCTCGGTCGCAGGCTCGGTCACGAACACATCCAAAGCCGCACCCGCGACATGGCCGGAAACCAGCGCGTCATACAACGCTTCCTCATCCAGCAGGCCGCCGCGCGCGCAGTTGACAATGCGCACGCCTTTTTTGGCTTTCGCCAGCGCCTCGCGCGACAATATATTTCGCGTGGCATCGGTAAGCGGCGTGTGGATAGTGATAAACTCCGCCCGCGCCAGCAAATCCTCCAACTCGACCTTCTCAACCCCCAGCGCCACGGCGCGCGCCTCGGTCAGATACGGATCATAGGCCAGCACTTTCATCTTCAGTCCAACCGCGCGGTCGGCCACGATCGAGCCGATATTGCCACAGCCGATCAGCCCCAGAAACTTGCCGGTGAGCTCAACGCCCATGAACCGGTTCTTCTCCCACTTGCCGGCCTTGGTGGAGGCGGACGCCTCCGGCAGTTGCCGCGCCAGTGCGAACATCAGCGCAATCGCATGCTCCGCGGTCGTGATCGCGTTGCCGAACGGCGTGTTCATCACCACCACGCCGTGCGAGGTCGCGGTTTTCACATCGACATTATCGACGCCGATGCCGGCCCGGCCAACCACTTTCAAATTCGTGGCGGCCTCCAGAACTTCCCGGGTCACTTTGGTAGCGGAACGAATGGCAAGCCCATCGTATTCGCCGATGATCGCTCGCAATTCCGGCGGCGTTAGCCCGGTCTTAACATCAACTTCAACCCCACGCTCTTTGAAAATCTCAATCGCAGCCGGTGACAGTTTGTCGCTAATCAAAACTTTTGGCATTTTCAAATTCCTTTGATAAGGAAACTTCTTTTTTTGAACAACAAGGCTGGCCGCCCGCGAACAAAAAACTTTTTTACTCTGGACCTGAGGCGCTGGCGTTATCGCGCCTCTGCCCCAGAGTCAAAAAAGTTTTTTGGTTCTTTTTTCAAAAAAGAACTACTTCCTGAATTCTGTTGAAACCGTATCAATCGCGTAATCGATCCAAGGCAGCAGCGCCTCAATATCGCTGCGTTCAACCGTCGCCCCGCCCCAGATTCGCAGCCCCGCCGGCGCATCCCGGTACGAAGCGGCATCAAAGGCTGCGCCGTTCTTCTCGAGCAATGCGGTAACCGCTTTGACCGCCTTCTGTTGCTGCTCATCTTCCAACGTCACGAACCAATCCGCCGTGATCTTCAAACAGATGGACGTGCAGGACCGCGTCGCCGCATTCTCGGCCAGAAACGCCACGCGCTCATTGCCCTCGACCCATGCGGCAATAGCCGCCAGGTTGCCTTCGGATCGCCCAATCAACTGCTGCAACCCGCCAACGGATTTCGCCCAGCGCAAACCATCCAGCGCATCCTCAACACAGAGCATCGAAGGCGTGTTGATTGTCTCGCCGACAAAGATCCCCTCGGTCAGCTTGCCGCCGGACGTCATCCGGAAAATTTTCGGCAGCGGCCAGGCGGGTTTGTAGCTCAGCAACCGCTCAACGGCGCGCGGAGAGAGGGCAAGCATCCCATGTCCGGCTTCGCCGCCGAGCACTTTCTGCCAGGACCAGGTGACGACATCGAGTTTTTGCCAGGGTAGGTCCATGGCGAAGGCAGCCGAGGTGGAATCCGCAAAGACAAGCCCCTCGCGGTCGGCCGGAATAAAATCGCCGTTCGGAAACCGCACGCCGGAGGTGGTGCCGTTCCAGGCCAGCACGACGTCATGTGAGAAATCAATCGCACTCACATCAGGCAACTTGCCGTATTCGGCGCTGAGGACCCGCGCATCCGGCAATTTCAACTGTTTGACCACGTCGGTCGCCCAGGCTTCCGAAAAACTCTCATGCGCCAGCACATCAACTGGTCGCGCGCCCAGCATCGACCACAAAGCCATCTCGATGGCCCCCGTATCGGAAGCCGGCACAATGCCAAGCCGCCAGTCCGCCGGAAGTCCCAGAATTTCCTTGGAGAGTGAAATCACCTCGGCCAGACGGGCCTTTGGTTCCTTGGCCCGGTGGCTGCGGCCCAGCAGGGCGCCTTCCAGGGCGCGCAACGAGAAACCGGGGCGCTTGGCGCAGGGGCCGGATGAAAAATTGGGATTTAGCGGTGCGCTCAGCGGCCGCGCCGGCGCGGAAATATCTGCCATCGTTAACTCTCCCTTACAGAAGAAAAGCGCCCCGGTGGGGGGACGTTTACCGGGAAGCGCTCTAGTCCCAAAAAATGAGCCGGGCAATAGGCATCTGCCCAACTTCATGGCAGTGTCACTCGCATGTCAGAGCTGGATAATATCGACCGGGCCATCCTTCGCCTGCTGGCCACGGATGCCTCGCTATCGCTGAATGATATCGCCGATAAGGTGGGCCTTACCGCCACGCCTTGCTGGAAGCGCATCAAGCATATGGAGGAAGCCGGCATCATCCGCGCCCGCGTGGCGGTGCTGGATGCCGACAAACTCGGTCTGCCGGTTTCGGTCTTTGTTTCGGTGGAAACTGCCGACCATTCCGCCGAATGGCTGGCCAAATTCGCGGAGACGATTGCCACCACGCCGGAGATCGTCGGCGCCTGGCGGATGAGTGGCGACGTAGATTACCTGCTGCACGTTATCGTGGCCGATATTGCCGCCTACGATGCTTTCTACCGCAAGCTTATTGCCGCGGTGCCGTTGCGCAATGTCTCCTCGCGCTTTGCGATGGAACGGATGAAGGACGGCGCGCTGCCGATCTAGAGCGCGATGCCAGTAGATGGGTTCGCTTGGCGAACGCATCCACTGTCTGAATCGCCCTCTGCAAATCAGATTTCGTCAACGATGGCTTGCGTGATTTGCGCAATCCAATGTTGCGTCGGCCCCACATGATCATCGGCAAGTTGGCGTAACGGCCCCAGCTGTCGCTGGGCGATAAAACCGGTCCAAAGGATGTTCAGCTGGGCCGCGCGGTCGAGCGCATTCGCGCCACCCAGCCAGGCCGCCAGCGGAACGATCACGTTTTGTTGCACCAGATCGCCGCAGAGTTCGCGGGCGTCCAGATCCGCCAGCGCCAGCATCGTGATGGCAACGGGATTGGTGATGTCGCCGGCCTTCAGCAGCCCCGTCGCCACGCGCTCACCGAACCCGGCGCGGTCGCCGGCGATAAGCGCCTCGATGTTTAACAAGGGCTCAAGGGCGGCGCGCAACAGACCCTGTTTGGAGCCGAAATAGCGTCGCACCAGGGCTGAATTTACCCCCGCCTGGGTCGCGATCATGCGAACCCCGGTGGTTGCGTAGCCCTTTTCGGCGAACAGCGTCTGCGCCGCGCGCAAAATGGCGTCGCGGGTACGGATGGCGTCACGTGGGCGTTCAGGCGAACGTTCAACCGTCAGGGCGATATCGGTCATGCTTCCTGCCTAGACCAGTGGACAGGGTAAATCCAGTTTTGTACACAGTCGTAGACAAAAGGGGAAACGAGATGGGCATTACCGACCTTTCGCCGGCGGAATTGCAGGCCAAATACGCCGCGGAGCGGGAAAAGCGGCTGCGCCCGGATGGCGCTGCGCAATACCGCGAGCCCGAGGAGGTTTTCGACGATTTCGACCGCGATCCCTACGTGGCGTGGACCGCACGCGACCCGGTTGTCGAGCAGGTCGAAGTGGCGATCATCGGCGCCGGCATCGGCGGACTGATGGCGGCGGCGCGGCTGATGGAGCAGAACATCACCAGCATCCGCGTCATCGACAAGGCCGGCGATTTCGGCGGCACCTGGTACTGGAACCGCTACCCGGGTGCGGCCTGCGATGTCGTCTCCTACATCTATCTGCCGCTGCTGGAGGAGACCGGTTATGTGCCGGTTGAGAAATACTCCAAGGCGCCGGAGATATTCGCGCATTGCCAGCGGATCGCCCGAAAATTCGAACTTTATCCGCGCGCGCTGTTTCAGACCGAAGTTGAGGGTCTGGCCTGGAATGAGGAGACCGGGCGCTGGCTGGTCAGCACCGATCGCGATGACGCCATCTCCGCGCGGTTTGTCATTCTGGCCGGCGGCCTGCTGCACCGCGCGAAACTGCCGGGCATTCCAGGGATTAAGGATTTCAAGGGCCGCAGTTTCCACAGCTGCCGATGGGACTATGCCTATACCGGCGGTGGCCCGGCGCAGATGATGGATAAGTTGCACAACAAGCGCGTGGCGCTGATCGGCACCGGCGCCACCGCCGTGCAGGTGATGCCGAAACTGGCGGAAGCGGCGGAGCAGCTTTTCATATTTCAGCGCACGCCGGCAGGCGTTGGCGTGCGCGCCAACCAGCCGACCAGCGACGCATGGAAACAGGCGCTGAAACCTGGCTGGCAGCGCGAGCAGATCGAGAATTTTACCCGCATTGTCTCCGGCAAGCGGGTTGAGCAGGATCTGGTGCAGGACGGCTGGACTGAGATATTTTTAAAGAACCCCGCAGTCTGGGGCTTGATGAATGAGGAACAGCTGAAGCTGGACGCTGCGAATATGGCGGCCATCCGTCGCCGCGTCGATGAAATCATTGCCGATCCTAAAACAGCTGAAGCCTTGAAACCCTGGTACAACCAGCTGTGCAAGCGCCCCTGTTTTCACGACGAGTTTCTGCCGGCCTTCAACCGCCCGAATGTGACGTTGGTGGACACCGCGGGGAAGGGGGTGGAGCGCATCAGCGAAGATGCGGTGGTGGTGGATGGCGTCTCCTACCCGGTGGATTGCATCGTCTATGCGTCGGGCTTCGAGGTCGGCAGCTCGCATCTGCGGCTGCTTGGGTTTGAGATGCACGGTAAAGGCGGCGTCAGCCTTACCGAAGCCTGGGAACAGGGACCCTCGACCCTGCACGGCATCTTTGCGCGCGGTTTCCCAAATTTGATTCGTTTCAGTCTCGTTCAGGGAGGTCAGGCAATCAATGTCGCGCATATGCTGGATGAGCTGGCACAGCATACCGCCTGGTTCCTCCGCCGCTGCCTGGATGAGAACATCGCCGAGGTAGAGCCGACGCGGGACGCCGAGGAAGCCTGGTTTCAGACCGTGCTTGCCAATGCCGGTTCGCTTGGCGCGTTCTATGCGCAATGCACGCCGAGCTATGCGAATGGCGAGGGCTCGCGCGTTGCCAATCCTTCGGCGATGCGCCGCATGGCCTTCATGGGCGGCACGCAGGAATTTATCGACATCCTGCGCGATTGGCGCGAGGCTGGCGGGTATCCGGGACTTGAGATCAAATACCGGCACAACAACGATAACGGATAAAAACAATGCCAGCACCAGCCGATATGACGGGAAAAGCAGCTTTGGTCACCGGCGGCGCCTCCGGCCTGGGCCGGGCGACGGCGCTCGCACTGGCGAGGGCCGGCGCCGACATCTGCATCGTTGACCGCAACGCTGCCGGGCTTGACGAGACCGAAGCAATGCTGAGGGCGCAGGGCGTTCAGGTGCTGGTGCATGAGACCGATCTGTCGATCGCCGAGAAATGTTCCTATGCCGTCGCTGCCGCGCATGAAAAATTCGGACGGCTGGATGCGCTGTGCAACGTCGCCGGCGTGATCAGAATGTCGAACTCGGCGGAGATGGCGATCGCCGATTGGAATTTTATTCTGGCAGTAAATTTGAGCGCGCCGTTTCACATGATCCAGTCCGCCATTCCGCATCTGCTGGAGGTGGGCGGTGCCGTCGTCAACGTCGCTTCTACCGCGTCGTTTTTCGGTCAGGCCTATCTCGCCGCCTACTGCGCCAGCAAAGCCGGCATCGCCAATCTCACCAAGGCGCTGGCGATGGAATTCATGCACAAGCCGATCCGTTTCAACGCGGTGGCGCCCGGCGGGATGGCAACCGGGATCATGGGATCATTCGGAATTCCTGAAGATATCGACCAGACTCTGCTCGGCCGCTACATGCCGATCCGTGGGCTGATTGAAGTCGACCAAGTGGCCGAGATGATCGCCTACCTGGCGTCCCCCGCTGCCAGCAATTATCACGGCGCCTGCATTACCGTCGATAACGGCACGACAGCAGGCTGAGGCTATTTCGCGGCGCCTGCGAGTGACGCGCTGCCGATGAATGGCAGCGGCGATCCGGGGCTGAGGTAGGTCGGCAGTGCGCCGTCCCATTTATCCAGCGCCTTCTGCTGCAGCAGCGGCGGGGTCAGCGATTGTGCAATCAGCAGATTGGCTTTCGACTGCGCCTGGCTGGTGAGCAGCAGCGCATTGGCCTGGCCGGTTGCGGTCTCAACCGCGGCGTCCGCCTGGGCCTTCGCCTGTACCACCTGCTGCTGCGCCGAAATCTGAGTTTGCTGCAGCGTATATTGCGCCTGCAACGCCTGCTGCTGGGCGACCTGCTTTTGCTCGATGGCTTGGGTATAGGCCGAGGAGAAGGCGAAGTTGGATACGTTCACGGCCTCGACCGTCAGGTGATAGGGCGCGAGCGAGGCGATGATCAGTTCCTTGATCTGGGCATCGACGCTGTCCCGCTTGGTCACCAGCTCCTGGGCGTCGTAATTTGCCGTCACCGCCTTCACGTCATTGCTCACCGCAGGGGCAATAACGCGCGCGCCCAGCGTATCGAAATCCCGGAAATCCCGGTAAAAATCCGGCGCCGCTTCCGGGTCGACATGGAAGGTTACGGCGATGGAGGTATCGATCAGCTGCAAATCATGGGTGGAGCCGGTTTCATCCGAGCTAACCGTCTGCGGCTGCACCGAGACCTGGTTGATGGTCTGGTAGAACGGAATGGCGACATGCAGCCCGGGATAAAGCGGGGTCGACGAAACCGAGCCGAAATTCGACAGCACCCCGGCATAGCCGGATTGGACTTGCACGAACGGGTTGGCGAGAAGCACGAGCAGCACCACAACGAGAACCACGGCGGCGCCGACGATTAGTTTGAATTGGTTTTTCTGTTGCGGGGCGAGCCGTTCTACGGTGGGAAGAAATGCCATGGCGCGCTTGTCGCATAATTTTGCCCGTCCTGCCACAAGCGGAAGTACAACGCCGTTATGGCGCGGATTGGCCGTATTTGCGGACCAGCCGGTCGGTCGCCCAGGCCACCGCCAGGCCGACGCAGACGCCCCAGGCAACCTCGGACAGGCGCGATAGCAGGATGGATTGCGGCGTACCGGTATGCGGCACCAGCATGATGATGGTCGCCGTAATGCCGCCCAGCTGACTGGCGTCGCCGACATTCAGCAGCCAGCAGATCAGCACCGCCAGCACGACCGCGGAAGCGTAAACCACCAGGTTATCGCCAAAACCCAACGTCATGCCGAGCCCGATCGCACCGCCGACCGCGGCCCCGATGAATTGCTTGCGGGCAATGCTGCGGGTCGCCTTGAACTCCATTTGCGCCACCGCGATTGCCGTGATCGCGCTCCAGAACGCCTGCTGCAGCCCGATGAAATGGGTCGGGATATAGGCGCAGAACGCCGCCACCACCGACACCGCCCCCTGGCGCACTCCCAGCAAAAACCGATGCGCAATTTCGCGAAACCGGCCGAATATCGCCAGCCTCGCCCAAACCCATTTGCGAAAGCTCAAACCCCGGGAACGCCCTTGCTCGTCGAATACTCAAAATGCAGCGCCGTATCCGGATAGACGATGGGGTGGATGGCGTGCGCCGCCATCGCCGCTTCCGAAAATCCCTGCAGGATCAGCTTGAGCTTGCCCGGATAGGTGGCGACATCGCCGATGGCGAAAATGCCCGGCGTCGAGGTCTCGCAGGTGGCCGGCGCGACGGCCAGATGGCTTTTCTCCAATGCCAGGCCCCATTCCGCGATCGGCCCCAGCTCCATCGCCAGGCCGAAAAACGGCAGCAGAATATCGGCTTCGATATGCCGGGTCTGCTCATCGAGATCAGCCACTTCGACACTGGCGAGCCTGCCGCCGTCGCCGTGCAAAGCGTGCAACTGGTAGGGGATCACCAGTTCGATCTGGCCTGCCGCTGCCGCCACATCCAGCTGTGCGGCAGTCTCGGGCGCAGCGCGGAATTTCGGCCGCCGGTGGATGATGTGAATGCTGGCGGCGATGCCGTTCAGCGCCAGCGCCCAATCCACCGCGGAATCCCCGCCGCCGGCGATGACCACGCGCTTGCCGCGAAAATCCTCACGTTTTTTCACGTAATACTGCACCGCGCCGGTGGCCTCATAGCCGTCCAGCCCGTCCAGCGGCGGCCGGTTAGGCCCGAATGCGCCGGCCCCCGCCGCAATAATCACGGCTTTCGCGCGGATGCTGTCGCCCGCACTGGTCGTGAGGGTGAAATCCCCGGCGCTGCCGGTCAGGGTCTCGACGCGGCGGTTAAGCAGTTTACGCGCACCGAACGGCGCTATTTGAGCCTCTAATTTGGTGATTAACTCGGCCGCCTCGATCGCCGGATGGCCGGGGATGTCGTAAATCGGCTTTTCCGGATACAGCGCCGCGCATTGGCCGCCGGCTTCGCCCAGCGCGTCCACCAGCAGCGAAGACAGTTTTAGCATTCCGCATTCAAACACCGCGAACAGGCCAACCGGCCCGGCCCCGATAATCGCAACATCCACATCCAAATTGTCACCCATTACCCGCATGTGCCGGAGGTGACTTCCCCAATCAAGGGGCGGTACGCTGAACCATGCCCGACTCGCGCCTGACCCTGCCTGACGAAACCGCTACCGAGGCCTTGGCCGCGCGGCTGGCGGCCCTCGCCCGGCCCGGCGACGTACTGCTGCTCTCCGGGCCCCTGGGTGCTGGTAAAACCACCCTCGCCCGTGCCTTCATCCGCGCCTGTGCTGCCGACCCTGTACTCGAAATTCCCAGCCCGACCTTCACGCTGCTGCAAAGCTACGACACCCCGGCCGGCCCGATCGCGCATTACGACCTCTGGCGGCTGACGGGTCACCGCGCCATGGAGGAGCTGGGATGGGATGAGGCGTTATCGGGCATAGTTCTGGTGGAATGGCCGGACCGGCTGGGTCCGCTCACCCCGCCGGATGCGTTGCGATTGGCCATCTCGCTGACAGGCGAGGGGCGTGAGATAGTAATTTCCGGTGAGACAAGGTGGTTCGATGCGTCCTGATACGGCAGTGATTTTAAGCGCGGGTCTCGGTACCCGCATGCGTCCGCTTACCCTCAAAACGCCGAAACCCCTGCTGCCGCTGGAAGGCCAACCCATCCTGGCGCATACGCTGGACCGGCTGCGCGATGCCGGGGTGAGCAATATCCTGGTCAATGCGCATCATCTGGCCGGCCAGATCGCAGATTTTCTTACGGCCTATCCAGAGGTGAAACTGAGCATCGAGGAGGAGCTGTTGGAAACCGGCGGCGCCATTACTGCCATGCGGGCCAAAAACCTGCTGCCGGAAAAACCGTTCTACATCATCAATGGCGACGCCTTCTGGGTTGACGGTCCGGCGGACACGCTGGCGCGCCTGGCCGCTGCCTTCGATCCGGAAAAGATGGATGCGATGCTGCTGCTGGCGCGCGCCGCCGGGGCGGTTGCCGAAACCGGCCGGGGGGATTTTCTATGGCCGCGCGGCGGCACACTCAAGCGCCGTGAGGAACGCGATATCGCGCCCTATCTCTATGCCGGCGTGCAGATCGTCACCCCGGCCTTGTTCGCCGATGCGCCGCCGCCGCCGTTTTCGATGAATTTGCTCTGGGACCGCGCGATCGAGGCCGGGCGGCTGGACGCCATCGTGCATGATGGGCTGTGGTTTCATCTCTCCACGCCCGATGACTTGGCGCGGGCAGACGCCATGCTGGACGCCCGCGAAGTCGGCAACGCGACATGAAACTAGCCGCTTTCCCGACGGAAGCGGCGTTTCTACCGGCACTTGCCAATGCCTGGCTGGCCGAACCCGGTGATCCCAGTGCCGGCCTCATCATTTTGCCGAACCGACGCGCGGCGCGGGCGCTGGCCGCCGCCTTCCTACCGGCCAATCACGGCAAGGCTTTGCTGCTGCCGCGCATCATCGCGCCCGGCGCCATCGACGAGGCAGGCCTCGCTTTGACCGGCGCGCTGACGCTGCCGCCGGCCGTGCCGGTGCTCACCCGGCAATCCATCCTCGCCAAATTGATCCTTGCCTTGAAGGGGCAGAATGGCGCGCCGCGCAAACTGCCAGGCGCCTGGCGTCTGGCAGCCGATCTTGCCGCCTTGCTGGATGAAGCCGATGAGGCGGAAATCAACCTCGCCGATACCCTGCCGAATGTGGTCGCCGCAGAGCTTGCAGATCACTGGCAGAAAACGCTGAGGTTCCTTGAAATCGTCACCCATGCCTGGCCGGCGATTCTGGCCGATATGGGCATGCTGAACCCGATTGCGCGGCAGTCGGCGCTGATCAACGCGCAGGCGGAAACCTGGCGCGAGAACCCGCCGGCGGAGAAAATTTGGCTCGTCACCGCCGCTGCCAACCCGGCACTGACCCGGCTGGCCGGAATTGTGGCCCGGCTGCCGAATGGCGCTGTCATCCTCCCCGGCTACGATTGGAACCTTGGCGAAGACGCCTGGGAGGCGCTGGAGGATTCGCATCCCGCCGCCGGCATTACCCGTCTGCTGGCTGCGCTGGGGGCGCGGCGCGAGGAAGTTGTTTTATGGGCGGCACATGCCAATGTGCCGCCGGCGCGCTCCAAACTGCTCTCGCAGGCGCTGCTGCCCGGTGCGGCGCTGGAATCCTGGCAATCGCAAACGGCGTTCGATCTCACCGAAATACATCGCCTGGCCGCCGGTGATGAACAGCAGGAGGCCACCGCCATCGCCATGGCGCTCCGCGACGCGCTGGAAGTCCCTGGCGCCACTTGCGCCTTGATCACGCCGGATCGGGGCTTGGCCACTCGCGTTGCGGCGACGCTGAAGCGCTTTGGCATCACCGCCGATGACAGCGCCGGCGAGAATTTGACCGACACCCCGCCGGCGATCTTCCTACGGCTGCTCAGCCACGCCGCCACCGCCGCTTTTGCTCCCCTGTCTTTGTTGGCTCTGTTGAAACACCCGCTTTCCACCGCTGGGCTATTGCCGGAGGCATGCCGGGCGCAGGCGCGGGGGCTGGATGTTGTGTTGCGTGGCCCGCGGCCGTCGCCGGGCTTTGCCGGCATTAAATTCATCCTGCATGAACGCGGCACGCAGGCGCTGCGCGATTTTGTCGACCGGCTGGAAATGCGCCTGATCCCGGTGGCAGGCCTTGCCATTGCCATAAACCCGGCGGATGCGCTGACCGCTTTGATTACCGCGGCCGAGGCGCTGGCCGAAACATCGGAGTCTCCCGGTGCCGCGCAGCTTTGGTCCGGAGAGGCGGGCGCAGCACTTGCCACCTTGCTCGCCGAAGCGTTGCCGGTGCTGGAGGAGCAACCGCCCATCGCGCCGGCCGATCTGCCGGATTTGCTGGACGCACTGCTGCAGGGGCATGTCATCCGCCGTCCGCGTAGCCGCGACGGCCATCCCCGCATCGCCATCTGGGGCGTGCAGGAGGCCATGCTGCAAACGGTGGATACGGGGATTCTCGGCGGCCTGGTCGAGGGGGTTTGGCCCAGCCTGCCGGAGCCCGGACCCTGGCTCAGCCGGCCGATGCGCAAGGCGGCCGGGCTACCGGCGCCTGAGCTTGGCATCGGCGCCGCCGCGCAGGAGTTTTTTGCCTTTGGCAGCCGCTGCAAAAACATCATTTTTTCAGCCCCGACACGGCGGGATCGCGCGCCGGCCGTTCCGGCCCGCTGGCTCACCCGGCTGGACGCGCTGCTGGCGGCAACCGGGCAAAGCCTGCCGGCGCATCCGGCGGCGTCCTGGGCGCGGCTGCTCGATACGCCGGCCATTCGCATTAACCGCCCGAAACCGGCGCCGGCGCCGGCCTCAAATCTGCGGCCAAAAACGCTTTCCATCTCCGACATCGCCACGCTGATCGCCGACCCTTATGCGATTTATGCAGCGCATATTCTTCGGATTCGTGAACTGAAGCCGCTGGATGAGGAAAGCGATCCGAGCCTGTTCGGCAATATCGTGCATTCGGGGCTGCAAAATTTCTTTTCCCTTGAGCGAAGTTTCGACGCGCCGGATGCAGCCGAAAAATTATCTCTGGCGCTGCAGATTGCGATGCGCGAGCACCGGCCGCGCGCAGCGCTGGAAAACTGGTGGTCGGCGCGGCTGGATCGCATCGCCGGCTGGATTATCGAGGCGGAGCGCCAGCGCCGCCGGGATGGGTTGCCGGTTGAACTGGAGCTGGAAAAATCGGGGAGGCTGGCAATTCCAGGCGGGTTTACGTTGAGGGGCCGCGCCGATCGGATCGAGAAGCGCGCAGATGGCAGCGTCTTCATCATGGATTATAAAACCGGCACGCCGCCCAATGAGAACGCCGTTGAAGCCGGATCGGCGCCGCAGTTGCCGCTGGAAGCGGTGATGGCGCAGAGCGGCGCGTTTGGAGAATCGCTGCAAGGCCCGGTGACGGAACTCCGATTCTGGAAACTCACTGGCCGCAACACCAACGGCGAGGACAAGCCGCTGTTCGCCAAAGACCCCGCGAAGCTTCAGGAGGTCATTAATACCGCCGCCGAAAAGCTTCCCGCTCTGTTCAGTAAATTCGACCGCGAATCCACGCCTTATCTTGCCACGCCGCATCCCGGCCGCAGCACCTATGACAACCCGTATCACGGCATCTCCCGCCACGGCGAATGGGGCGGGGAGGGCGGCGATGATTAGCGATGGAATGATCACTCCGCTCGAGCGCGCCAATGCCGAACAGCGCGCCGCATCCGACCCGGCGGTTTCCGCCTTCGTCGCGGCGTCCGCGGGCAGCGGTAAAACCAAGCTTCTGACGGACCGGCTGCTGCGGCTGATGCTGGCGGGCACAAGGCCGGAGCGCATCCTGTGTCTGACCTATACCAAGGCAGCGGCAGCGGAAATGACGATCCGGTTAAACCGCCGCCTGGGCGAATGGGTCGCCATGGGGCAGGCGAAACTGGATGCGGAACTGCGATCGCTCGCGGTTGCACCAACTCCTGAAAACCGCATCCGGGCGCGAAAGCTTTTCGCCGATGTGCTGGATATTCCGGGCGGCATGCGCATCGGCACCATCCATGCCTTCTGCCAGTCGCTGCTGCGGCGTTTCCCGTTGGAAGCCGGCGTATCCCCCCATTTCGTGCTGGAGGACGAGGTTGACGCCGCCGCCCGGCTGCGGGAATCCCGGGAACTGGTATTGGCGGCCCCCGCGCATCGCGATGCCATTTCGGCATTGGCGGGGGAGACCAATGAACAGGATTTCGCCAAGCTCACAGCCAGCCTGACAGCGGGCGATAATGACCTGCATGCGCTGCTGCGGGTTTTTGGCAGCACGGGGCTCAAAGCCATGCAAGCGGCCGCGCTGAACGCCGGCGATCAGCACCATGAAGATATCCTGCGGGCGGCCACCCAATGGGAACGCGAGCAGCATCTGCATGCAGTGCTGCGCCGTATCGAAGGTGCGGGAACGCCGAGCGGTCAAAGCTGGGCGCTGGGCGGGCTCGAATGGCTGGCGCGCGAGGCCGAACATCGTTTTCTCAGCTGGGTCGAATGGGTCGACGCCCATTTCACCAAAGCCGGCGAACGAAAAAAAATGAACAGACTTATCGGCAAGGCGCTCGCTGCCGAACAGGAGATTCTGCAAGCCGAGATCGAGCTGGAACACGCGCGGATCGAGGCGGTTGAGGAGCAAAGGACGGCGGCGAAACTTGCCGCGCTCAATGCCCAGCTGCTTAGCCTGATCACGCCGATATTGCAGCAGGACAGCGCCGCCAAATTCGAGCGCGCCAATGTCAGCTACGGCGATCTTATCGCCATGACCGGCAAGCTTTTGAAGGACCCCGGCGCCGCCTGGGTACTTTACAAGCTCGATGGTGGCATCGAGCACTTGCTGCTGGACGAGGTGCAGGACACCGCGCCCGCGCAATGGAAAATCGCCGAGGCCATTGCCGAGGAGTTTTTCGCGGGCGCCGGCGCGAGCGATGCCAAACGCAGCATCTTCGCGGTCGGGGACGCCAAGCAATCCATCTTCTCCTTCCAGGGCGCCGATCTGGTAAGTTTTGAGACCTACCGGGAAAAATTTCGCAACAAAGTGAAAAACGCCGGTGAGACCTGGCTGGACGGCGAGCTTTCCGTCTCCTTCCGCTCCACCGCGCCGATCCTGGCGCTGGTCGATGCGGTTTTTGCAGGCGGGCTGGCGCAGCCCGGCGTCGCGCCCCCGAGCGGACTCTTTCACGGCGTCAGCCGCCAGGGCCAGGCCGGCAGCGTGACTTTGTGGCCGCTGGCAAAGGCCGAGGCAGCGCCCGATCTTGCCGCCTGGTCGGTGCCGGATCATTACGCCACCGAGCTCTCCGCCAAATCCAGTCTCGCCGCTCAGATCGCCCAACACATCAAAGCGCGGCTGGCTTCCGATGAAACGTTGCCAAGCCGCGGCCGTGCCGCCACGCCGGACGATTTTCTGATTCTGGTGCGCCATCGCGACGAACTTGTCACCGCCATAACCCGTGCCCTGAAGGAACAAAAAATTCCGGTGGCCGGGCTCGACCGCATGGTGTTGACCGAGCAACAGGCGGTCAGCGATCTGCTGGCTCTCTGTGATTCCCTGCTGTTGCCGGATGACGACCTGGCCTTCGCGCAATACCTCGTTTCGCCTTTAGGTGGCCTCAGCGATGCCAGCCTGATGGCGCTTGCCGTTGACCGCCCGGCATCGCTTTCCGCCGCGCTGGCGGCCGGCCATATAAAACGGCCGGACTGGGCTGCCGCCTTTGAATTCTTCAATGCCTTGCGCAGCCGCGCCGATTTCATTCCACCTTATGCCTTGCTCGCCGAAGCTTTGGGCCCGCTCGGAGGCCGCGCCAGGTTGCTGCAGCGCCTGGGGCCGGAAGCGGCCGAGCCGATCGATGAGTTCCTCGCCGAAGCGCTCGCCTTTGCCAGGCGGGAGCCGGCATCCCTGCAGAATTTTGTGTTTTTTCTCCGCCAGTCCGGCGCGCAGATCAAACGCGAGGCAGAGTCAGCTGGCGATGTCGTGCGCATCATGACCGTGCACGGCGCCAAGGGATTGCAGGCACCGATCGTCATTCTCCCGGATACCACCGGCCTTCCGAATGCGCGCGAGACTCTGTTCTGGCTGCGGCCCCCGCAACAGCCCGATACCAGCGTGCCGATTTTTTGCCCGCGCAAGGATTTGCGATCGGCGGCGGTGCAGGCGGCGGTGACGGAGAACAAGGCGGCGCAGATGGAGGAACAAAACCGCCTGCTCTACGTGGCACTCACCCGCGCCGAGGATGAGCTGATCGTCTGCGGCGCAGAGCCTAAACGAAAGCCGCCGGAAAACTGCTGGTATCTTTCGGTGGCGGAAGGGTTTGTCCGGCTCGGCATTCCGGAGGCGGCGAATGGCGAGCGCGCCTTCTCCGTGCCGCAATCGGCGGCGCCGGATCGGATCAAACCCGCGGATGCCGTCGCCGGAGTGATCACCATGCCAGGTTGGGCCGGGCAGGCGCCGGACTGGCAGGCAATGGCGCCCGCGGTCGAGACAACCCGGCCGGAACCCCTGGCGCCCAGCCGGAATACCGAGGATCAATCCGGCCAGGCTGTCATCGCCTCGCCGCTGGGAGCCGCCCTGGCAAAACTCCGCCAGGCCCGTGCTGTGGCACTGGCCAAAGGCAGGATGGTGCACGCTTTGCTGCAGCATCTGCCGGATGTGCCCGCACAAGCACGCGCCAATGCCGCTGCCAACTACATTTCGCATGCCGCCGAGGGCCTTACCCCGGGTGCGCAGGAAGACATCCGCAGCGCCGTGCTGAAAATCCTCGACGACCCGGAACTGAAACTGCTTTTCGAACCCGGCTCCCGCGCCGAGGCCCCGATCACCGGCGTCGTCGGCGATGTGGAAATTGGCGGGTTGATCGATCGGCTGGCCGTCGGGACAGAAAAAATCCTGGTCGCCGATTACAAAACTGACCGACAGCCGCCGAATGATGCGGGCGCCATCCCCGCCGCTTATCTACGGCAATTGGCGGCATACCGGGCATTGCTGGCGCAGATCTACCCGTCCCACAACATCCAATGCATTTTGATCTGGACCGAATCGGCCTTGGCCATGCCAGTTCCGGAGGCCTTGCTCGTCGCGCATGCACCGGCGCCGGGCCAGCCATACGCGCCAGGTGAAGCGGCTTGATTGCCGCCGCAGGAGCAGCCATGTTCATTACAACTTCTACAGTCAGGATTCGAAATCATGAGTAAAGCTGTAACCGATGCTACCTTCGAGGTGGATGTACTTAAATCCGGCGCCCCCGTGCTGGTCGATTTCTGGGCGGAATGGTGCGGCCCCTGCCGCGCGATCGCGCCCTCGCTCGAAGAACTCGGCACCGAATTCGCCGGCAAGCTCGATATCGTCAAGGTGAATATCGACGAGAACCCGCTTACCCCCAGCCAGTTCGGCGTGCGCGGAATCCCCACCTTGATCCTGTTCAAGGACGGCAAACCCGCCGCTACCCAGGTCGGCGCCGCGCCGAAAAGCGCTTTGAAAGCCTTCATCGAGAAAAGCCTCTAAACCATGACCGCCGAGACGCCGGCCGAGCACCCGCCGGCCGGTGTTCCGATGATCCGCACCATCGCCATGCCGGCGGATGCCAACGCCAATGGCGACATCTTCGGCGGTTGGCTGATGGGGCAGATGGATCTTGCCGCAAGCAACATGGCGACTCGCATCTCGCATGGCCGCTGCGCCACCGTCGCGGTCGACGCGATGAGTTTCATCACACCGGTGAAAATCGGTGACGAGGTCAGTGTTTATTGTTCGCTGGTCAGCACCGGCCGAACGTCGATGAAAATCAACGTCGAAGCCTGGCGGCGCGCCAGAGTCCGCGAAGAAGAATTCCGCGTAACCCGCGCCATATTCACCTTCGTCGCCATCGATTCCGAAGGCCGCCCGCGGGCCATAGGTTCGTCAGAAACCTAGGCAAGCAAGAAGCCGCTTTTTTGAAAAAAAGCGGCGCAAAAAACTTTTGTTATGCTGGAGCCGGGATTTTTGAACGCCCACGGCCCAAATAAATAAAAGTCTTTTGCTTCTTTTCTTCCGAAAAGAAGTGCTTTCCTTAACCTATAACGTGAATCGCTGTCAGGCCCGCAGCCAGAGATTCGATGAGATCCGGCAGTGCGAGGGCCACACATCCGGCCGTGGGTTCGTAATCCGCCGTAGCGACATGCAGGAATATGGCGGACCCGTGATGCGGAATGATGGGATGGGTATTCCAGTCCAGCACGCCGATGATGTCGTACAGGGAATCCTGCCGCCACAGCGCTTCATGGCGCCCGTAATAGGGCGTGGTGACCTTGCGGTTATAGAGCGGATCCGCCGGGTCGTCGCACCAGCCGTCATCGGGTGCGATCGGCTCGACGGGTACGGCGCAGATTGGCGGTTTGACATGGCCGGCGCGGTACAGAACCCGCGTCAGGCGCAGCAGGCCGACCGGGGTGGCGCCGTCGCCTTCTTTTTTTTCGGTGGTGCGCCCGCCACGGCCAATGGCGGCGCGGAAGCGCAAGCCCCCGCCGACGAGGAACCCGTGTTTGAGGAGCAGAAATTCAGTCAAGCAAATGTCCGAAACGCAGAGCCTTGGTGGAGAGATAGGCGTCGTTGATGCCGTTGGGCTCAAAGCTGTGCGGCACCCGCTCGGCGACGTCGATGCCGCAGCCGAGCAAGCCGGATAATTTATCCGGATTATTGGTCAGCAGCCGGATGCGGGGCATGTTCAGTTCACGCAGCATGGCGGCGGCGATGTGAAAATTGCGCTCATCGGCCTGCCAGCCAAGCGCACGATTGGCGTCCAGCGTATCCAGGCCGTTATCCTGTAGCGTATAGGCGCGTAATTTGTTGATCAGCCCGATGCCGCGGCCTTCCTGGCTGAGGTAGAGGACGGCGCCGGAACCTTCGGCCGCCATGCGCAAAATGGCGCCGCGCAATTGCGGTCCGCAATCGCAGCGCAGCGAGCCGAGCAGGTCGCCGGTGAAGCATTCGGAATGGATGCGCACCAGAGGCGCGGGCTGGGACGCGGGGTCGCCGACCAATATCGCCATGTGCTCGATGCCCTGATCGAGCGCCCGGAAGGCGATCAGCCTGGCATCGGGCGCGCCGTCCAACGGCACCGCGACCTCCGCCACTTTGGTTAGCGACGCCGCCAGCAGGCTGGGATAGGCAAGCAGGTCACCTGCGGGGACGGTTAGCAGGTCCGATCCCGCCGGCAGCGAGGCCCAGCCGGGACGCACCGGGGCGGCGACCATCGCTGGCAGCAGCCTGGCCAGCTTGCCCAATGCCAAGGCAGCCGCAGCCTCATCGGGCGCATCGATCAGTTCGAAATCCGGCAGGATCTGCTCCATCGTCGGGTCGGCGGCGCGGCGCAATGTGGCGGTATCGATCAAGGGCCGCGCGAGTTTGAGCGCGATGGCGGGGGCGGTTGCCGGCAGGTCATGTTTGAGGACCGCGGCGGCGCGGGAAGGGGCCAGCAACAGGCTGGCCGCGCCGTTCGAGAGCAGGTCGATCAGCCGCAGCCCTTCGGCGCCGACGGTTTCAGCGGGTGCAACGATCAGCGGGCGCCTTGCCGCCAGGACCACGGGAACCCCGCGCCTTGCCTCCGCAATGGCCCGGTGGACTGCGCGGGTGCGTGGCGTCCCCAGGCCAGCTTCGGACAAAAATGGTTTTGCGGTCATGAAATGCAGATAAGACTTCATGCAATCCAAAGCTATAGGACGTATTTCAACGCTGCCCTTCATCGTCCTGCACTAATAATATTAACGACTATTACAACGATCTTAAAACCTGCGTATAACCGGAGAATGGCTAACCGACACCCCGTTTTGGTCATCGACGACGACCTGGCCCTCCGGACCGAGCTGATCGAGCAATTGGCTTCGGGTGGCGAGTTTGCACCAGACGGCGCGCAGTCGATCGAAGAGGCCTCTGCTAAGCTCGGCGTGGTCGATACGCGATTTGACGCAATTTTGCTGGATGTCAGTCTGCCCGATGGCGACGGGCGTGATTTTTGCAAAAAGCTGCGCCTTAGCGGGCTGAAGATACCGATTATCATCCTGACCGGTTCCGGTGCTGAAACGGATGTGGTGCGGGGGCTGGATGCCGGGGCGAATGATTATATCACCAAGCCGTTTCGTCTGAATGAATTGCTGGCGCGCCTGCGGGCGCAGCTCCGGAGTTTCGAGAGCAGCGAGGATGCGGTTTTCACCATCGGGCCTTATGTATTCCGCCCGGCCGCAAAACAGCTGCTGGAGCCGATCAAGAACCGGCGGATACGGCTGACCGACAAGGAAGCCTCGATTTTGAAGTTTCTGTACCGGGCGGCCGGCAGGCCGGTGGCGCGCCAAGTCCTGTTGAATGAGGTCTGGGGCTATAATGCGGCGGTGACCACCCATACGCTGGAAACCCATGTCTACCGACTGCGGCAAAAGATTGAACCGGACCCGACTTCCTCGAAACTGCTTTTAACCGAGGGCGGCGGCTACCGGTTGGACCCGGCTGCCACCTAGCCATCCGGCTTGCCACCGTTTATCCGGCAGGCGGGATAGGGTATAACGCCCGCACGTCTCCGTAGCTCAGCAGGATAGAGCACAGGATTCCTAATCCTGGGGCCGTGGGTTCGAATCCCGCCGGGGACGCCATGAGAGATCAAGCGCGGCATCGCCCAAGCGTTGTGCCGCGGTTATCCTTGAGCAGTATTTGTCGGTGGGCTAGTATGTTATCTGGCCCTCGAATCGCGGCGCGGGCTCTCGCCTTTCGGCGAGGTCGAGCGCTGTCCGCCATGACGACTGGAACCGAGAGGAATACGAATATGAAAATGGAAGAAATGATTCTGGTCAGCGTTGATGACCATATCACCGAGCCGGGTAATGTTTTCGACGCCCATTTGAAAGGCGAAGCCTATGAGACGGCGCCGAAACTGCGCACTTCGCCGACCGGCACGCATTATTGGGAGTATCTCGGCAAGGAAATCCCCTCGGTCGGCCTGAATGCCGTGGTGGGACGGCCGCCGGAGGAATATGGCATGGAGCCGACTTCTTTCGAGCAACTGCGCGCCGGCTGCTTTGATCCGAACGAACGCGTCAAGGATATGAACGTCAACGGCATCGCCGTTTCGATGAACTTCCCGAGCTTCCCGGGGCTGGATGGCGGATTGTTCCTGATGGGCCAAAAAGGCCACGGAATGCAGCATCTGCAGGCCTATAACGACTGGCATATCGACGAATGGTGCGCGAGCAACCCGGGCCGCTTCATTCCCTGCTGCCTGCTGCCACTTTGGGACATGGATGCAACCGTCGCCGAGGTGAAGCGCCTGGCGGATAAGGGCTGCCACTCGATTTCGATGAACGACAATCCGGGCGCCCGCGGCCTGCCGAGCATCCACAAGGAATATTGGGAGCCGCTTTGGAAAGCGGTGAGCGATAACGGCACCACCATCTGCCTGCATATCGGCGCCGGCCATCCGGCTCCGCACGCTTCGTCGGATTCGCCGATTGAGGCCTGGATCACCACCATGCCGATGTCGATCTCGATCGGCGCCTCGGACTGGCTGAACCTGGCGGCGCTGCATAAATACCCCGACATGCGGATCGCGCTGTCGGAAGGTTCCATCGGCTGGGTGCCGTATTTCACCGAGCGGGCGGATTTCGCGCATCAGCAGCACAAGGCCTGGACGCACTCCAATAATTATATGGGGGATCTGAAGCCGAGCGATCTGTTCAAGCGGCACTTCCTGAACTGCTTTATCGACGATAAATTCGGCCTGCATAATGTCGAATGGATCGGCGAAGACAACATCGCCTATGAATGCGACTACCCGCATTCCGACACCCTCTGGCCAAAGTCGCCGGAGATTCTATGGGATTCGTTGAAGCATCTGAACCAGACGCAGATCGATAAAATCACGCATCAGAACGCCTTGCGCGATTTCAAGTTCGATCCGTTCACATCCATCCCCAAAGATCAGCTCACGGTCGGCGCGCTGCGCGCTAAGGCGAAGGCTGAGGGGGTCGACGTGTCGTTTAAATCCAGCGGTGGCGCTGCGCCGCTGGCGGCGGGCGAGGAGCCCCGTCCGATCACGTCCGGCGATATTATCAACATGTTCACCAAACACGCCCAGCGCGCGGCGTAATGCAGACTGCTGCCCGCGCCTGATGTGGCGCGGGTGGTTAGCCTTTAAAGCCCGAGGTCACTAAGGCCCGGGTGGCCGACGGGGCGGGCATTGGCGATGTCCCACAGAAATTTGCGTTCGCTATGCGTTATTGCCACATCGTTGATGCTGGCTTGGCGTTCGAGCATCAGGCCGTTCTCATCGAATGCCCAATTCTCATTGCCGTAGGAGCGAAACCATTCGCCGTTTTCGTTATGCCATTCATAGGCGAAACGAACTGCGATTCGCGCATCGGTAAAGGCCCAGACTTCCTTGATCAGGCGGTAGTCCAGTTCCTTCGCCCATTTGCGCGTCAAAAATTCAATAATCGCCGGCCGGCCCGATAAGAATTCGCTGCGGTTACGCCAGCGGCTATCCGGCGTGTAGGCAAGGGCGACGCGCGCCGGGTCGCGGCTGTTCCAGGCATCTTCCGCCTTGCGGGCTTTCTCGATGGCAGTGTCCAGCGTGAAAGGTGGAAATGGCGGCCGTGGTTCGAAAGCTGGGCACATGCGGGTTTCCTGGACCGTGGTTTGAGGCGGTGCAGGGAGGTTAGAACGAAACAGTTCGTATGGAAATTACGCCGGCCGGACCAGACTCATTCAGTAGGCATGTTTGCTGATGATTTCGCGCATTGCCGTGAGGGCAATGATCCTCAGGTCGAAGCCAACCGACTGCATCCTGATATATTCCAGATCGTAAGCGATCCGTTTGTGGAGATCGTCAGACACCACGAGCTGACCCCTGGCGCCATTCACCTGGGCCCATCCGGTTATTCCGGGTTTAACATTGTAGCGCAGTAAATAATCACGGCTCAATGCCGGCAGCAATTCGCCAGCCACGCGGGTTTTGGGCGCATGCGGCCGCGGGCCCACCAGGGACATCTCACCCCGCAGAACATTCAAAAGCTGTGGCAGCTCATCAAGGCTGAGCGAGCGCAGCCAGCGTCCGACGCGGGTAACCCTTGGATCGTCCGATGTGGTTTGATTTTCGACCGAAACGTCCGTCAGATGGACAAACATCGAACGGAACTTGAAAACGCGGAACAGCCGGTTATGCAGGCCGCGCCGCGGCTGGCGGAAAAACACCGGCCCGGGGGAATCAAGCTTCACCGCAATCGCGATCGCCAGCAGTAGCGGCGCAAAAAGCACTATTGCCGCCAACGCCAGGGTATAATCCATGACCTGCTTGGCGGCAGTGCCGGGGATGCGGGCAGCATCGTTGACTGGCCCGCCAGGGAGATTTTCGCTGTTCATTTATTCTCGCCGGATCGTATTGAAGAATTGCTGGTGCGGTATCTGACATTTTGTCAGCGAAGCAGATCGCATGCGCAGCGCTTTGGGCTACGCTTTACATACGGTTAATAGAACCGGAAAATAAATAATCTGGCGAGATTGTCAACAGAAATACAACCTTAAAAAGTAAAAAATCTTAAAATCGAGCAAAAATTAAGATAAAATATATAAGTATCTATAAAATAGTTATAATTTAAATTAAAAATATGATCAGCATTCTGCTGACAGACCCCCTGACCGGAGAATAAAGGCGGCAATCTCCGGCACGCCCTTGCCGGTTTTGATGTTGGTAAAAATAAAGGGCCTCTCTCCGCGCATGCGTTTGGAGTCACGATCCATCACCTCCAGGCTGGCGCCGACCAACGGCGCCAAGTCGATTTTGTTGATCACCAGCAGATCGCTCTTGGTAATGCCGGGGCCGCCTTTGCGGGGGATTTTATCGCCGGCGGAGACGTCGATGACGTAGATGGTAATGTCGGCCAGTTCCGGGGAGAACGTCGCCGCCAGATTATCGCCGCCGCTTTCGATCAGCAGCAGGTCGAGCAGCGGGAACTGCTTGCAGAGCTGCGAGACGCCGGCGAGGTTGATGCTGGCATCCTCGCGGATGGCGGTATGCGGGCAACCGCCCGTCTCGATGCCGAGGATGCGCTCGGGCGGTAGCGAGCCGGCGCGGGTCAGGAACTCCGCATCTTCCTTGGTATAGATATCATTTGTGATGGCGGCGATTTCGATCCGGTCCCGGAAGGTTTTGCAAAGCGCGTCCATCAGCGCGGTCTTGCCGGTGCCGACTGGGCCGCCGATTCCGACGCGAAGGGGACCGTTTTTAGACTCTCCGCGGAGTGGACGATTCTGAGATTGATTCATGTGCGGAACAGCCTTGTGTATTGGGTTTCGTGACGCATGGAGGCGATGTCCGAGCGCCAGCAGGCGGTGCCGAGATCATCGAGGGCGGCGGTTCGGGTTAGCGTGGCAGTTGCCAGTATGGCGGGCTCGAGTGCCGCCTGGGCGCGCAGGCCGGCGGATTGGCCGAGCGGGATCAGCCGCACCGCGGCCGAGATCAGATTGGCGATACCGGCGTGCAGAAAGGCCAGCACCGTATCATCTTCCGGAATAGCCTGCGCCGCCGCCAGAATACCGATGGCGATGGGGTAGGGCAGGGGGTCATCCGGCCAATCCTCAAGTGCCGCCGCCGGCCAGGGTTTGGCAGCTTCCCGGAACGCCGCACCTTGTGCCGAAGTTTCCAACCGGCGTTCCAGCGAGGGCCCGAGCGCCTTGGCGAGTTTTGCCAGCTCCGGCAACCTGTCCGCCGGCGCGCGCTGGGCGTAGCGGAGCAGAATAGCGTCGGACCAAAGGGTGCCGTGTTCGAGAATATCGCTGAGCCAGGCGATCAACTCGGCCTCATTTGTCACATCGCCGCATTCCACGCTCCATTCCAGCGCATGCGAATAGGCGAACCCGCCGGTGGGGAAAGCCGGAGAGAGCCAGGTGAGCAAGCGGAGCAAGGCGCCTTGTTCACCCATGTTGATAAGCGCCGGATTCCGGATCGAACGGGGCGGAAATCTCCGCCGCGTTGCCGCCGAGTAGCAGAATCATTTCGGCGATCACGTGGTCGCGCAAAATGCGCAGGCTTGCGGGCAAGATCTGCACCGCCAGATGCCGGTTGCCGAGATGCCAGGCGAGCCGGGTGAGGGCATGGGCGTCGGGCGCGGTGATTTCCAGCAAATCCTCGGGTGCTGCGCGCACGCTGATGCAACCGCCATTTTCCAATGCCATGGCGTCGCCGTCGCGAATATGAATGGCGTCCGGCAGGTCCAGCAGAATTTCAGCACCGCTGCCGGTGGTGAAGCGATGACGGCGGCGGTGCCGGCGGTCGTAATCCAATGTGATCTCGTCAATAACACTGCCAGGCGCGTAAGCGCCGGCCGGCAAAATGCTTGTCGCTCGCAGAGTCAAAACAGGAAATACCGTTGCGCCATCGGCAACACCTCGGCCGGTTCGCATATGAGAAGTTCGCCATCGGCGCGAACCTCATAGGTTTCCGCATCGACCTCGATATTTGGCGTGGCGTAGTTATGGATCATAGAGCGTTTGCCGATGCCAGAGCGCGTATTCGTCACCGCGACAAGTTTGCGCGTCAGGCCGAGGGATTTGCCGAGATCGGCATCGAGTGCAGCACCCGAGACAAACAGCAGCGAGGATTCGACCAGCGCGCGCCCATAGGCGCCGAACATCGGCCGGTAATGCACGGGTTGCGGGGTCGGGATGGAGGCATTGGGATCGCCCATCGCCGCCATCACGATCGAGCCGGATTTCAGCACGAGGTCGGGTTTGACGCCGAAGAAGGCCGGCGACCAAAGCACCAGGTCCGCGAGCTTGCCGGGTTCGATCGAGCCGATCTCATGAGCCATGCCCTGCGCAATGGCAGGGTTGATCGTATACTTGGCGATATAGCGTTTGACCCGATTATTATCCGCTCGAGAATCGCCAGGTGCTGCGCCCCTTTGGATTTTCATTTTATGCGCGGTCTGCCAGCAACGGATGATGATCTCGCCGACCCGGCCCATCGCCTGGCTGTCCGATGAGATCATCGAAAGCGCGCCGAGATCATGCAGGATATCCTCCGCCGCGATGGTCTCCTTGCGGATGCGGGATTCCGCGAAGGCAATGTCTTCCGGGATCGAGGGGTCGAGATGATGGCAGACCATCAGCATGTCGAGATGCTCGTCCAGCGTGTTGACGGTATAGGGGCGCGTCGGGTTGGTGGAGCTTGGCAGCACGTTGGGCAGGCCGGCGACGCGGATGATATCGGGGGCATGGCCGCCGCCGGCACCTTCGGTATGAAAGGCGTGGATGGTGCGGCCAGCGATGGCGGCGATCGTGTCCTCGACAAAGCCGGATTCGTTCAGCGTGTCGGAATGGATCATGACCTGGATGTCGTAATCGTCGGCGACCGAGAGGCAGTTGTCGATCGCCGCCGGCGTGGTGCCCCAATCTTCGTGCAGCTTGAGCGCGCAGGCGCCGCCCTTGATCATCTCGACGAGAGACGCCGGACGCGAGGCATTGCCCTTGCCGGAAATGCCGAGATTGACCGGAAACGCATCGAACGACTGGATCATCCGCCCCATGTGCCAGGGGCCGGGCGTGCAGGTGGTTGC
>JAMFSE010000099.1 GCA_026225115.1 Rhodovastum atsumiense
CGCTGGCCACGCCAACGCCCATGGCCCAGCATAACAAAGTTTTTTGCGCCGCTTTTTTTCAAAAAAGCGGCTACTTTCTCATCCCAAAGCCTTCTCAAGCAAATCCCCAAACGCCTCTTTCGCCGCACCGGAAGAACTCGCATGCTCCCGCTGCTCGGCAATTTTCCCATCCCGGAAAATATAAAGAAAATGATACGTATTCCGGTACTGATTGCCGTTCACCAGATCAGCGCAGCCATCAAATTCCACCGCGACGCGGTTGTCTTCGGCGGTGACGTTACGGACGGTCGTTGCAACCCCACCCTTCATAACCGTACCAATACTTGCCTGCAGCTTCAGAAAATGCGGCTTGTTGATATATCCCTTGCCGGGGATCCAAAACCGCATGTCCTCCGTCGCCAGCGACCAATCCGTACCGGTCTCCATGGATTTCAGAAAAGCCAGCGCGTTTCGCTTATTTTCCTCGATGCTCATTTGGCTCTCCGCCCTATGCCACCCGATTATCTTCCAGGATAAGATCAGCCGCCCGCAACCCCGCCATCATTGCCGGCCCATTGGTATTGCCTGAAACCATGGTCGGGAAAATCGACGTATCGCAAACCCGCAACCCTTCAACGCCGCGCACCCGCAGCCGCGGATCCACCACGGACCCCGCATCCGCGCCCATCCGCGCCGTGCCGGAGGTATGGAAGCACGTGCCCCCCAGCTCCATCGCATGCGACAGAATCTCGTCATCGCTCTGCACCGTCTCGGCCGGGTAGGTTTCCCGCACAATCCAGTTCTTCAACGCCGGTTGTGCCGCCAACCGCCGATTCCAGTGGAAAATCGCAATGAATTTCTTGCGGTCGAGTTCCGTCGACAGATGGTTCACATCCACCAGCGGCGGCACCGACGGATCGGCGGATTTAATGCGGATCACCCCTTGGCTGCTGGGCCGTGTAAAATAGGTCACGAAGGTAATGCCGGGATGTTTCTCCACCGCGATCGCGCTTTCCTTGCCCGTGCTCGAAGCCGACATCGTCATCAGCCCGAACTGCAGATCGGCATGGTCCAGCGACGGGTCGGATTTTGCAAACGCCCCCACCTCATGCGCCGCATGCGTCATTGGCCCCTTGCGGCCAAACACATAGCGCAGCATCGACCAGATTACCCGCAGCCCGCTCAAATCCTTGTTCTGGCTGCCGTTTTTCACTTCCAGCCGCAAATCAACATGCCGGTGTTCCCGCATGTTGCGGCCGACATCGGGCGAATCCACCACCACGGGAACGCCGACACTCTGCAGCAGCTCGGCCGGTCCAATGCCTGAAAGCTGCAGCAGCTTCGGCGTCTGCATGGACCCGCAGGAAATGATAATTTCCTTATTGGCTTTGATGCTGCGCGTACCGTCCTTGTCGCGCACCAGAATTCCGGTGGCCCGGGTTCCGGTAAACTCGATTTTCAGTGTTTCGGTCTCGGTGATGATATCGAGATTCGTCCGGTCCTTGATCGGATCCAGAAACGCCCGCGCGGAGCTGAACCGCTTGCCCTTATACCGGGTCGTGGTCTGATACGCGATGCCGCCATCGCGCACCGCATCGACATCGTTGACATCGGCAACGCGCTTTATTCCCATCTCCTCGCCGGCCTTGATGATAGCCTCGAACAGCGGCTCGCCTTTCGGATGCGTGGTGATATGCAAAGGGCCGCCGGTGCCGCGCCATTTGCCCGGTCCCAGGTCATGGTCTTCCAGCTCGACGAATTTCGGCCCGACATCGTTCCAGCTCCAGCCTTCGCAGCCCGCCGCCGCCCAGCCGTCATAATCCAGCGGCGCGCCGCGCATATACACCATGCCGTTGGTGGAGCTGGAGCCGCCCAAGGTCTTGCCGCGAAACCAGCGCTCCGCCAGCTGGTTGCCGCCGGTGGTCACATCATATTCCCAGATCAGCGGACTGCCCGGGTTCAGAATTTTACCGATGCCGCGCGGCATGTGGATGAACATGCTCTTATCCGGCGGCCCCGCCTCGACAATCGCCACCGAATTTGCAGGGTCCTTGGACAGCCGATTGGCCAATGCACAGCCGGACGACCCGGCGCCCACGACGATATAGTCATATTGGTCTTTCACTCGAAACCCTCCTCACGCGGAAGCGCGACCGCTTCCGCTTTCGTTTTTTCTAATTTGAAGCATTCACGGCAATCTGAAAGCGCTTAAACCTCAATAAGCACAGCGCCTGCTTGGCCGCCTCCGGCACACATTCCCGCGATGCCGTAGCCGCCGCCCCTCCGCCGCAAATCATTTGCCAGCGTCGTGATCATCCGCGCGCCCGACGCGCCAATCGGATGCCCGAGCGAACAGCCGCTGCCCGAAATATTCACCGTCTCCTCATCCAGCTCCATCTTGCGCGCGGCCCCCAGCGGCACCGAGGCAAACGCCTCATTGATTTCCCAAAGCTTGATGTCGCTGCGCTTGACGTTGACCCGGCTCAGCAGCTTTTCCACCACCAGCGGCACGGAAACACCGGTCCGCGCCGGGTCGATGCCGACCGATGTCCAGCCGCGGATCGTCGCAAAAATCTCTTTGCCCTCGGCCTTCGCCAGTTCGCTGCTGGTCACCACCATCGCCACCGCGGCGTCATTGCCGCCGGAGGCATTGCCGGCGGTGATCGAAAACCCTTCGATCTCCGGATGCAGCACTTTCAGCGACGCCAGTTTCTCCAGCGTGGAATCCCGGCGCGGATGTTCATCCACCTTGAAGTCATATTCCACGCCCTCGGCGTTCTTCACCCGTACCGGCACGATCTCGGCAATAAAATTGCCGGCGTCCGACGCCTCAATTGCCCGCCGGTGCGACCGGTAGGCCCAGGCATCCATCTCTTCGCGCGTCAGCCCAAGCTCCTTGGCGGCGTTCCAGCCCACGGTGATCGACATGTCGATATTCGGCGCGTCCGGCCGGTCCGGGTGCGTCGCCGGCATCCAGTTGTAAAACTCCTGCGTCTCCGGATTGCGCTGCATCATCCGCGGCATGAACGAACCGGAATTGACGCCGCCCGCCACCATGATCTGCTCCATGCCGGACAGCACCTGCGCCGCCGCAATCCCAATCGCGGTCAATCCACCCGCGCAATGGCGGTTCACGGCCATGCCGCCCGCCCGATTCATGCCCAGTTCCACCGCGGCAAACCGCGCAACGTCGCCGCCGCCATAAAGCGATTCCGCCAGCACGATGTCGTCGATCCGGTCCGGCGCAAACCCGGACCGCGCCACCGCCTCGCGGATCACCGTCCTGGCCAGCACTTCCGGCGGGGTATTCGCGAACGAGCCTTTGCGGGAAGTCGCAATAGCGGTGCGCACCGCGCTGACGATCACAGCAGACATAGGCAATTTCCTTCCTAAATTTTGTTCAAAACGAAGCGGGCGCTTTTGGCTCTCTCCCAGCCGATGTTTGACTTTACTTTAACGCATCGCGCCAGTAAATGAAACCGGTGCAATGTCGGTTCCAAAAATATCCCAGTTTTACCGGCCCGTATCGCTCACCCTGATAATCTGGCCGTGGCCTTAAGCGGATCATTTGGCCAGGCATTGAAACTAAAACCGGTTAGACGCTATCAACGGGCAAAGATGGTTCGGAGGAAAACGCGATGAAAATACGGATCGAGAAGGCAAAATGCGTCGGCAACGCCCGCTGTCACGCGATATCCGAGCAACTCTATCCCCTCAACGACGAAGGCTATATCGAAACCGACGGTTTTGAGGTGCCACCGGGGCAGGAGAAGCTCGCTGTCCGCGGCGCCCGCTCCTGCCCGGAGCGTATAATTTTCGTGCTTGAAGAGGAAGCCTGAACCGGCCCCGGCGGCGATATTGCCGCCGGGGCGATGGGTGGGGGTCGCTCATTCAGGTTTTTAATTGTGGTTCTATCATAGACAAGCTGATTTCTGAGAAAACTGGTGATAATTAAGGGGATTTGAATGCCGAACAAGGTCATAGTCATTACCGGCGCCAATCGTGGGCTAGGCAAGGCTCTGGCGAAAGCCTTTGCAGAAGACGGCGAGAAGGTGGTTCTGCTGGGCCGCAGGCTGGAAAAGGTCCAGGCGACGGCGGCAGCGGTCGGCCATGGCGCGATCGGCCTGGAATGCGAGGTAGGTTCCCCAGATTCGGTTACGGCAGCGTTCAAGCAGATCGCCGCCACCTATCCCAAGATCGATGCGCTCATCAACAATGCCGGTATTTTCAAGCAGTTTAAAATCGAAAACGGAACGGATAAGCAAATTATCGACCATATCCTGACCAACCTCGCCGGGCCGATGCTCACCGCGCGCTCCGCCATTCCAATGCTGGGCCGCGGCGGCCATATCATCAACATCACTTCGGAATCTGTCACGTTAGAGCTCCCCATGTTGTGCGCCTATCAAAGTGCCAAGGCGGGCGTTGAACGATTCTCTTCCGCCTTGAACTGGGAACTGGAAGATAAGGGCATTCGCGTCACCAATGTCCGCGCCGGCCAGATGATATCCGCGACCGAGCCGATGGAAGACATGGATATGGACGCGATGATGGTGTTCCTTGATGAAGCCAAAAAACGCGGCTTCGACATGATGACGCGCGGCCAGTCGCTCTATGAATCCACAATTGGTCTGTTCCGCCTGATCATCAATGCCCCGGCCGATCTACAAATCACCCAGATCGCCGTGCAGGGCCGCCCGGCCGCCTAACCTGCCGCGCCTGCGGCTGCTGAATAAATCCCGCGGCCGCAGGCTGCGGAAGAAATGAGGAAGAAAAGATGGCAAGTTTATCTGAAGGCAAACTCTACATTAACGGTGAGCTGCGTGGCGCCGCCGGCGGCGCCACTTACGATGTCCTTGGCCCCTGGACCGGCGAAGTCGTCGGCCAGGCCGCCGATGCCTCGGCGGCCGACATGGACGCGGCAATCGTCGCCGCTCGCAACGCCTTCGATAACACCGACTGGCCGTCCAACGGCAAACTGCGCCGCCAGGTGATGACGAAATTTTATGAACTGCTCGCCCAGAATCGCGAGCGGATCGCCGAGCTGGTGCGGGTTGAAGGCGGCGGCGCGCTGGGGGGCACCTACGGCCCGCTGGTCGATTTCCCGATCAAATATTTCGCCAAGCTGCTGGAGATGTATGATTCCCTGGAATGGGAAAAAGACCTCGGCAAGGCCGAAGCCTGGGGCGGCGTCACCTCGCGCATGGTCGTCAAGGAGCCCGCCGGCGTCGTCGGCGCCATCACCCCCTGGAACGTGCCGGTCTATATCGCGGTCGGCAAGGTTGTGCCGGCGCTGCTGGTCGGCTGCACCGTTATCCTCAAGGCGGCGCCCGAAACCCCGCTGGTCAACGCGATCCTTGGCGAGCTCGCATTCCAGGCCGGCTTTCCCCCCGGCGTCTTCAACGTCGTCACCGCCAAGGACCCGGTAACCGCCGGCGAGATGCTGGTTACCGATAGTCGCGTCGACCTTATTTCCTTCACCGGCTCCACCGGCGTCGGCAAGCGCATCATGGAAAAAGGCGCGCCGACCCTGAAGCGCCTGTTCCTCGAACTCGGCGGCAAATCCGCCTCCATCGTCATGGACGACGTGCCGAATTTCGCCCAGCTGATCGGCGCCCAGATCGTCTGCTTCCACGCCGGCCAGGGCTGCGCCTATCCCACCCGCCTGCTGGTGCAGCGCAGCCGCTACGATGAGGCCGTCGCCATTCTGGAGCAGGCCTACGCGGCCTACGCCCCGGTCTGGGGCCAGTTTGACGAGATCACCAACATCATGGGCCCGCTGATCTCCAAGCGGCAGCAGGAACGCGTGATGGGCTATATCGAAATCGGCAAGAACGAAGGTGCGCGGCTGCTCGCCGGCGGCCATGTCCCGGCCGACAAGGGCAACGGCTATTTCGTCGAACCCACCTGCTTCGTCGACGTCAAAAACAGCATGCGCATCGCCCAGGAGGAAATTTTTGGCCCCGTCCTCGTCGTCATCCCCTTCGAGGACGAAGATGACGCCGTCCGCATCGCCAATGACAGCGTCTACGGCCTCTCGGGCAGCGTCTATTCCGGCAGCGACGCGCGCGCCGTGAAAATTGCCCGCCGCATCCGCACCGGCACCGTCAACGTCAATGGCGGCCTATCGATCAATGTCGATCTGCCCTTCGGCGGCTACAAGCAAAGCGGAGTCGGCAAGGAATGGGGCATCGAGGGGTTCGATGAATATCTCGAATCCAAGGCAATCGGCGTCGGCGTCGCCGCCTGATAATAACGGCCAGGTTTTAGGAGAACTCCAAGCGTGACTGAAGCCCCGCATTTGCTGGTGGATGAGGATGACGGCATCCTCATCGCCACCTTCAACCGTCCGGAAAAATACAACGCGTTGAGCAATGATCTGATGGCCCGCATGGAAGCGGCCATCCTGCGCTTTCGCGACACGCCGCAGCTGAAGGTCATGCTGATCCGCTCGACCGGCAAGTATTTCTCCGCCGGCGCGGACCTGCGCGAAGGCGGCAATGCCGGCGCATTCCCCGATACCGGCTCCGCCATCCGCGAATTTCACCGCCTCGGCATGCGCAACATGCACCGCATGTACGACGAGATGGAAGCGATCGAAAAACCCTTCGTCGTCGCCCATCAAGGCATCACCGTCGGCGGCGGGCTGGAGATGTCGCTCTCCTGCGACTTCCGCCTCGCCGCCGAGAGTGCGAAATACAGCTTCCCCGAAGGCAAGTTCGGCGTGCTGCCGGCCTCCAACGGCGTCAGCCGCCTGGTGCGCGTCGTCGGCACCCATTGGGCGCGCTATCTGGTCATGGGCAACTTCATGCCGGATGCGCAGAAGGCGCTGATCATGGGCCTCGTGCACGAGGTCTGGCCCGACGATATATTTCCCGAAAAGGTCATGGAATTCTGCCGCCACCTTGCGCAGAACAACGGCGAGCAGATGGGCACCGCCAAGCTCGCCATCGAGATGTCGCGCGACCTCGGCGCCGCCCAGGCCCGCAATGTCGAGCGCATGGCCAACAGCGTGCTGATGCTGGCGCCGAGCTATCAGGACATCTACAAAAACCACGTCGCCAGCATCGGAAAAAGCGGCAAAAAATAGCACATCGCCGGGCGGGATTAACCGCATGGCCGCACTTGCTGCCGGTTCCATGCCTCGATAAAAGCTCCGGTAAGGCTTACGATAGAAATTGAGGAGTGGGACAGGATGGCCAGCACATCGCAGACTTCAGGGATAAACGCAGCGGTTCCGGATGCGGCAACGCAGATCGAGATCTACCGCCGCATGTCGCTGATTTCGCAGAACGACGAAGCCTCCCGCCGGGTCATCCGCAGCGGCCGGCTGATGATGCCGTATTATTCCGGCAAGGGGCAGGAAGTCATCCCGTCCGCCATCTCGGTCAACCTCACCGATGAAGACCAGATCTGCACCATCTACCGTGGCATCCATGACATGCTGGCCAAGGGCGTGCCCTTGAACGACCTCTGGGCGGAAATCGCCGGCCGCGTCACCGGCACCTGCAAGGGCAAGGGCGGCCCCATGCACATCACCCACCCGAAATCGGGCGCCATGCTCACCACCGGCATCGTCGGCTCCTCAATGCCGATCGCCAACGGCCTCGCCTGGGCCGCCAAGCTGGATAACAGCAAGCGCGTCGTCATCACCAACTTCGGCGACGGCGCGTCCAACATCGGCGCCTTCCATGAAAGCCTGAACCTCGCTTCGGTCTGGAAACTGCCGGTGGTCTTCGTCTGCCAGAACAACCGCTTCGCCGAACACACCCGCTACGCCAAGGGCACGTCCGTAGATCAAATATCGAAACGCGCCATCAGCTACGGCATGCCCGGCTATACGGTCGACGGCAACGACCCGTTCGCGATGTACGCCGCCGCCAACGCCGCCATCACCCGCGCCCGGGAAGGCGAGGGGCCAACCCTGCTCGAATGCATGACCTTCCGCTTCTGGGGCCATGTCTTCGGCGACGATGATTTCTACATGACCAAGGAAGAAAAAGCCGAGGCCATGGCAAAGGACCCGACCATCCTGTTCCGCGCCCGCCTGCTGACCGACGGCACCGCAACCGAGGACCAGCTCGCAAAAATCGACGCCAAAATCGCAACCGATATCGAAGCCGCCATCGAATACGCGCTGGGCAGTGAAATGCCGCCGGTCTCCGAACTCACAACCGACGTCTATGCTGAAGCGGGAGTATTCTGAAATGTCCGCAGAGACCAAAAAACTCACCATCATCGGCGCCGTCAACGAAGGCATCGCCAGCTGCATGGCCGCCGATCCCAAGGTCATCGTGCTCGGCGAGGATGTCGGCGATCTTGAAGGCGGCGGCATCGTCGGCGTCACCCGCGGCCTGTCCGCCAAATTCGGCGACGAACGCGTCCGCTCCACGCCGATCACGGAACAGGCGATCATGGGGGCTGCCATCGGCGCCGCCATGGGCGGCTACAAGCCGGTCGCCGAAATCATGCTGATGAACTTCACCACCGTCGCGATGGACATGATCATCAACCACGCCGCCAAATGCCGCTATATGTCCGGCGGCCAGACCTCGGCACCTTTGGTGGTGCGCATGATGACCGGCGCCGGCATCTCCGCCGGCGGCCAGCACAGCGACTTCCTGGAAGCCTGGTTCTGCCACACCCCCGGCCTCAAAGTCGTCATCCCCTCCAATCCGGAAGATGCGCGCGGCCTGATCGTCTCCGCCATCAACGATCCCGATCCGGTGATTTTTGTCGAATGCTCACGCGCCTACGGCACCACCACGGATGTCCCGGTCGACATCACCCCGATCCCGCTCGGCAAGGCGAAAATCGTCCAGGAAGGCACCGACGTCACCATCATCAGCTATTCGGAAATTTTCGCCCGCGCCAAGCTCGCGGCCGTGGAACTGGCCAAGGAAGGTATCTCCGCCGAGCTGATCGACCTGCGCACCATCTCCCCCTGGGACCGCGAGGCCGTGATCGCCTCGGTCGCCAAAACCGGCCGCGCCGTCATTGCCCATGAGGCAGTGCGCAGTTTCGGCGTCGGCGCGGAAATTGCCGCCACCCTGCAGGAAGAACTTTTCGGCAAATTGAAGGCGCCGATCAAGCGCCTGGGCGCTGCCTTTAACCCCGTGCCATTTTCCAAACCGCTGGAAACGGCGCATGTCGTGTCGGTCGAACAAATTGCCGCCGCCGCCCGTTCCACGCTCACCTAATTCCACCCGCCGTCAACCAAAGGGGTCCCCATGTCGACTGAAATTATCCTGCCAAAAATCGGCTTCTCGATGACCGAGGGCGTGCTCGCCGAATGGCTCGCAACCGACGGCGCCGCCGTCACCGAGGGCCAGCCGCTGTTCGCGGTTGAGAGCGAAAAATCCACCAACGAAATCGAATCCCCCGCCTCCGGCACCCTGCGCATCAAAGGCGTCACCGGCGAGACCTACCAGGTCGGCGACATCATCGGCACCATTGAATAAGTCAAAGGCAAGCGGTTCTTTTTCTGAAGAAAAAGAACCAAAAAGACTTTTTTACTCTGGGACATTGGCGGCGGCATAAGCAACGCCCATGCCTCGTAGGGTGGGTTAGCGATGCTAACCCACCCTCTTCCCAAACCCACGCAAGCTGCCTAAAACTCCCGGCTCTCGCCGCATTGACAATAACACCCAAAGTTGCTATCAAAATGATATCAATGGAGGCCGCAAATGAGCAACCTGCTGGTACGTGACGTACCGGACGAACTGCAGAAGCGTTTGAAAAAACGTGCCCGCGCCAACGGCAGATCGGCCGAAGCCGAGCACCGCGAAATTCTCAAACAAGCGCTCACCCAGGATGACGGCGCCCGTTTCGAAGCCTTGGCCGCCCAGCTTCGCGCACTCACCGCGGGCCGGCCTCAAACTCCATCCGAAGACCTGTTGCGCGAAACTCGCGCCGAGCGATGACCTCCGCCTGCGTCATCGACGCAAGCGTTGCAATCAAATGGGTGATTTCTGAATCAGGGACGGAAGCCGCCAATCGCCTGCGCCAGGAGGATGCGGTCTTCCATGCCCCAGACCTGTTGATCCCCGAAGCCGGCAACATCCTCTGGAAGAAAGTCCAGCGTAACGAATTGACGCCGGCGGAAGCCGAACTCGCCTGCCAGATCCTCCAACTGGCAAACATCGAAATCCACCCCGCCGCCCGGCATGCATTGCCGGCGCTGCAAATGGCCCTGGCGCTGGAACACCCGGTCTATGACACGACTTATCTGGCGCTGGCCCGAGCCCTGAATCTACCCATGGTGACAGCGGACCGCCGGCTAGCGAACAAAATCGCAACCCTGAAAAATCCGAACTTTCCCGAAATAATCCTACTTGCTTAAGCAGGGCATCGAAGCCGCCAACACCCAAGTCTGAAATAAACAGAAGTTTTTGCGCCGCTTTTTTCAAAAAACGGCTCTTTCTTCACTTCGGAAACCCCGCCATCAACGCCTCCAAATTCTGCGGCACCACATGAATAAGTCCGCCGCGCGGCGTATCGATATCGGCAATCAGGAATATCGGCACGGATATGATCAGCGGCAACAGCATCAACGTCAGCCGCCGGTCCCGCGCCTCGCTATACCCAAACAAAAAATTGCAAGCGACCGCTACCAGAACCAGCAATTCCCAGGCCCCCACCGGCAACCGGTTCCACCAGGCCGCCTGCGTGTACCCCTGTGAATTCAGCACGTCGTTCATGCCCGCAACGGCCAGAGACGAAATCGGCGTCGGCTTGGCCAGCGCAGGCGGCGTCACCGCGTTCCACAATTCGTTCTGCAATGTCCCCCGCGTATTTGCGACCTGCGCCAGCCGCGCCGCATCCCGGACTTCGTAGAATAAAATCCGCTGCCTGGTATATTCCACCAGCAATTGCCGAACCTGCGCCGCGGGCCCCGGGGGCAGCAAATCGGCACGCACATATTCCGTGCCGATCGCGTTCGCCTCGGCTTCCTCCAAGGTCTTGCGCAAATCATACCGGCTCGATGCCAGTGAAAAACTGAACCCGATGATCAGCGCGAGCAATGTCAGCGCCGCCGGCAGAATCGTGCCGAAATCCTTCTGCGTCGTTTCCTTCAGCGGTCCGGTGTGCCGGCGCACGAAGTCCCCCGCATACCCGGCCGCGCATTGCAAAATAAACGCCGCCACAAAAATAGACAGCGGATATTTATAGAAAATTGCGTTCATGATTTAGCTTTCGGCATCGCCGCCACCCGTGCCGCCCGTTCCGCGATGAATGCCCGGCCGCGTTCCTCGCCATGCGCGATCAGCCGGTCAAGGTTCTTCGCACTGCGGTCCAGCTTGCCCTCAAAATCCATCGTCCGTTGCACCTCGTCGGACATCTCAATCCACGGAATATGGTACGGCTTATCCGGCTCCGACGGAAACGCTTTCGGAATCCGCACCGGATTTGGAATATCGAAATCCTCCAGATATTCCGGCTTGAACGCCCCTTCCAGCGCCATGTCGTTCACCAGCTCTATCCATTTCAAATTCTGAAACAGCGAGATATTACCCTCCAGCTGATTGCGCCGGTCGCCGATTTCATTCGGCTGCGTCGGCGCGGTCGCGCGCGAAGTCGGGTTGATTTTGATCACCCAGATCTCCTGCGCAATATTCCCCTTGCCCATCACGCGCTTGCGCACCAGATCGTCGATCGGCGGATTATCGGAAAACAGCCCGTCCCAATAGGCATCGCCATCCACCTCAACCGCGGGAAAAATATTCGGCACGGCGGCGGAAGCCAGCACATGCTCCATTTTGATCACCTCCTTGCTGGAATTGAACTTCCGCAAACGGCCGGAGAGCACGCTCGCCGCCCCAATGATCAGCACCGGCGCCGCCGGCTGCGGTCCCCAGGAGGCAATTTCCTCAAAATCGATATGTTTCCGTAACAGCGCCGGAAAATCGGAATACTCCGGCCGCTGCCCGAAGTTCCCGAACCGGCTCATCATTTTCATCAACGGCGAGCTCGGGCTGGTCTGCAACATCGGCATCATCCCGCGGTTGACCATCCGCATATGCCCGATGATCGAATCGTTGATGAAATTCTCAATCTGGCTCTGCGCCGTATTATCATGCCAGAAATCGATCAGCCGCTGCCAGATCGGCCGCTCGCCCTTGCGCAAGGCGTACCACACCAGCGTCGCGCAAATTGCGCCGCCCGAGGTGCCGCTGACGCCGACGAACTCGAATTCATCCTGCAGATGCGATTCACAAAGCGCCTTCAGCACGCCGGCCGTAAACGCGGTTTGGCTACCGCCGCCCTGACAGGCGATCCCGATTTTCGTTTTCATTTGCAACCCACCGACCCTGCCGACAGAGGCTAAGAATGAGTTAGCACCTGACAGCAACCCAAACCCTTGGCAAGCCGCAATTATTCCGTAACGGCACCGGGGAATCCGATCAGCCAGCCAGGGACCGGCCCTGGCTCCCGCGCCCCGCCAAGGTCGATCGGGAACTGCTCCACTCTAGAGTGTTTTAAATCTAGCCCGCCGCGTGGTAGATCGTCAGCCCATCCAGCGCCTCAATCAGCCCGCCGGACGCCCGCAGCGGATTAACCTCAAGCGCCGCCAGCGTCGGCCCCAGGCCCAAAGCCGCCTGGCCGACACCAGCAATAATCTCCGCCAGCCGCTCGATATCCACGCCCGCCTGCCCGCGATACCCGGCAAGCAGCTTGGCGCCGCGCAGCGCGCCCAGCATCTCGATCACCGCGCTTCTGTCAACCGGCAGCAGCCGCGTCGCGCTATCGGCCAGCAATTCCGTCAGAACGCCGCCAAAACCCACGGTCAGCGCAAGGCCCCATTCCGGATCCCGCGTCACGCCGATTACAAGCTCGATCCCGTCGCCGCGCATCGGCCCCACCAGCACGCCGTCAATCGCGGCCGTCGGCGCGTACGCCTTCACCGAAGCGATAATCTCGTCGAACACCGTTGCGGCATCCGCCGCCTCCACCCGCAGCCTTACCCCGCCGGCCTCGGTCTTATGCGCGATATCCGGCGAAGCGATTTTCAGCACGCTCAACCCAAGCTCAGCCACGGCCTTCGCAGCCGCCTGCCCATCCTGCACCAGCACCGAGGGGATCACCGGCACGCCGTATGAGGCAAGATAGGCCAATGTCTCCCGCTCGCTCCCCGGCAATTTGCCCGCAGGCGCCGCATCACCGGCCGCGATCTCCGGCCGGTACACCGCCAGGTTTTCCGACCAGCGCTGCAAATGCGCCAGCGCCCTTACCCCCACATCAAGGTTCGGCAGGAAGGCCGCAACCCCCGCCTCCGCCAGAAGCTCAAACCGCGATTCCGCCGCATCCTGCATGATGGTGGTTCCCACCACCGCCGGCTGTCCCGACGCCCGGTAACCCTCGCCGATCTGAATCACATTGGCGCCAAGGGTCGCATTCTCGACCGGTGAATTCGGCACCACGGTGAACGCCACCACCAGCCCCATATTGGGATCGCTGCACGCAATCGGCAGCGCCCGCGCCCAGATCGAAGGATCGGTCATCACAGCACCCGTCACATCCAGCGGATTTAGCGTCGAGGCAAATCCCGGCAGCACTTCGCGCAATCTTGCCTGCGTATCCTCGGCATATTGCGGTACCGCCAGCCCATGCGCTTCCGCCAGATCGACATAAATCGCGCAGGCCCCACCGGACATCGACGCCATCCCAATGCGCGGCGGCGAAATCGGCCCGACATTCGCCAAAAGATTGGCGGTAAGAATCAACTCCTCCAGCGACATCACCCGGCTGATGGCATAGCGTTTACACATCGCATCGAAAATGCCGTCATCGCCGACCAGCGATCCGGTATGCGCCTGGGCGATCGCGGCAGACATCGGGCTGCGCCCGAGCTTCAGCAGCACAATCGGCTTTTTCGCCGCCGCCGCCCGCGCCGCCGCGGCGGCAAAGGCCGCGGGCGATTTGATCGATTCGATATACAGCGCAATCGCGCCCACCGCGTCGTCATCCACCAGATAATCGACGATCTCGGCAATCCCGATATCGGCCTCATTGCCGGTCGCTGCCATGAAGGAAAGCCCGATGCCCTGGTTATGCGCGTATTTATTCAATTCGCTGGTAATCGCACCGGATTGTGAAACCACGGCCAGCCGTCCTTGCCGCAACGGCAGCCGCGGCGGCATCGAAGTCGTCACCGACCCATGCGCGATATTCGCAAACCCAAGCGAATTCGGCCCCAGCATCCGTATCCCATAGCTGCGGGCAATTTCGGTAATTTCCAGCTGCATCGCCGCACCTTCGGCATCGACCTCGGCAAAACCCGAGGTCAGAACAACAGCATGTTTAATCCCGGCATCGCCCGCATCCCGCAGTGCCTGGCCCACCGCATTCGCCGGCACAAAAATATACGCCATATCGACCGGCTGACCGATCTCGCCGCAATTCTTGAACCCGGGCAGCCCATGCGCCGGCTTACCGTCGCGGTTGATCGCGTACAGATTGCCCTGATGCCCGAAGGCGCCGAACCGGCTATGAATCAGCCGGCTCCATTCGGACCGGTCGGAGGCGCCGATCAGCGCCACATTGCGCGGCTGAAAAAATCCCGTGAGCGGATTGCCCATGCTCATCGGCCTTTCCACACCGGCGCGCGCTTCTCCACAAACGCCCGCGGCCCCTCCTTGAAATCCTCGGTCTGCCGCAGCCGGTCGAGCGCCGCCTCGGTGCGGGTTCGGCCTTCCTCATCGGATATCTGCGCGCCCTCGCGGGCCAGCGCCACCGCTTCCACCACCGCCAGCGGCGCGTTCTCCGCAATCCGCCGCGCCAGTTTCAACGCCTCCGGCATCACCTGATCCGCCGCCGCCACGCGGTTCACCAGCCCCAATTCATACGCCCGCTTCGCGTCGATCGAATCGCCCGTCGCCACCAGCTCGATCGCCAAGGCGCGCGGGATCGAGCGCGGCAGCCGCGTCACGCCGCCGGCCCCAGCCAGCACGCCGCGCTTGGCCTCGGGGAGCCCAAACAGCGAATCGGTACTCGCAACAATCATGTCGCAGGCCAGCGACAATTCCAGTCCGCCCGCCACCGCGGATCCATGCACCGCCACAATCCACGGCTTCTTGCGCGGATGATGCACGAAGCCTGCAAACCCGCCATCCTTGGTATACATTTTCGGCCCGTCGCCGGCCGACACCGCCGCCAGATCCGCGCCCGCGCAAAACGTCTTGTCATTCGACGACGTCAAAATCACCACCCGGACATTCGGATCGTTCTCGCTGCGCTTTACCGCCTGGTCCAGCAGCAGCGCCATGGTCGGCGTAATCGCGTTGCGCTTCTCCGGCCGGTTCAGCGTCACCACCACAATGGCCGGCTCGACATTCTCATACAGGATTTCCTCGGCCATTTTTTTATCCTTCCCGCCAATATAATATCTCGTCGCGCAACTCGGTTTTCCCGGTCACGCCCACCGGCTCGCGTTTGCCATCCGTCAGCAGCGCAATCGTTGCCGCGTCCTCAGCCTCCACCTTCGCCACCAGCCGGTCGCCCGCCGCATTCCGGCACAGCACCACGCCGTAAGTGGGCGCGCCGTCCCTGCCGTAGACAACCGTATAGGTCTCGATGGTGGCCACCCCCGCCACATCATCGCGCAAGACGGAGATTTCGCCGCGCGCCGCATCCGCCAGCTCCTGCCGATGAAAATCCTGCGGAAACGGATTCTTTTCCGGCGCTGATTTCGACAGCAGGATCACATGGTTATGCGTGCAATACCCGCCATTGCCGAACAGCAGCCCATGCTCGCCGGATTGCCGCAGCTTGCGCACCATCCCCGCCGTCGCATGCGTCATGTAATTGCCCACCGGCCCGCCGCCGAACGTCAGCCCGCCATGCACCGTCGCCGGCCGATCCTCCGGCCAGCCGATCACCCTGCGCGCCAGCTTCGGCACGCAGGGAAAACAGGAGTAAAGCTCGACAAAATCAAGATCTTTTCCGCTCAATCCATTCGCCGCCAAAGCTTCCGTCAGCGACACCGCCATCGAAGGTGCCGCATCCCAGCGCGCCCGCTCCAGCGGATCCTCCGCCTCATGCGCGGCAGCCCCCGCGCCGACAAAAATCGCTTGTTTCTCGAGCCCGGCCTCGCGCGCAATCGCTTGGCTGGTGACAATAAACGCCGCCCCCTGATTCACCGCCGAATTCGCCACCATCAATTTCGTATAGGGAAACGCGATCATGCGGTTCGCGGCAGTCGTCGTCGCAATCGTCTCGGCGCTCTCTGGCTTCCTGATCCAGGCCCCGTCCGCCTGCGCCGCAACCTCGGACATCAGCGACCAGATGACCCCGGTCTCCGTCTGCCCCTCGGCCAGACTCTGCCCCCAGGCCGCCCGTGCCGCATTCTCATACAGCGGATAGATATCGGTCGGCGTCACCAGCCCATAGCGCCGCCGCAAGGGCGATGCCCTGCGCGCCGCCGCCGCCGCCATGCCGCCGCCTGTGCCGGGTGCCGCCGGCCGGCTGGCCCCGGTGCGCACCGCCTCACCGCCGACAATCAACGCCACCGTCGCCTCGCCGCGCCCAATCGCGTTGGCCGCTTCGTTCAGGTGGCGGATTGGCGTATCGCCGGAAGCCAATTCCGAAAGCTCGATATGCTTCGGCGAAATCTTCAACAGCCCCGGCAGCAGCGCCTCCGGCTTCAAATCGGGAAAGGAGATCTGCGGCACAATCCCCAGCCAGTCGCAGCGCGCCAGCAGCCCGCCTGCCTCGGCATCCGCCAGCCGTGCGGCCGCTGCCATCAGCTGAACGGAATCCAGCCCCTCGCTCGGTTCTTTCGGCCGGTCATTGATCTCGCCGATGCCGATAATGACGGGAATCAAGGCTGAATCTTCCGGCATCTCTGGTTATTCCCCCGTCAACAATCGCGCACCGCACGCCTCCAGGCTGCGGCGCCCGCTCAATCATCTATATGAATGAAACCCTGCTGATACTGCAACCAGCGGCTAATGCAACCTGCCGGACCGGATCAATTTACCGGGACGCGCCCCGGTATCCGCATCATTCCGCCGCGTCATCTCGCCGGCAACGAAGGTCGCCAGATACCCCTGGGATTCCTGCAGCAGCCGTCCGGCCCCGCTCGGCAGATCATGGACGATCCCCGGGTTCTTCACATTCAGCCGCTGATAATCGAACACGTTGATATCCGCCCGCCGCCCGATCTTCAGCTGTCCCCGATCCGAAAGCCCGTACAGCCCCGCCGGCTCGGAGGTCATCTTGCGGATAATCAACTCCAGCGGCAGCCGCGGCCCGCGGCTCCGCTCGCGGCCCCAGAACGCAATCTGAAACGTCGGCATCGAGGCATCGCAGATCAGCCGCATATGCGCCCCGCCATCCGCCAGCCCGCTCACCACATTCGGGTTGCTCAGCATGTCATGCACATGGTCCAGCGAGCCCTGCGCATAGTTGAGCGCAATGCTGATGGTGAAATTATTCCCATCGCCTTCCGCATAATGATCATAGACAAATTCAAATGGTGTCTTGCCGGCCTGCGCCGCCAGCACGCCCACGGTGCGTTCCGGCCCCGGCTCAAAATCGAGCGCGCTGCTCAGCACATAAATATTCGGCAAATTCGCCGCCTGCCGCTTCAGCATCGGCCCGACATTCGGATCATTCGCGTAATCGCCGTCGACATCGAGCTCGCTCAAAATCGCCGCCCGCCTTGCCGGATCGCGCATCGCCGCCGCCCGCGCGGCCCGCGGCAAATGCGCGATCTCGCGGTAGGAATTGCGCCGCAGGAACACATGGTAACTATCCAGCGTCCCGATGCTGGCAACCCCGCGCGCCGAAATCTGCGGCCGTATATCCAGCCCGGCGGACGCTGCTCTATCGCTCTGCGCGATCATCATCCGGAAATCCTCAACATCGGATCCGAATTGCGTGACGGAATAGGTCAAGGGCCGGCCGGCGGCTTTGGCAATTGCGGCAATCCGCTCATGCTCGGCCACCCGTCCATCGCGCCCCAGCTCATCCCACATCACGGCGCCGACGGCACCTTTGGGGATCAGCTGAAACACCCCATGCCCGGCCTCGCCCATCGCCGCCGCCAGCGCCAGCAATTCGCTATCCTCGGCAAAGGTGCCCGGCACATGCGCGCCCACGCTCGAGATATGTTCGAGCAGCCGCCCGTTGGAGAATCCCATCGCGCCGGCCGCCATCGCCTCGCGCACCAGCTGCGACATTTTTTCCAGATCCTCGGCCGTCGCCGCCTCATGCCGCAACGCCCGCTCGCCCATCACAAACACCCGCACCGGCGCGTGCGTGACATGCGAGGCGATATCCATCGCATATTTCCGCGCGTCCAGCCTATCCAGATATTCCGGAAAGCTGCTCCAGCTCCAATCCAGACCCTCGTCCAGCACGATGCCGGGAATATCCTCAACCCCCTCCATCAGCTCCATCAACTGCTGCCGGTGCTCATCCACCGGCGCAAAGCCAACCCCACAATTGCCGCCGATCACCGTCGTCACCCCGTGCGAAAAGCTCGGGTCCAATTTGTCGTCCCACAGGAACTGCCCGTCATAATGCGAATGGATATCGATAAAGCCCGGGGCCACGATCGCGCCATCCGCATCGATCGTCTCGCGCGCGTTCTCGTCCAGTTTCCCGATCGCGGCGATCCGCCCATCCTTGATCCCGACATCGGCGGCAACCCCGGCAGCCCCCGTCCCGTCGATAACCGTTCCGCCCCGGATGATGGTGTCAAACATGGCATTTCCCCAATATGTCGTTGCTCACAGGCTTTGCAAAGAAGCTATGGCAGGGCAGGCGAGGGGGCAAGATATCTCCATTGCCAGGCCGCCGCAGAGAACCGCCAAATCGTCACCCACGCATGAGGCGGTGGCAGGACCACGAAACCCTGGCTCAAATAAATGACTGAAACTCCAACGAAACTTCGCAAACCCGGCACCGTCCAGTCCAACCGAACCCTCGCAGATATGCCGCCGCGGCATGTACCACCCGCCGCAATCGGCATTGGTCCTTGACCGGCTTAAAATGCTCTGCGGTAATGCTGCCCGCGGTTTGCGAGCATTCAATCAATGCGCACCCGTTCAAGACAACAAAGGGATAGTGCCGAGTGTCGACATCCAGGCTTGAGGGACGCAGAATCCTGATCACCGGCGCCGCCTCCGGCATCGGCCTCGCCACCGCGGAACTCTTCGCACAGGAAGGCGCCAAACTCGCCCTCATCGACCGCAGCGAGACCGTCGCGGAAGTGGCGGAGCGCCTTGGCGCCACCCACGCCATCTGCAACGTCAGCCGCCCCGAACAGGTGGCGGACGCCATCGCCCAGGCGGACGCCAGCCTCGGCGGCCTCGATGGTCTGGTCAACGCCGCCGGCCTGCTCCGCCGCGGCGCCTTCAAGGATTTTCCGCTTGCCGAATGGAAGGCGGTGATGGACGTCAACCTCGCTGGCACCATGCTGGTCTGCCACAGCATCCTCCCGGTCTTCGAACGAGAATCCTCCGCGACCATCGTCAACATCGCCTCCGTCGCCGCGCTGAAGCCGGCGAATTTCGCCGCCATCTATTCGGTCTCCAAGGCCGGCGTCCTGATGTTCGGCCGCTGCCTGGCGCTCGAACTCGGCCCGAAAATCCGCGTCAACACCATCTGTCCCGGCACCATCGAAACGCCGATGACGACCGAACTGCTATCGAACAACGCGGTGGTTGACCGCCTCACCAACGCCGCCGCCGCAAAACGCTTCGGCACGCCCGAGGAAGTGGCGCAATCCATCCTATATCTCACCGGCGATGAATCATCCTACGTCAACGGCGCGGGCCTTACCGTCGACGGCGGATTTGTCTATCATTGAGCCGTAAGGCTCATCGCTAATACCTAGGTTTTGACAGGCATTTTTCAATAAACGTCCAGGAGACCAACATGCTCGACACCATTCAGCGCCCGCATCAGATCGCCCATCCCGACGCCTTCTTCATTGGCGGCGAATGGGTCAAACCCTCCTCCACCGCCACCTTCAACGTGCCGGACAGCGCTACCGAGGAAACCTTCCTCACCGTCGCCGAGGCGCAGGCCGCCGATGTCGACGCCGCCGTTGTTGCCGCCCGCAAAGCCTTCGACCAGGGCCCCTGGCCGCGCATGACCCCAAAAGAACGCGCCGTCTACCTCAACAGGATCGCCGAGGGCTGGGCCAGCCGGGCAAAAAGCCTGGGCGATAACTGGACCCGGGAATCCGGCGTGTTGAACAGCATGTCCGCACACGCGCATCTCGGCGTTTCCCAGGTCTTCAAATATTATGCCGGCCTTGCCGATACCTTCGCCTGGGAAGAAAAAACCAAATCCGCCTATGGCCAGCCGGCTTTGCTGGTGCGCGAGCCGGTCGGCGTCGTCGCCGCCATCATCCCCTGGAACGCGCCCAGCATGCTTTTGGCCTATAAATCCGCGCCGGCGCTGATCGCCGGCTGCACGATCATCCTGAAAGCCTCGCCGGAAGCGCCATCCGCCGCCTATATCTTCGCTGAAATCTGCGAGGAAGCCGGCCTGCCGCCGGGCGTCGTCAACGTCCTCACCGCGGACCGTGAAGTCTCCGAACTGCTGGTCCGCAATCACGGCGTCGACAAAGTCAGCTTCACCGGCTCCACCGTGGCGGGCCGCAAAATCGCCTCCATCTGCGGCGAGCGTATCGCCCGCGTCACCCTGGAACTCGGCGGCAAATCCCCCGCCGTCATCCTCGATGATTACGACATCGGCAAAGCCGCCGCCTCCATCACCGCCATCGCGCCGATGCTCACCGGCCAGGTCTGCTCCTCGCTCACCCGCATCATCGTCCCGCGCAGCCGCCACAACGACCTGGTTGACGCTTTGGCCGCCAATTTCAGCAAACTGCAGGTCGGCGACCCGTTCGACCCGGCCTCGCAGATGGGCCCGCTGGCGATGGCCCGCCAGCGCGACCGCGTCGAATCCCTGATCGCCACCGGCAAGGCCGAAGGTGCGACGCTCGCCACCGGCGGCGGCCGCCCGGCGCATCTCAACCGCGGCTATTACATCGAGCCAACGGTCTTCGGAAATGTCGACAACCACTCCACCATCGCCCGCGAGGAAATCTTCGGCCCGGTGCTGAGCGTGATCCCCGCCGATAGCGAGGAACACGCAATCGACATCGCCAACGACACCATCTACGGCCTCAACAGCTCCGTCTTCACCAACGATCCGGAGCGCGCCTACGCCGTCGGCCGCCGCCTGCGCGCCGGCACCGTCGGCCACAATGCCTTCAAATCCGACATGTCGATCGCCTTCGGCGGCTTCAAGCAATCGGGCCTTGGCCGCGAAGGCAGCATCGAGGGTCTGCACCCCTATCTCGAAGCCAAAACCATGATCTTTGAGACCGCCCCCGCCGCCGCTACCTAAACCCAAACCCGGATGGTGGGTTACGCCGCGCGCAACCGACCATCCGGCCTTAAACCAAACGGACCTGTCATGCTCAGCCTCCGTCCAAACTGCGAATGCTGCGTCCTTGACCTCCCGCCGGTA
>JAMFSE010000100.1 GCA_026225115.1 Rhodovastum atsumiense
CCCGCCGACCGGACGTGCAGGTTGCCTACCAGCCAGGTGCGGCCGGCGTTGCCGGCAAGCGCGCCCGCCTGCCCTCGCCCTCCCGCCTGCTGGCAGCTCCGGAGCTTGCCAAGCTCCGCGGCGCCGCCGATGCCATCGCCCTTCGCCTGCGCCATCACGACGACGCCTTGCACGCTGCCCGCGCCCCCGGCACCCGGGACGCCCGTGAAGCCTATGACGCGCTGGAGCAGGCCCGCATCGAAGTGCTCGGCGCCAACAACATGGCCGGCGTCCACGCCAACCTGCGCGGCAAGCTGAACGAGGAATGCCAGACCGACGGCCTTGACCGCATGACCAAGCGCGACCAGCTGCCGCTCGCAACCGCCCTCTCCCTCCTCGCCCGCGAAAAAATGGACCCTGATGCCATCCCCGATTCCGCCCGCAGCATCCTCGACTTATGGCGCGACACGCTCGGTGAATCCGGCGAAGCCGCCCTTGCCGAACTCGCCGCCTCGCGCGCCGACCAGACCGCCTACACCACCGCCGCCCGCAAACTGCTGGCCGCCCTCGACATGGCCGAAGCGGAATCGGAAGCCACCGACGAGGATGAAAACGCAGACAGCGAACAGGGCGGCGAGGAAACCCCGCAGCAGGACAATTCCGAAAACGCCGATGGCGAAAGCCAGAGCCAGGAAGAATCCATGGCCGCGGCCCAGCCCGACAGCATGGAAGGCGACGCCCCCGAAGACGCCTCCGACGATGAGGGCGAAGGTGAGGAGAACGGCTCGGATTCCGAAGACAGCGCCGCCGCCCCGCAGCAGCGCCGCAGTGCCGCCATCAGTGACGACACCAGCACCTACCGTGCCTTCTCACGCGCCAATGACGAGGAAGTAGACGCCGACAAACTCTGCGACCCGGAAGAACTCAACCGCCTGCGCCAGCAACTCGACCAGCAGTTGCAGCACATGAACGCGGTCATCGCCAAGCTCGCCAACCGTCTGCAGCGCCGCCTGCTGGCCCAGCAAACCCGCGCCTGGGATTTCGACCTGGAAGAGGGCATGCTGGACTCCGCCCGGCTGTCGCGCATCATCGCCGACCCATTGCTGGCCCTTACGTACAAGCGCGAACGCGAAACCGAATTTCGCGACACTGTCGTTACCCTGCTGGTCGATAATTCCGGTTCCATGCGCGGCCGCCCGATTACCGTCGCCGCCATGTGCGGCGACATCCTGGCCCTCACGCTGGAGCGCTGCGGGGTAAAAGTAGAAATCCTCGGCTTCACCACCAGCGCCTGGAAAGGCGGCAAAAGCCGCGAGCGCTGGGTCGCCGCCGGCAAACCTGCCACCCCCGGCCGCCTCAACGACCTGCGCCACATCATCTATAAAGCCGCCGACACCCCCTGGCGCCGGGCCCGAAAAAACCTCGGCCTGATGCTGCGCGAAGGCCTGCTCAAGGAAAACATCGACGGCGAAGCCCTGCTCTGGGCCTATCGCCGGCTACTGTCTCGCCCCGAACATCGCCGCATCCTGATGGTCATCAGCGACGGCGCCCCGGTCGATGATTCCACCCTCTCCGTCAACTCCGGCAACTATCTGGAACGCCATCTGCGCGACGTCATCCGCGAAATCGAAAGCCGTTCTTTGGTCGAACTGGTCGCCATCGGCATCGGCCACGATGTCACCCGCTACTACCGCCGCGCCGTCACCATCGTCGACGCCGAAGAACTCGGCGGTACGATGTTACGCAAACTAACCGAGCTCTTCGACGAAAACGAAGCCCAGGCCTGGTCCCGCCTATCCGCCGAACACGCCGCCGCCATCGCCTGAAGCAAGCGGTCGCTTTTTGAAAAAAGCTCCGCAAAAAACTTCTTTTAATCTGGGCCATGGACGTCGCAAAATCCCGGCATCGTAGGATGGGTGAGCGAAGCGTTACCCATCGCTCTCTTAGGGCAAGCCATATCGGGGTAGCAACGTCTTCCACCATGGTCGCAAAGGGCGCGGGCAGCCTGGCGACGATGGAGATGAGGGGTTTAACCCGGGTGGATGCGGCTTGGGAGTCGCTATCCGACCCAAAGCCTGCACAGCTTTATACGCGCCCATCGACCGGACGTAGGGTGCGCACCCCCACCTCCCCGGTGTCAGCTTACGCTTGCGGCAAAGCCGCTCTTTCATTACTCTTTGCCAACGCTTGCGAGATCGCTACAAGCGCGAAAGATAAATCGGGGAGGAAAAATTGCGGCTTTGGCTTCGCGGGATGATCTTCGCTTTTGCGCTTTCAGGATGTGCGTCGGCCGGAAATATCGACCCCTCAGGCGGTCCAAAATCTGTCAAGATCACAAGTTCCGGCGCGGAATTTTTTGCCGACACCCATCCGTTTTCATGGGCGGATTCTTTAAATGACGGATTGGGCAATGGGACCGGTGACACCTATATGAATCTGGTTATTCCCGGAATGCAGGCCGGCGATGACGGCAACTGGAGCGAAGATATCGCCGATCAGACTGAGGCGCTCCAACAGGATCCAAAAATGGATTCCGCGCATCTCGTACGCGCCAGCGCATATGAGGAAATAAATGAGCCTGAAAAAGCGATCGCGGACGCCACCGCCGTCATTCAAACGGATCCCGCACCGCACGCCCCGGGAATGCTCGAAACCGCTTATTTGTTTCGCAGCCAGGCATATTTAAAAAAACACATGTATGGCGAGGCCTTGGCCGACGCGAATGAGGTTGTTTCATTGGATTCCAAATCCGCAGAGGCCTGGAACAGCCGCTGTTGGACGAAGGCAATAATGGGCAATTTAAGCGGCGCCCTCTCCGATTGTGACCAGTCGCTTCTTCTCGCTCCCAATGAATCAAATACGCGCGATTCGCGCGGGTTCGTCTACCTGAAAATGAAAAACTACGATGCCGCGATCGCCGATTACAACGCCGCCCTCAGCCACGGCCGCAAAACCGCAAGCTCCCTCTACGGCCTCGGCCTAGCAAAACAAGCCAAAGGCGACCCGGGGGCCCAAGCAGAATTCACCGCCGCCGAAAAACGCGACCCCCACATCGCCTCCAACTTCGGTACCTGAAGGATAAAACCAAACCCGGCGTCACGGCGATTCTCGCAAAAGCCAGGAAAGGAATGCCACGCCAAATGGCATCATTCGCCGGCGTATTCTCCGATCGACCCTGCCGCCATGATCGCGCAGCCCGGCACGAATAAAGCCGGCGCCTTCAGCGCGCATAGCAAAGCCATGAACGCCGCAACAATGATCATGCCATGCGCAAGCACACCCAACGGTGCCAACCCGGGAACGCTTCATCGCAATAAACGTCGATATCGTAACATGTCCGGCGCGCAGCCAGGTTGGCTTGCCGGTGATTGCGGCCGCGGCAATAAGCGGGGCCAGCACAAACAGCTTCCGCGGGCTGTCTGCCGGCTATTTCCTGCTGCAGTAGCCGCCGGATATTTCGCATTAAAGCCCTGAAATCCGGCCACCCTAATACGGCGGCGCCTGCTTCGCACGCTGCGCCTTGGCAGCCTCGGTCCACCAGGCAAGGTCCGCGGCAAAGCGCGGAAACGCAGCCTCCAGTGCGGCGCCCGCAGCACCTGTCGGCACAGCTGCAGCATCAAGCGTCCCACCAATCGGCCCGGCCATCAGCGTGCTGGATATGACAACCATCCCCATCTCCGACAATATGCCATGCCAGGTAAGGTTCGACCGCGCACCGGCGAGCCGGCCGGCCGAGTAGCTTGCAATGGCCGCTGGCCGCCAGAACCATTCTTCCAGAAAATGATCGGTGAGGTTCTTCAGCCCCGGCTGCACGCCCCAATTATATTCGCCCACGACAAATATGAATGACTCCGCCGCTTTTATCTTGGTGGCCAGCGCCTCCATCTGCGGCGGCGCCGTCCCCGGTGCATACTCCTTGTACATCCGGTCGAGCAGCGGCAGTCCAATCGCCTTGGCGTCGATCAGCTCAGCAGCGACGCCGGTTTTTTTCAAACCCTCGACAATATACTCCGCCAGCCGGATCCCCATGCGGTCCGATCGGTATGAGCCGTAAATTACCAGTGTGGACATCTCGCCTCCTTTTCATCTGTCAGAACCGCCGCCGCAAAATCCCTTGATCCACCAGCCCGATCCAGCCCATAAAAACAACTCGCCACCTGAAGCTTGAGGAGTGCCGCTTATGTCCCTGCTGCATCTGTCCAATGATTGCACGGAAGCCGCGGTGTCCGAAGCCCTGAAAACCCAAGGCTATGCCATCGTCGATGAACTCGTCCCGGCCGCGCTGATGGACCGCATCGCCGCCGAGATGGGTCCGCATATCGAAGCCACCCCCTATGGCCAGGACGCGTTCGTGGGCCAGCGCACGCGGCGCACCGGATCCATGATCGCCCGCTCCCCGGCATCCCGCGCGCTGATCATGCACCCGCTCGCCATCGCCACGGCCAGGCATTTTCTCGGCCACGCCTCCACCTTTCAATTGCATCTCACCCAGGTTATCAGCGTCGAGCCGGACTCCCCGCCGCAGCCATTGCACCAGGACCAGCTCGCCTGGGATTTCTTCCCCTTCCCGGATGACTACCACGTCCAATGCAACATCCTCTGGGCCATGACGGATTACACCGAGGAGATGGGCGCCACCCGCGTCGTGCCGGGCAGCCAGTATCAGGCGCGCGGCAAAACCTACACGCAAGCTGACAGCCTGCCGGCGGTGATGAAGCGTGGCTCGGCGCTGTTCTACACCGGCAAGGTCTATCACGGCGCCGGCGCGAATGTGAGCGAAAAACTCCGCCAGGCCATCAACATCACCTATGCCGTCGGCTGGCTGCGGCAGGAGGAGAACCAGTTTCTCTCCACCCCGCTGGAGCTCGCCCGCACCCTGCCGGATGATTTGCTGCATGTGATGGGCTACCGGATGGGCTGCTTCGCGATGGGCTATGTGCGCGATTTCGAAGACCCGATGGTGGTCATCCGCGAACCCGCGAAGCGCGGCGTATTCGGCATCGGCATGACCCAGAAAAACGCCGGCGCCGATCATGCGATCAGCAGCCTGGTAGAACATCTGCACAAACATTCCGTTTAAATGCAGGACGGACAACGAGCGCCGCGCGCAATCCGCGGTCCTTTCGCAAAATCCGTTCGTTATTTATTCGATACGTTTCAATAACGTTATGCCAAAATGCATTTTTGAATGCCGGAAGAAAGCCGGGCATCCAATTTGCGAGAAGTCCAATACCACTCCAAACGACCTGCCCTGGCCCGGCGCATCCCGGACTTCACCAGAAAATATTCCGGTAATGTCAAGAATCCTCAACCTCCGGTCAAACCGCAGCTTCACGCAACTGGTACACTGCACCCCCAATTATTTTCATCCCATGCGTGCAAAACCCAGACGTGTTACTTTCCGATCTCAAAGCGGCAAACAGCATGTTCAATACGAAAACGATATAATGCAGCACATAGATTACGCATTCGCGGGCAACTGCTTTCGCATTCTCCCGCCCCAAATTTCGTAATCCGGAAGGAACAAGAAACCATGCCGACACCGGCGCCGGAATCGCTTACAACTCCCGACATCACCGCGGACTCCCGCTTCTACAATCATTCCGGGCCATTCTCCGTGCGCCAGGTGGCAGCAGCCGTCGGCGGCAGCACCGCGGGGCTGGAGCGGCAGATTTCCGGGCTGGCGCCATTGAACGCAGCCTCCGCCACCGACCTCAGCTTCATCAACAGCCGCCGCTATCTCGCCTCTCTCAGCACCACCGACGCCGGCGCCGTCATCGTGGCCTCGGCGCTGGCCTATGCCGTCCCCACCGGCATCGACGCCATCATCTGCGCCGATCCGGACGCTGCCTGGTCCATCGCCTCGGCCCTGTTTCACCCCAGGCCCCGCAGCGCCCCCGGCGTCCACCCCACCGCAAATGTCGCCGCCGGCGCCAGCGTGGACCCTAGCGCCGAAATCGGCCCCTTCGCCAATATCGAAGATGGCGCCAGTATCGGTGCAAACTGCCGCATCGGCGCTTACACCCATATCGGCCCGGGCGTGCAGCTCGGCGTGGACTGCATCATCAACACCCATGTCAGCATCAACTACGCCATCCTCGGCAAGCGCTGCCGCATTTTTTCGGGCGTGCGCATCGGCGAAGACGGATTTGGCTTCACCGCCACCGCCACTGGTTTCGTCAGCGCCCCGCAGCTCGGCCGCGTCATCCTCGGCGATGATGTGGAAGTCGGCGCCAATTCCACCATCGATCGCGGCTCGGTCGCGGACACCGTCATCGGCGCTGGCACCCGCATCGATAATCTGGTGCAAATCGCGCACAACGTCCGGCTGGGGCGCAACTGCGTCATCGTCGCCCAGGTCGGCATCGCCGGTTCCACCGTGCTTGAGGATTTCGTCCAGGTCGGCGGCCAGGCAGCACTTGCGCCGCATCTGCATATCGGCACCGGCGTGCAGATCGGCGCCCAGGCCGGGCTGATCGCGGACGCGCCCGCCCATGCCATTCTGCTCGGCAGCCCGGCGCAATCGCGGCAGGAATTCCTGCGCCAGGCCATCACCCTGAAACGCCTCAGCCGCCGCCCCAAACCGGAGCCTTCCTAGGGCAAAAGCGAAGCGTCGCATCCGGTCCGGATGGCGATCCCACCCCCATTGCGCTAGTCTCCGCGCATGAACATCGCCGACTCCATCAAATCCGTCATCTCGCCGCCGCATAAGGCCGGCTATCCCTTCATCCTGGGCGGCATCGTGGTCGCCGTGCTGGGCCTTCTGTTCTGGCACCCGCTCACCTGGCTTGGGCTGATTTTCACCTTGTTCTGCCTGTATTTCTTCCGCGACCCTGAGCGTGTCGCCCCGCCGCGCGCCAATGTCTTCCTGGCCCCGGCCGACGGGCTGGTCGTCAGCGTCGCGCCCGCCATCCCGCCCTTGGAACTCGGCCTGCCGCTGATCCCGCTGCCTTGCGTCGCCATTTTCCTCTCGGTGCTGGACGTTCACGTCAACCGTACCCCCATCGCCGGCACCGTCACCCGCATCGCCTACCATCCCGGCAAATTCCTCTCCGCCGCCGACGACAAGGCCTCCGATGAGAACGAGCGCAATTCGCTCGCCATAAAACTCCTGAATGGCCAGGAAATCGCTGTCGTCCAGATCGCCGGGCTGATCGCGCGCCGCATCGTCTGTGACGTCTCCGCCGGCCAGACCCTGTTCGCCGGCGAGCGTTTCGGCCTCATCCGCTTCGGCAGCCGCACCGACCTCTATCTGCCGGAAGGCACCACCCCTCTGGTCGCCCCCGGGCAGCGCATGATCGGCGGCGAAACCGTCATCGCCACGCTCGATCCCAATTTTCCGAGCGATCCCATACTGGACACACTTTAGGCCTCGCCATGAGCGACTCCCCCAACCCCAAAATCATCCCGATTGGCCGCAAGAAACCGGCCCGCCGCCCGCGCCTTAGCGGCCAGAGTTTCAACAAAATGCTGCCGAATCTGATGACCCTGGTCGGGCTTTGCGTCGGCCTGTCCTCCATCCGCTTCGCGCTCGACGGCCGCTTCGGCAGCGCCGTCATCGCGGTCGCCGTCTCCGGCGCCATCGACGGGCTGGACGGCCGCCTCGCCCGGCTGTTGAAAGCCACCTCGCGCTTCGGCGCAGAATTCGACTCGCTGGCGGATTTCCTCTGCTTCGGCGTTGCCCCGGCGTTGATCATCTATCTCTGGTCATTGCAGGATTGGGGCGCCATCGGCTTTCTGCCGCCCTTGATGTACGCCTCCGCCATGGCGCTCCGCCTGGCCCGCTTCAACGCCGCGCTGGACACAGCACCCCCCGCCGCCTTTGCCTATAATTTCTTCACCGGCGTCCCGGCGCCGGCCGGCGCCGTGCTGGCGCTCTTCCCGCTTTTTGTCGGGCTGGAGGCCGATAAGATCCATCTCATCTGGCTGCGCAGCGTCGTCGGTTTCCCGCTGTTCACCGGCGGCATCCTGGCCGGCGTCGCCGTTCTCTGCATCTCCACTTTGCCGATCTGGAGTTTCAAGAATTTCAAAATCCCGACCGCGGCGGTGCTGCCTTTGCTGCTCGGCGTCGTTGTCTTCGCCGCCGTCCTGCTGGCCGACCCTTATGGCGCCGGCGCGCTGGCCGGGCTCGCCTATATCGTCATGCTGCCGTTCAGTCTGCGCAGCTACCGCCGCCTGGCCCGCGAGGCCGAACTCCGCCGCGTCCCGGAATAAATGCAATCTTTAATTTGTAGACTTGTCTGATCTCTGCGTTTACTTGCAAAGTAACAAAAGGAAACAGGCATGAACGATCCAAAGGCAGCCCCGGCAAAAACCAGGCTCGACTGGTCAAAGCTTCTCGGTTTCGATCAGGTCAAGAACGTCGACCTCAATGAATTGCGGCTCACCGATCTCGGATTCTCCAAAATCGGCGCCAAAAGCTGCACCCCGCCACCGGCTTAGTAAGGAGAGACGAATTTGGACGATCCAAGGGCGAACAAAACCCGGCTCGATTGGTCAAAATTGCTGGGCTTCGACCAGATCAAAATTGCCGGTCACGCTCAGCTGACTCTCTCCGATCTCGGATTCTCGAAAATAGGCGCCAAGTCCTGCACGCGGTTGCGGCCGGATTCCGACCCGCGCTAACCGCGGGACGGACCCACTAACCACCGCCTGCAATGACCAGCATCTCCTTCCAACCGGACCCGGCGCGGGCCCGGCGGCTCGATTCCCGCATGCGCGCCCGGCTTGCCGATAGCCTGAGCTATATCGCCGCCGAAATGGACGGCGAGATTCAAATCCCCCGCCAGCTGGAATCCTTCCTGCAGAACCTTGCCGCCGGCCCGGTTTCGCCCGCGGTTTACGGTGCCTATTTCGACCTGGTTCTGGCATTGGAGCGCGGCGACCGGCCCGGCGGCACCACCTTGCTGAACGAGATCGTCACCGCACCAATCCCCGCCCCAGGCACGGCAATTGTCGGCATCGGCGACCCCTCCAGCCAGACCGTCGCCGGCCGCTACCAACGCTTGATCAATACCGATCCCGACATTCATCTGACGCTCAAGCCGCCATCGCCCGCAACCGAAACCGCCGCCAAGTCACGATTAAAAGCAGCGTTCGAATTGCTGGAGCGCGGCTTCCCGGCGCTTGCCGCCGAACTCGCCGTCCTGCTCCGCGAAATCGTTCTCGCGGTGAATGCCGAGAACGTTCGTGCCACCTTCGACGGCGCCTCCTCCTTCATGCTGTGGGGCGCCATCATTCTGAACGCGGAGATCGGCGACACGCCGATCGCGCTCATCGAGGGCCTCGCGCATGAGAGCGGCCATAACCTGCTGTTCGGCCTCTGCGCCGATGGTCCGCTGGTCGAGAATGACGATTACGACCGCTTCCCCTCGCCGCTCCGCGCCGATCCCCGCCCGATGGACGGCATCGTCCACGCCGCCTATGTCATCGCCCGCATGCATCAGGCCGTGCATACCGTTCTGACCGCTGATCTGCTCGACAGCGCGCAAGCGACGCTCGCCCGGCAAAACCTCCGCAACCATGCCGCAGCCTTTCAACGCGGCATCGACACGATCGACCAGTTCGGACATCTATCCGCCCTCGGCCAGGAATTGATGTCCGGCGCGCGCGACTACATGGCGCCGTTCATCTGATCCGGCGCAAGCTACCGGCAGCGCCAGCGGTATGATTGTTTTTCTGACAACCAAAGCGCATGACTACACCTTGAAGGACGTCGCGAAATGGAAAATCGCCGACATCCGGCTGCTATCCTACGACGCGCTCTTTCAGGCCAAATCCCTACCCGAAGCCACCTATGTCTTCACGGATTTCGACCGCCTCGGCTTCTGGGAACTCGAACTTGCCGCCGATGCCTACCGCAATCTGAGCGCCGCCGGGATGCGCGTGCTGAACGACCCGGCGCGCGCCTGCCAGCGCTATTCCCTGCTCAAAGCGCTCAAAGCCGAGGGCATCAACCGGTTCAACATCTGGCGGGTCGAGGACGGCGAATGGCCTGACCGCTACCCGGTCTTTCTGCGTTTTCAATCCGCGCATCGCGGCCCGCTCTCCGGCCTGCTTGCCACAAGCGCGGAAGTCGAGCGGCAAATCGAGTGGGCGCTGTCCATGGGCCATCCCCGCAAGGAGCTGATGCTGGTCGAATACTGCGCCGAGCCCATCCGCGGCCAATTGTTCCGCAAACTCGCCAGCTTCCGCATCGGTGATCGGGTTTTTCTCTCGCTAAGCGTGCATGAGCAAAACTGGGTCGCCAAGGAAGGCCAGGTCGGCCTCGCCGATCAGGCCGACTACGAATGGGAACAGCAGGCGCTTGCGGAAAACCGCTACAGCGCGACCATCAAACGCGCCTTCGAGATCGCCGAGCTGGAATACGGCCGCGCCGATTTCGGCCTGGTCTCCGGCACCCCGCAAATCTACGAGATCAACACCAACCCGCACATCCCGCCGGGCACCAACCCACATATTTTTTCGACCCGAACCGCCAACCAGACTCTCGCCCGCCAGAATTTCATCGAGGCCCTGACATCCATCGACACGCCCTCGCGTTTCTGGAACCGCAAAAGAATACCCAATGCGCCGTTGATCCTGGAACAGATGCAGCGCGACCCAAAAAGCGCGGTCCTGCGCTGGACCCCTTAGGCCTGTTCGAACGGATTGATCGACAGGCAAATCGATAGAACCACCGCATCGCCACTTCCGCGGGCAACATAGGCATGCCGCATGGTGCTGTCGAAATAGCAGCTGTCGCCCTGGCCTAAAATCGCCGGCGTGTATTGCTCGGTATGCAGCTCCACCTCGCCTTCGATCACATAGGCGACCTCCTCGCCGTCATGGACGCTCCATTCCTCGAACGGCGGTACGCTGCGGCTTTTTATATGCATCACCAACGGCACCATCGCCTTCTGCGCCAGGTCCGTGGCATGGGCGGCGTAGCTGTAAATACCGCTCTCATAAACCGGCGCGGCAGCCGCCTTGGTCACCACCCGGCGGGCCATTTTATGCGGCGCCGGCGGCGGCGGTTCCAGCATATGCACGAAATTAATGTGCAGCGCCCTGGAGATTTTCAAAACCGTCTCAAACCCCGGCTTCTGCTGCTGGTTCTCGATTTTGGAAATCGTCGAAATCGAAACGCCGCTCAACTGCGACAACTCATCCAGCGTCAAATCCTTCGACTGCCGAAGAGATTTCAGTCTGCCGCAAAAAACGCCGATGAGCGCCGCCTCATCCATTATTCTGCCCGGCGCGGCCACGATTAACCGACAGGCCGAACAAATCCGGCCTTGCATAATGTCCGGACTGATCGAAATTTTGCCGCGCCCGATGCAGGCTGGCCTTGTCGATCACGTGCGAAGCAATCCCTGCGACCCCCGCCTCCAGCCGCGCCACAATTTCCTGCGCCGGGCTGTAAATGGCCGAGCCGCCGGCAAAAATAACATCGATCCCCGCCTCCGAAAAATCTTTATAAAACTCAAAATCCGAAGGAATATCGGACAGCGAAAGCAAACCGCAGACGCTGGCGCACCACACCCGGCCTTCCTGCGCCGCAAACACCGGCAACCCTTTCGTCACCGATTCATTACCCGGCCAGACGCAGATATGCACATCCTCGCCATCCTCATATAAAGCGGCGCGCGCATAGGTGATCCAGTTCTCCCAGCAATTCAGCCCGCCCACGCGAAACGCGCCAAATTCATGGCAGCGCAGATCCCGCGCATCGCCGGCCGCCCAGCACAGCCGCTCATCATAGGTCGGCATCAGCTTGCGATGCGCGCCGAGAATCCCAAGCCTCGCGTCAATGGTCACCAACGTGCACCACACGCTGCCGCGCCCGGCCCGGCTGCCGCGCTCATTCACGCCAAGATACACGGAAATTTTATGATCGCGCGCCGCCTCTGCAATCGCCGTCAGCTCCGCCCCGCCGATCTCCACCGCGTTCTCAACAAATTGCGCGTAGGCCCGTTGCTGCCGCGCATCCTCAAACGCCGCGCCATTGGTCCGGCAAATCCAGAACGGATATCCGGATAGAAAACTCTCGGAAAACGCCAGCAGCTCGATGCCCCGCCCCGCCGCCTCGGCAATGGCGTTCACGATAATATCGACCGTCGCGGCCTTATTGCCCCAGGCGGGACGAAGCTGCGCGATGCCAAGATGCATTTCACTCATTTTCAATACACCTCGAAATATTCCTGATGTTCCCAATCCGTCACGGCCGATAGAAACCGGTCGGCTTCGAATTTCTTCAGGCTGTAGAAATAATGATGGAACGCCTCGCCAAGCTCGCCGCGCAAAACCTCATTCTGCTGGAATGTTCCCAACGCCTCCATCAAACTTCCCGGCAGCACTGCCCGGTCCGACAGATAGGCTGCAATCGAAGGCGCCCCCGGATCAATCTTCCCCGCCACCCCGGCCCGGCCGGCAATAATCTGCGAGGCAATGTATAAATACGGATTGGCGTTCGGATCGCCGATCCGGTTTTCGATGCGCGAAGCATCATCCCCCGGGCCGCCGATCACCCGCAGCATCGCACCCCGATTCTCCAGCGCCCATGCCGCCTTGAACGGCGCGAACCCATCCGGGCGCTGCCGTTTATAGCCGTTGATCGTCGGCGTGGTCAGCAGCGCGGTGCCGGGCGCATGCGCCAGCAACCCGCCCAGATAATGCATCCCCAGTTCGGACAACGGATCCGTACCCGCTCCCTCGGCTGCCATAAAAGCATTTTCCCCATCACGGGTGATCGACTGATGCATATGCCAGCCGCTCGGAAAAGCATTAGCAATTTTCGGCAACGCCATAAAACTCGCATGGTAGCCGCCGCGCCGGCATAATTGCTTCACCGCGGTGCGGAACAGCAGCGCCGCATCCGCCGCCTGCATCGCCGGCAGCGGTGCAAACGTCAGCTCGCATTGCCCCGGCCCCCATTCATCCTCCAGCGACGCCAAAGGCAGCCCGAGCGCTTCCAGATTTTTCTGCAGCATGCTGTACAGCGGCTCAACCTCATCGCCGCGGGTCTCGGTGAGGTACTGATACCCATGCGCAATATTCTCGACATCCGGCGGCGTTGGCGGATAGCCGCTATCCTCCACCGCCAGCCGCGGATTGGTCATTTTATAGACGTAGAATTCAAACTCCAGCCCGACCGTCATCGCGAGGCTATCGCCGGCCAGCCTCTCCAACTGCTGGCGCAAAATCTGCCGGGTCGAGAGCGGACAAGGCTTGCCATTATGAAAATACGCATCCGACAAAATCCACCCCGTCGATTCCACCCAGGGGAGCACGCGAAACGTCGAAGGGTCCGGCACCAGCACCCCATCCGGCAGCCCGATCATCTCCGGTATTCCCAGATGATTCTCCGCGCCGAACGGCGGCACGATCGGATGATTGGACGTGTCGAATATCGCGGTGACCAGCTGAAAATCCTTGCCGGATTTCAGCGCCGAGGCGAATTCCCTGGCGGTCACCGTCTTGCCCCGCACAATGCCGTGCTGATCGCCCCAGCCGATGCGGATATTGCGGATATTCTCGGCCTCGATCCGTTTCAGCAATTCGGCCGCCTGGCGCTGCTGGTCCGCGCTCCAAAGCTCGTGCTTTTCGATAAACCCAACCATGCTCAACCCCTCAGCAATTCGACTGGGAGTTTTCTAAACAAGAAAATTTTTCGTACAAGATAAATTTTTCGTTCCTGACCTAGTCCCGCATGTATGCCCGGGCCGCAGCGAACACCGCCGCACCCACCGGCGTGAACGCCGCGCTGACTGCAATGGTCTGTTGCGCATCGCAAAAATTCTGCGCAGCGCCTGCGTAGCGCTGCGCGGCCTCCGCCTGCTCCGCCGCCGTGACATGCCCATCCGCCAGCAGCGCCGGCTGCAGCAGCGCGCCCATGGCCAGATGCATCCGCGCCAGCACATAGGCGGCGTGCACCAACCCCTCCATCGGCCGCAGGTCTTCACGCAACGGCGAAACATGAAGCTCCCCGCCCGCATTCGCCGTCATCGGCCCGCCAAGGGTAAACCCGTGCAGCAGGCAATGCGCGGCCTCATGCACAATACCCTCCACCAGTTTCACCCGGCTGCCATGCTGCGCCAGGTTCAGCGCCAGCGCCCCCCAGAGAAAAAAACTGCTGGCGCCACGAAAAGCCAACGTCCCCGCACCCGCCTGGCTTTTTACCAGCACGATCTCATTGATCAGCGCGTCAATCTCCGCATGCAACGCCGGCGCCGCCGCAGCCAGCAAGGCCATGGCCCCGGCAACCCGCCGGCGCCCTTCCCGAAGCGCATCACCCTCAACCGGCAGCAGCGAAATCACATGCTCCGGATCATCCTGAACATGCCCGCGATAGCGCTCCGCCATGCCTGGGCCAAGCTCCGCATCATCCAGGGTGACGATTCTAAAACCCGCCGGTTCCCGCCAGCAAGGCATCGCCAACTGCTGGACGACCCCGGCCAGGCTTGCTTCATCCTCGCCCATCAGGGCCGGCAGCAAATCCCCATACAGCGCTATAACCCCCGGCCGGATCGCATGCGCGCGGATCGCGGCGGACAATTCCCGCAGCGCCGCCAGCGGCAAGCCGGCGCCCTCAACCACGCCGAACGCCGTGTCCAGACTATCCGCCAGCCTGCCCCGCACCCCGGCATCGATCGCCAAAACCCGCCCGGCATCCGGAAAGAACCCAAAATCCATCGCTACCGCCTCCGGCCCCGGACCTGCTATCACTGCAGCCAAATGATCGTCTTCCTCGCCGTTCGCCACCATCTCTACACCGTCGACAGCCTGTGCAGCCAGAAATACGGCCCCGCCCTGCCGGTGGTCCGCGCCATGGCCTACGAGACCGCCTTTATCGCCCAGGCCTTCCACCGCGCCACCTATATCTTCACCGACATCGAGCGCTTGACCAACTGGGAGCGCATGCTGGCCGCCGACCTCTACCGGGCGCTCCGCGATGCCGGCTGCCGTTGCCTGAACGACCCCGCGCGCGTGCTTACCCGCTACCCGCTGCTCCGCCGCCTGCACCGGGAAGGCCGAAACCCGTTCAACGTCTGGCGCCTGGAAGACGGGCTGGACAACCCCAATTTTCCGGTCTTCCTGCGCCATGAGGCCGATCACGGCCACCCGCTCACCGGCCTGCTGGAAACCCCTACGGCACTCGCCGCCGCGCAATCTTCCCTGGAAGCCTCCGGCCTGCCGCTCGCCGGCCTGCTCGGCGTCGAATTCTGCGCCGCCCCCTTCGCACCCGGCATCTGGACCAAATTCGGCACCTTCCGCATCGGCGAGACCCTCAGCACCGACCACGCCGTTATCGAGGACAATTGGTGCGTCAAATACGGCGTGGATGGCCTGGCCACGCCGGAGATATTCCAATGGGAATACGACCATGTCGCCGCCAACAGCTTTGCCCAACCCCTGCGCCCGGCCTTCGAACTCGCGGCCATCGAATACGGCCGCGCCGACCACACAACGGTGAACGGCCGGGAGGTGGTGTTTGAGATCAACACCAACCCGCATCTCGTCGCCCTCAGCCCGCAGAAATCACCGGTCCGCGACGCCATGGTGCAGATCGCCCGCGCCAGATACAGCGCCGCCCTTTGGGAAATCGACACCGAGCCCCGCGGCCCGATCAAACTGCAATTATCCGAGCGCGCCGCCTACCACCGCAGCCGCACCACCCGCATGGGCACGCATTACCGCCCCTGAAAATCCGATTGGACAAATCCGCGCGTTATTGCCAAGCTGGCCCGCATAAACAAGGGGGCTCGCCATGAAAATCGATCTGACCATGCTGCAACAAAAACTCGCCAAGGGCGACCTGCTTGGCTTTACGCTCGCCGAAGACGCCAAGGCCAGTAAAGCCAGCACCGTAAAACTCGGCGCAACCAAATTGGTGCCGACGAAGCTTGGCCTGGCCAAAACCGGCCTGACCAAAGGCTGAACCGGCCTAGTTCTCCATCCGGCTGAGGTTTGCCTTCGGAAACAGGCAAACCCCGTCCGCGCAGGGAAAATACCCGTAGAAATCATTGACGAAGGCGGGGGCCACGTGGGCCGCCGTGCCGGGCAAAAATTCGGCATGCGTCACCAGATATCGAATACCGCCGATATCGGCGACCGCCCCCAGCGATCCCAGCGCGCTGACCAACCTCAAAATCTGCGAACCTGTTTGCACCGCCGACACCGTTCGGTCCTCCAGGCTGAATTCTGGCTGATAACTGGCAAGCGCTTCATCCTGCGGCCTCGCCTCCAGCTGCCGCAACCGCTGCAGATCGATGCCAGCCAGCAACCCGATCGCTGCCTGATTGGCCCAATGCGTATAAACCTCCAGACTGCAGCCCGCATATTCCGCCAGTGACGCCTGCGCGACGATCCCGCCCGTGTCAAATCCTGCATCCAGAACATGCAGGCTGACACCGGCGGATTCCGGAAATTTTGTCAGCGTCCATAGTGGCGAGACCGGCCCGCGGCCCAGCGGCAGCAGGCTCGGATGCAGGTTCAAAAACCGGCAATCGCCCGCCGCCGGAATCGACAGCCGGTAGCCGTAGGACGCGCAAAGCACGAGGTCGGAATCCGCCGCGAACGCCGCCATCTCCGGCTTCCGCACCCGATCCAGAACCAGCGGTAGTTTTTCAGCCTGGGCAATCCGGCAAACATGCTCGCCCAGGCTTGCCTCCGTCACCACGCGGTTGATCGTCACATCCGGCCGCGCCGCCAGATACAACAGCACCGGCGAGAAATAATCATAGCCGATATAGCTGATCCGCAAATTGCTTAGCTCACGGCCCCGAAGCGGATCGGCAGTTTGGTCCAGCCGATCTGAAACTCGGAAATCGGCCACTCCCCTTCCTCGGGATGCACGGTGTAATCGCCGATCGCGGCCAACAGCTCCCGCAGCATGATCTGCCCTTCCAGCCGCGCCAGATGAATGCCGATGCAAAAATGCGGCCCCACCCCAAAGCTGAGCATCCGCCTTGCCTTGCGGTTCCAGACAAACGCATCCGGATTCTCGAATTCGCGCCGATCGCGATTGGCGGCGGCAACCAGCAAAATCGCCCGCTGCCCAGGCTCCAACTCAACCCCGCCGACCCGCACCTTGTTTTTCGCCGTCCGCCCAAACCATTGCGCCGGCGCATTATACCGCAGCATTTCCTCAAACGCCGGCGGCACATTCGCCGCCAGATCCGCCCGCACCGCGGCCAATTGCTCCGGCCTGCGCGCCAGCTCCAGCATGCCGGCGGCTACAATCTTCGGAATCGTCTCGGTGCCGCCAACAAGAATCCCTAGCAGGCTGATCGAGATCTCGGCATCGCCCAGCGGCCGCCCGATGAAATCACCTTTCAGCAAACCGTCGATCAACAGGCTTGCCGGGCCTTCACCGCACCGCCGCCGCGCCACCGCCGCCATCAAAATGCCCATCAGCTCCTGCCGCGCTTCCGCGCCGCCCGCCGTCGGCCCCGCATTCTCCACATCGCGCGTCACCATGCGGTTGACCAGGCTGATCACATTCGGCGCATCTTCAAGCGGCAACCCCATCGCCATCGCCGTCGAGCCCACCGAAATATGGCTGCCGAAATCGCCATTCAGATCAAATTCACCCAAGGGCAGCAGCAGTTTCAACCGGTTGCGCACCATCGCCGTAATCTCCGGCTCAAGCTTGCCAATGCTGCCTTTCAGAAACGGCGTCCCCATCGCGCGGCGCAGTTGCGAATGCACCGGCGGATCGACGAAATTGAACATCGTCAGCGGATCGAGCTGCTGCGCCGGCGGGTTGCCGCGATGATGCACCAGCACCTGCTCACGCGAAAAAACCTGCCCTTCGGATTCCGTAAAATTTTCGGAATCCATGAACGCATCCCAAACATCGGCGTATCGGCTGAACACATACGCATCGTATTCCGGAATAAAATACGTCGGATGCTGCTCGCGCAGCACCGCATAAAATGGCTGCGGGTCCCGCCGCGCCGCCTGCGAATAGGGATCGTACGCGAATGAAGTCATATCCAAATCACCAGATCCTTAGATTTCTTGCGCGTTGACCGCGCGCATCTTGCCAAGATCAGGCCGCTCGCCTTGATCAATCCGTACCAGCCCGCCGCCGATCCGCGAATTTCCCATCGGCCCCAGCCCGAACAGAACCCGCTCCCCGGCCAGGCTATCCTTCGTCGCCGGCGACAGGCAGCCTTCCCAGTTCACCTGCGGCCGAATGAAATCCGCCCCGTAATAGGCAAACAGCATCGCCCGGCGCGCATCCGCGGTCACATTGGCGCCGGAGGTATGCCATACCCGGCCATCCATCGCGATCACCGATCCCGCCGGTGCCTCGAACGCGACCGACCGCTCGGCCACATCCGCCGGCACTTCCTCGAAATTTTTCCAGTGATGGCTGCCCGCAACGTAGCGCGTGGCGCCGTTGGCCTCATAAACATCATCAATGCACCAGATAATATTCATCGCCCATGCCGAGTTCCAGGGTGGCGGGATCACCAGCGCCTGGTCCGCATGAATCTTCATTGGCTTCGAGCCCGGTAGCGCGATATTCCCGGTAAAGTTCGAGAGAATATGGTTGGCGCCAAGGTTGATATCGACCAGCGCCTGCACCGTGGGATTGCGCAGCAGATCGACAAAGGCCGGATCCCATTCCGGCAGATTATAAAGCCGTATGTTCGAATCATTCGGATCGATGATGGCGGTATGCGTGGCAACGCCCCGTTCCCGCATCTTGGCGATCGTGCTGTCGATGGCGGCCCGCACCCGGCCCAATTCCTCCTCGGAAATAACCCCGGGAACGATGGTAAAACCGTTCTCCCGAATCTCCTGTTCCGCCCGCTGCCTGTCGAACCCCGGGTTTTGCACCGCCGTCATTTATACGCCCTCCATACGACCCTCGAGTATTAATCCATTCCAACCCGGCAGGGCGCGATCCGCTTGCCAATCATCGCCGTAACGATGCAGGCCCGATCCTTGTATCCGGCATCAATAGCGCCCAGGCTGCCCGGGTCTGACCGCCGGCGCCGCAGCGTCCGGCGCGGAGGCGTCCGGCGCGGAGGCGTCCGGCGCGCAGCATCTTCTAGCCGGCAATGCAAAAGGAACAAATCATGGCAAAGGGTCAGCAACGCAGCAATCGGGAAATCAAGAAACCGAAAGCCGATAAAAAGGCCGCCGCTCTGGCCTCCCCGGTTTCCATCACCAAGCAGGTCGCCATCGCCAGCACACAGAAAAAGAAAGCCTGAACTTAACGGCCGTCCAACAGAACGATATGCCCATCCGGATCCCGCCGCAGGCTTAAACCGCCTTCCCCGGTCTTGAACACCAGCCTGTCGGCGCAGAGATCGGCCGGCTGGTAGTCAAGCCTGGCGCCCAGCGGCCTGCGGTAGCACAGCAGTTCGACATGCGGGCTCGCCACCGGCGGAGCCAGCGCCAGCACATCCACGGCCACGTTGCCGAGCCCATCCAGCGCGTCCTGCTCAGCCCCCTGGTTGATCTGCCGCGCGTCCAGCCGCAGCCCCAGCGCGCCATAAAACGCCCTGCTCGCCCCCACATCGGACACGCTGATCGCCGAATGATCATAACCATCCGGCTTGCCGGCGCTTTTGGGGAATTGCAGAAACTCCAGCGGATGCCCCTCCGGATCGCGAAATTTATAGGCAATCACGCCGCCTGCCCCGGCCGGCAGCTGCACCGGACCGCCTTGGGAAATCGCCGCCACGCCGTGAAGCTGCAGCTTCGCATGGCTCGCGGCTATATCCCGCGTCACCAAAGCCAGATGCTGAAACCACAAATCATTCGCATTTGCACCCGCCGGATATGCCGCTCCCGCCGGAAAACATTCCGACAACTCAATCTCCTGCGCCGCCAGCCGCATCCGCAGAATATTTAGCCGTTCCACCCCCAGCAGCCGCGCCAACGCCGGATCCTCCACCGCCGGCCCGACTGCCGCAAACCCCAACACCTCGCCATAAAACGCCTGGGCCTTTTCCAGGGCCGCCACATTCCGTCCAACCCGCAACAGCCGCTCAACGATCATTTGAAAGCACACCCGCGCGTATTGGTATAAATTGCATACAGATGCTGCCCGGCGCAGATAAACAGCCGTGACCGGTTGCGGCCGCCGAAGGTCAAATTGGAAACGGTATGCGGCACCAGAATCTTGCCCAGCAACTTGCCGTCCGGACTGATGCAATGCACCCCATCCCCGGCGCTGCTCCAGATATTCCCGTTCTCATCGCAGCGTATGCCATCGGCAAACCCAGGTTCCACTTTATGAAACTTGGTGCCCGGCCCTAAAGACTTCCCCTGAACTTCGAAAACCCGAATAAACCGGCGCGGCTCGGCTGCGAACTGCACGCCGGATTCCGTGATATACAACAGGCTTTCATCCGGCGAAAAACATAGTCCGTTTGGCCCCTCGAAATCATCCGCGACAACCGCCAGCCCATCCGCATCCAGCCGGTACACCCGCGCCGGCAATTCCGCCTGCTGCTTGCCACCCTCGTAATCGGTATTGATCCCGTAATGCGGATCGGAAAACCAGATCGAACCGTCCGACTTCACCACGACATCATTCGGCGAATTCAGCCTTTTGCCCTCAAACCGCTCCGCCAGCACCGTCACGCTGCCGTCCAGCTCGGTGCGCGTAATATTCCGATGCCGATGCGAACAGGTGATCAGCCGGCCTTGCCCGTCGCGCGTTTGCCCATTGCTGAAATGCGAGGGCGAGCGAAAAACCGAAACCCCAGCCTCACTCCAGCGCATAATCCGGTCATTCGGAATATCGCTGAACAGCAGCACCTCATGATCGGCAAACCAGACGGGTCCCTCCAGCCAGCGGAACCCGTCCGCGAGCAACTGTAATGGCGCATTCGGCAGGACCATGCTTGCAAAAACCGGATCCTCGATGACGAACCCGTCCATGAAGCTACTCGAAATGCCCGGGCCTGTGCACCGGCGGCACATGCAGTTGCACCGTCATCAACACCGCCGGTTCATCGCCATTCACGCCGGAGCGATGCCCCTTGCGCCCCTGCGCGTCCTCGACACAGCCCTGATCCTCCCCCAAGGAGATCTCGCCAGGCCCAAAATCGATCCGCGTCCCATCCATCGCCTCCACCCACCAGCTGCCGGAAAGCGGCACAATCCATTGCGGCGCCGGATTCTCATGCCACTCGCCAACCCAGCCCACCGGCTGCACGGTAAACACCACCGTCGACTCGCCGCGCGGCTGCTTGTTGTTCCACTGCGGATCGGCATTCTCCACGCCCTTGAATTCAAACTTTTCCAGCGCGCATTTTTTCTGATGGCTAACGCCCTGCTCGTCCGTCCAAAGATGCCAGTAGTGAATCTGCGGCGTCATAGAATCCTCCTAAAGAAAGGACGTTCTTTTTCTGAAGAAAAAGAACCAAAAAGACCTTTTAATCTGGGACACGGGCGCGTTATCGCCCACGGCCCACTTCACGGGAGCGCCGCAATCGGCGCCGACGCCAGCGGATGTGCCAACACCTGCGACAACGGCAAAAAACTCCCGGCAATAATCAACAGCAACAATCCGCCGGCCAAACAAAAATTTTTCGTGAAATCCCAGAAATGTGAGCGCGCCACACTATCCCCCTGCGCCCAGAAATCCGGGAAGGCCCAAAAATTATGATACAATATCGCCGTCACCGCGCAGTACCCAGCGAGAATAAAAGCCGCAATATGATCGTGCCAGGCCAAAATAATTGCCAGCGGCGTCAAAAACTCGATCGCCATTCCCATCAACAGCAAACAAGGCGCGCATGGCAAAAACGACGAACTCGCCTGCTTGATGCCGGCCTTCCAATGCAGGATTTTATCGATTCCGCTGAACGGAAACATGCATACAAGCAAAATCCGCGCCAGCAGGGGTAGCAGATGCAGATCAAGCCACTGCATGGCCGAGCCTCTCCGCAATATGATCCGCAACCCGCAGCGCATTGGCGATAATCGTCAACGTCGGATTCACCGCCCCGATTGAGGGAAAAAAGCTCGCATCCGCCACATACAGATTATCCAGCTCATGCGCCTTGCAGTTGATATCCAGCACCGAGGTTGCGGGGTCCATGCCAAACCGCGCCGTCCCTGCCTGATGCGCGGTGCCGGCCACCGGAATATCCTGGCTGAAGTAAAGTTTCCGATCCAGCAGCACCGGATGCGCGCCGGCCTGCTGCACCACCTGTTCCAGCTTCCGCCGCAGCCGTTTATGCGCCTCCGCATTGGTCTCGGTCAGTTCCAGCACAACTTTGCCATCCTTATACCAGATGCGATTTTCCGGCAGCGGTATATCCTCAGATGACAGCCAGAAATCCATCGAATGCCGCGCCATCGTCGCAAACGGCAAATTCGGCAGCCATTCCAGCCATTCCGGCAACGCTTCGCCCCTTATCTGCGCCGCGTGCGTTGCCGCGCACATCTGGATCAACCCCAGCGGATAGGGATATTCCGCCTCGCCATCGCCGAAATAATAATCGCTCACCGCCAGCGTCTTCTGGAACACCGTATCATTGCGCTCGCGCATCAGCGCCATCAGCACCGACTGGTTATGCCGCATATAATTACGCCCAACCTGATCCGAACCGTTGGCCAGCCCGTTCGGATGCTTCTCATTGCCCGAACGCAGCAGCAGCAAGGCTGAGGACAGCGCCCCGCAGGCCATCACCACGATATCGGCGGTGAAAAACTGCGTATCGCCGTCCATCTGCACTTCAACTTCGGAGATCACCCGGCCGCTCGGATCGGTATTCAGCCGGCTGACATAGGCATTGGTCAGCAGAAAGAAATTCGGATATTCCGCCAGCAGCGGATCAACGCATAGAACCTGCGCATCGGCCTTGCCGTTCAGCAAACAGGGAAACCCGTCGAACGCATCGCAGCGGATGCAAGTGCTCGCCGGCGTCGGCTTGCCGTCCTTCTCATCCAGCAGAATTCCCAAAGGCAAATGAAACGGATGCAGCCCCGCTTTGGTCAACTGCGCGCTGAGCTCGGCGATCTTCGGCTCATGGCTAACCGCGGGATAGGGAAATTCTCCACTGCGCGGCGGCTCGGTCGAATCCTCGCCGGCTTGGCCATGCACGTGAAACAGCTTCTCCGCCTGGGCATAATACGGCTCGAAGACATCGTATTTGAGCGGCCATTCGGGAGAGATGCCATCCTGATGCTGCAACGCCTCAAAATCACGCTCACGCAACCGCAGCAGCGCCGCGCCATAAACCTTGGAATTGCCGCCGACAAAATAATGCAGCCCGGGCGAGAAGGATTTGCCTGCATGGTCGAACCAGGTCTCCTTTGCCTGATATGCATTCTCGACAAACACATGCTGGGCGTCCCAGTTCTGCTGGCTGCGCGGCAGATAATCGCCGCGCTCCAGCATCAAAATCCGCTTGCCCGTCGGCGCCAGCCGATGCGCCAGCGAGGCGCCCCCCGGCCCGCTGCCGATAACAATAACGTCGTAGTGATTATTCGGCATTGGCATAGGCTCCCTGCGCCGGCGTCTCACCGCCGCCCTCTTTCCCAGTCCCTGTCGCCGCGCCGGCCAGCGTATAGGCCGCATTGATCAACGCAATATGCGAAAACGCCTGCGGAAAATTTCCCACCTGGCGTTTGCCCACCGGATCATACTCCTCCGCCAGCAGCCCCACATCATTGGCCAGACCGATCAGCCGGTCAAACAGCGCGCGCGCCTCATCCACCCGCCCCAGCAGCACATAATTGCCGACTAGCCAAAAGCTGCAAGCCAGAAACGCACCCTCGCCCGGCGGCAACCCGTCCTTCGCCTCACCGGTATCGTAGCGGATAACAAACCCGTCCCGCAGCAAATCCTTCTCGATCGCCTCAACCGTCCCCTTAACCCGCGGATCATCCGGCGGCAGAAACCCGACAATGGCAATCATCAGCAACCCGGCATCAAGATTTTTGCTGCCGTAATACTGCACAAATGAGTTCCGCCCGGCATCGAACGCCTTTTCGCAAACCTCGTCATGAATCTGCTGCCGCCATTCGCGCCACTCGTCCAGCGGCGCTTCCATGCCAAACTCCTCCGCCGAGCGGATGGCGCGGTCCACCGCCACCCAGGCCATCACCTTGGAATGGGTAAATTGCTGCCGGCCGCTGCGAACTTCCCATATTCCGTCATCCGGCTCCTGCCAGATGGTCTTCAAATGCTGCAGCAGGCCCCGCTCCAGGCTCCACAGCGTATCGCTGGCCGGCAGCCCGCGCGTGCGGCCGTAATACATCGCCGCCATCACCTCGCCATACACATCCAACTGCACCTGGCCGGCAGCGGCGTTGCCCACATGCACCGGCGCCGAATTTTCATAGCCCGGCAGCCAGGGAATATTCCATTCATCCAGCCGCCGCTCGCCGGCAATCCCGTACATGATCTGCAACTGCTCGGGGCTGCCGGCGATGGCGCGGATCAGCCATTGCTGCCAGGCCGTCGCCTCCTCCACAAAATTGGATTCCAGCAGCGAAAACAGCGTCAGCGTCGCATCACGCAGCCAGCAGTAGCGGTAATCCCAGTTCCGCGCACCGCCGATCTGCTCGGGCAGCGACGTCGTGGCCGCCGCCACAATCCCGCCGGTTTCAAAATGCGTAAGCCCCTTCAGGGTAATCAGCGAGCGCAGGACAATATCGCTATGCGCGCCCAGCCCCTCGAACCTGGCACTCCAGTCTCGCCAGCCCTTATCCTCGATATCGATCACCTGCCCGACATCCAGCGCCGCCGGCATCTCGTGGTAAGACCGCGACCAGCCGAGGCAAAAATCGATCTCGTCGCCCGCATTCACGCCAAAAATCGCACCGGTCCGCATATCCTTATTCTCAATCTCGACCCCGGCCTGCAGCAGCAGCCGGTCTGGCCCGACGATGAACTGCGTGCGCCCGTCATCGGTCCGCGAAACCCAGGGAACGGACACCCCATAATCAAACCGCACCGCCAGATCGGTCATCATCTCGACACGGCCGGTCAGCCCGCGCACCCGCCGCAGCAAATTCGACTTGCCTTCGCTGCGCGACATGCAGTCGATCAGCAAGGCGGTCCCGGTCTCAGTCTCGAAAACGGTTTCCAAAATCAGCGTACCCTGCCGATAATGCCGCGTGATTTTCGCTTTCGAATCTGCCGCAGATATCCGCCAGCTGCCGTTCCGCTCATCGCCAAGCAGCGCCGTAAAGCATGCGGCAGAATCAAACCGCGGCAGACAAAGCCAATCGATGCACCCATCCCGGCTGACCAGCGCCATCGTCTCGCAATTGCCGATAACGGCATAATCCTCGATCCGCACTGCCATCTATCTTAACCGCCTTCTTCAAGCACCATCGCGCAAACAAATTTGCAAAGTCTATTTCAGAAGTCGCTCTGGTGAGTCGGCAAGTGGTGATTTTTGAGCACCGGAGCGGAACGTACATCAGTACGTGAGCACCGGAGCGCAGAAAATCGCCGCTTGACGGCCTCCAGAGTAGACTTCTGGAATAGAATTCTAACCGCCGGTGGCAAAGCCGGGGTATAGTGTCATGCCGCCGTCAACGAACAAGGTCGCCCCGGTCACGTAATCCGCCGCATCCGACGCCAGCCAGGCCACAGCCTGCGCAATATCATCCGGCTCGCCGATCCGCTTATACGGCACCAGCCGCATCAAATCGGCATAGGCCTCCAGTGTGCTCCATGCCTCGGTATTGATCGGCGTGCGGATCGCCCCCGGCCCCACCGAATTCACCCGGATCCGATGCGGCGCCAACTCCTGCGCGATGCTCTTCATCAACAGCATTACCCCGCCTTTGGACGCCGCATAATTTGCATGCCCGGCCCAGGGAATTTCCTGATGCACCGAACTCATGCAGATAATCTTGCCGCAGGCCACGGAAACCTCGCTGACGATGCCGCGCTTCCTGAACACACGGGCTGCCTCGCGCGTACACAGAAACTGTCCGGTCAGATTAATCCCGATCACCGTGTTCCACTGCTCCAGCGTCATCTGCTCGAACGGCGAATCCCGCTGCAGCCCGGCATTGCTCACCACGATATGCAAGGTGCCGAAATGCGACACCGCCTGCGCGAACATCGCCAGCACCTCATCTTCCTTCGAGACATCGGCCTGGATCGCAATGGCGCGCCCGCCAAATCCCTCGATCTCATGCGCGACAGCCTCGGCGGCAGCAGGATCGGTTACGTAATTGATCACCACATCAGCACCGGCGCGCGCCAGCCCGATCGCGGTTGCCTTGCCGATCCCGGAATTGGCGCCGGTCACCAGCGCCGGCTGGCCTACCAGAGTTTTCGCATAGGTAACGCGCGGCAGATCCGCATTATCTGGCGCTGGCGCCGTGGTTAGCGTTTTCGGGTCATTCGGCATGTGCGCTCCTGTGTCCGAAACATTACATTTCAGTGATCTAAGATTTGAATTTTCGTATAATCCAGCTGGTAGCTTTGCAGAAAGATTTCAATCCGGCAAACTACCCTTTGAAGCCTTGTAAACCTTCGCTCATCGCGCCAATTCCAGCGTTCGAATTGAAGGAGCAACGATGATGCATTCGAATTTCCGGATCGGGCTTGTTGGTATTTCAATGTTCGGCGCACTTGGTGCCTACGGTGCCGCGCTGGCGCAATCTCCCCCGCTGGCCACGCCGGCGGTAAGCGCGAGCAGCATGAGCGCTGTTCAGGGCGCCAGTACCGGCCTCGGCGATTCCCATCGCTTCGCCACGCCAGCTGCCGCCACCGCGCATTGCTCGAACGACACAATCGTGTGGTCGTCGGGTCCCTCCCTCACCTATGCCCTTCCCAATGCCGCCAATTACGGCAAGGGCTCCGGCTTTTACGCCTGCAAAACCGAAGCCAACGACGCCGGCTTCCATCCCAACAGCTAGCCTCCAACGCCTCTGCTTGACCCGCAGCCGGCGCAGCCGCCAGGATCGGCCAACCAGAGCGGAAGCCGAGCCTGATTGCTGTTCCTTGTTGAGAAACTACTATGGTTATTGGTGACGCCGAGCACGGTCCTGCTGGCCCTCGCCGTTATCGGCCTGGTTTTGCATATTCTGCGCCGCCGTACGGCTGCTTTGGTCTGCCTTTTCATATCCATAGGCGCCCTCACGCTGATCGCGGCGCTGCCCATCGGCGCCGCAATGCTGGCGCCGCTTGAAAACCGATTCCCAATGGTGGAAACCCTGCCGGCCAACGTTACCGGCATCATCGTGCTGGGCGGCGCCACCAGCCCCGGCATGACGGCCGCACGCGGCATGCCCACCCTCAATGCGGATGCCGAGCGCATGACCACGCTGGCCGCCCTCGCCCGCCACTATCCCGATGCCCGCCTCGCCTTCACCGGCGGCAACGGCACCCTGATCCATGGCGCCATGACCGAGGCTGACGTCGCCCGCGAGATTTTCACCGAGCTCGGAGTCGACCAGAATCGCATCACCTACGAAGACCGCTCCCGCACCACCTATGAAAACGTCCTGGATCTCAAAGCGCTGCTGAACCCGCAGCCCGGCCAGTCCTGGCTGCTGGTCACTTCCGCCTGGCACATGCCGCGCGCCGTCGGCCTGTTCCGTAAAGCCGGCTGGCCGGTGCTGCCTTATCCCGTCGGCTATAAAACCGCACCCGGCCTTGTCCTGAACGAAATCCACGACGGCTTTCCTGCCCGGCTTGCGATGGTTGATCAGGCCACCCATGAATGGATCGGCCTTGCTGCCTACTGGATGCTTGGTCACAGCAGCGCGATCTTCCCGGCGCCCGAGTCACCGTAAAACGAAAATCTCGCGCCGCGCGGACCAGACGAAATCCTCTGAATCCGCCTTATCAAGTAATCACTTGACAGCCGGTCCCCTATCAATTTAACCAGTGCGTAATAGTTAAACAAAAGCGACTGGCGTCGAACAATCAGATGCTGACGCGCCGGCTGCGTAATCTCATCGAGACTTCAACACCAAACAAAATTTCTCGAAGAAACCACCTAAAAGACCACGAAGCGTGACCGTTAAATAAAAGCAGACGAGGGAAAAATGGGCAACATCGCCAAACGCCGCGCGTCGGATCGTGGATTTGTGTCTTTTTCTGCCAGTGGCGCCGTCACTGCGGGCGCCGCCATTTTGGGAATGATCGCCGCATCAAACCCCGCAAATGCGTTCAATCTCTACGATGGCTCGCAATACGGCAACGACATGCAAGTCAATCTAACCACCACCGTGTCCTATACCGGCCAGCTGCGCGTCAACAGCCCCTCCGCCTTCCTGAAGGACGGTTCCGACGGCGACGCAAATTTCCAGCACGGCATCGTCGGTAATCTGTTCGAAATACTGCCGGTGCTCGACATCGTGGACGGCAATTACGGCGCGCATTTCAGCGGTCAGGCCTATATCAACACCCCATATCTCGGCACCAATCAGAACAACGTGCCCGGCTATAGCGGCGCGCTCTACACCGCAAAACAAACCGACTTCGCAAGCGCCACGCGCAATGTCGATGGTCTGAACGCGCAGCTTCTCGATGCCTTCGCTTTTGCTCAGCATCAATTCGCCGATGGCCAGAGCATCGACTTCAAAATCGGCCGCCAGACCCTGTTCTGGGGCCAGAGCCTGTTTTTCCCATCCGACGGCATTTCCGGCGGCCAGGCGCCGATCAACGTCATCAGCGCGCAAAACCAGATCAATGCGGAAGCCCAACAAGTTTTCATGCCGGTCGGCCAAGTCGTGTTCACCTATCAGCCAATCCCGGGCACCACGCTGCAAACCTATTATCAGTTCGAATACCGGCATGATTATCTGCAGGGCGAGGGCGCGTATTTCAACGGCAACAATCTCATTGACCGCGGCGGCAGCTTTCTGAACTTCGGCGGCCAGACCGGGGTTATGCGCAGCGTTCAGGACAATACCCCGCCCAATAACAACGGCCAGTTCGGCCTCTCCATCCAGCAGGAAATCCATGATTACGATCTAGGGCTTTTCGTGGAGCGGTTCGACGCGAAGGCGCCGGAGATCGGCTACGCGGTGGGCTCCATCCCGCCGATGGTGCTGCCGCATGGCTATCTCGCCATCGGCACCTATGATGTCGTCTACCCGCGCGATATCTGGCTGCAGGGCGTCAGCGCCTCGACCAATATCGGCGCCGCCAACGTCGCCGGCGAACTCTCCTTTCGCGAGCATCAGCCGCTCTTCCCGGCAAATGGCCTGTTCACCGTAACACCGGGCAGCAACGCCAACGGCAATCCGGCCTATCCGGTCGGCACCACCTGGAACGCCCAGGTCTCCGCCATCTATCTGACCAGCAGCCTGCCTTTGGACCCCGGCGGCATCGCCTTCACAGGTGAAGCCATCATGAATCATCTGATCAGCGTCACCGATAATCGCGCCGCACTGGTCACCGGTCACCAGGGCACCGCCGCCGCCTTCGACGTCGTCATGACGCCGACCTATAACGACGTGCTGCCCTTCCTCAACCTCACCTTCCCCATCGGCATCGACTATAACTTCCTCGGCCGCTCCGTCGTCGACAGCGGGCTTTACCACGGCACCGGCACGTTTAACGTCGGCGTCACCGGCACCTACCGCACCAACTGGATCGCCTCGTTGAGCTACCAGGATTATTTCGGCAAGCCCGACGTCATCTACAATGCTTTGGCCGATCGAGGCTACGTCGCGCTTAATCTCCAACACACGTTTTAACGCGCCAGGGACATCAAAAAATGAAACGACGTAATTTCGGCGCCCTCACGGCCTGCAGCCTGGCGGCATTGAAAACCGGGATGATCAGCATTGCGCATGCGCAAGCCGCGCCGAACGCGGCCTTGCTGCAGACCACGCTCACCCCGCTCGGTGCCGAGCGCGCAGGCAATGCCGACGGCAGCATCCCGGCATGGACCGGCGGCTACACCACCGTGCCGGCCGGCTGGCAGGAAGGCCAGTTCATGCCGCTGCCCGACGCCATGGCCAATGAACAGCCGGTTGTCGTCATCAATGCCGGCAACATGGCCCAATATACCGGCAAGATTACCGATGGCGTGGCTGCCATGATGACGAAATACGGCTTCAGCATCAAAGTCTATCCCACCCACCGGACCGCCGCAGCCCCGCAGCAGGTTTATGTAAACACGGCAAATAATGTCGCCACGGCCAGGCTCTCGGACCCGGCCCAGCCGCGCCTCGGATTCACCGGCGCATTCGGCGGTGTGCCCTTTCCAATTCCCGACACCAGCGATCCCCTCATCGCCGGCGCCCAGGTCATCATGAATCATCTCTGCGGCTGGCGCGGCTATGCCTGGTCCTGCAATGTCGCCGACTATATCGTGCAGGGCGGTTCGGCCGTGCTCGTCAGCTCCGCCAAATTCATCGCCAAATATCCGTATTATCTCGCAACCAGCCAGGCTCAATTCGATGCCGACGGACGGATTTACACGGAAAAAGGTTTCCTCACCGGCCCGGCCAATCTCCAGGGCGAGCAGAATATCAGCCAGAGCTACACCGACTTCATCAAACACCAGACGCAAACCTGGACGCTGGAGAACGGCCAGGGCCGTGTGCGAAAAGCCCCGGAAGTTTCGTTCGATACGCCAAGCTCCTATGTCGACGGCATGCTGGACTATGACGAATACGGACTGTTCAGCGGCTCCATGGAAAAATACGACTGGAAACTCCTCGGCAAAAAGGAAATGTATATCCCCTATCATTGCAACGGCCTGATCGGCGCGCCGGTCGATCAGATTTTCACGCCGAAATTCCCGAATCCCGAGGTGTTCAGATGGGAGCTGCATCGGGTCTGGGTGGTAGACGCCACGCTGCACCAGGGCGAGCGCAACACGCTGGCGCGCCGCCGCTATTATGTGGATGAAGATACCTGGAATATCTGCACAATCGACGAGTATGACGCGGACAATAATCTGTATCACGTGAACTTTGCGTTCCCCATCCTGCGGCCCGACGTTCCGGGAACCATGCTGTGCGGCGGCGGCTCTTTGCTCAGCAACAACATGCAGACCAACACCTATGTCAGCAGCGCCGGCGTCTGGAACGAAAAAGCCCATCCGACCCTGCGCTTCTACCCGGATCAGCCGAACACCGTTTTCGACCCCGAGGCGATGGCAGCCTCGGCGCAATATTAACGAAGTTTCTCGGCGGCGCCTGACGGCAAGCACTTACGCTGGCCGGGAATTTTTGATTGCGCGGTGAATCCATGAACGCGGAAGACAGAGTTACCCAGCAGAATAACAGCGGCAACGCGGTCACCCGGCGCCGGTGCGTCACCGGCATCGCCGCAGGTTTTTCATCGCTGCCATTTGCTGCGGCCTGGCCCGCCAATCCCACCGACCCGGCGCTCACCGGCATCGATACGATCGACACGCCGGCGATCACCGTCAGAAGTCCCGCCGCCGTGTTGCTGGTCGCACTCACTTGCGCCGGCCGCCGGCTGTTCGCCTGCGGCGAGCACGGCGTCATCATCTATTCCGACGACGCAGGGGCAAACTGGGTGCAGGCCAGCGTGCCGGTGAACGTGACCTTGACCTGCATCGGTTTCGCAACCGAAAATCTCGGCTGGGCCGCCGGTCACGCCGGGGTCATTCTCGCAACGTCGGATGCCGGCAAAACCTGGCAGCTGCAGCTGAACGGCCTGCAGGCCAACCAGCTCACGCTGGCGGCGGCGCAGGCCGCGCAATCGGGCAACAACCCCTCCCCCGGGGCGCCGCTGGCGCTCGCGCGCGCCGGCCGGTTTGGCGAGGAGGGTGCCGACAAGCCCTTCCTCTCGCTCCTGGTTTTCAGCCCGCAAAAGCTCATCGCCTTCGGCGCCTACCGGATGACAATGATTACCCTCGACGGCGGCAAAAGCTGGGCCGACTGGAGCCTGCATGTGTACGATAAATACAGCCAGAATCTCTACGCCACGGCCGTCATCGGAACCGACATTTACCTTGCCGCCGAGCAGGGACTGGTCTTCAAATCCAGCGATGCGGGCAACAGCTTCCTGCCGGTCGCCTCGCCTTCCGCCACCACACTGTTCGGCGTGCTCGGCTCGCTTGCCATCGGTGTTATCGTCTTTGGCGTCGCCGGCGCCGGCTTTCGTTCGATCGACGGCGGCGCCAGCTGGACACCACTTGCGCTGACCACCCAGGAAAACCTGGTGGCCGGCTTGCTGCTGCCCGGCACCAACTGGATTCTCATCGCAAGTGATGCCGGAACGCTTTTCCTCAGCAAGGATCAGGGAAAAAAATTCTCCGTCGTCTCCAACACTCCGCCCATGTCGGTTTTCGCCTTGCAGCAAACCGCGAACGGCGATCTCCTGCTTGCCGGCGCCGCCGGCATCAACAGGCTGCCGCTGCAAATTTTAGCCAACGCGTAACCAGGCCGGAAAATTGACCGCAAGCACGAACAATCTGGAAAACCCGCAGAGCATTTCCGACATCGTCGCCTTCGACCACGGCTCCGGCAGCATCGTCGAACGCCTGCTCTTCAATCACCGGCCGATCATTCTCTCGCTCTGCCTGCTGCTGACGCTCTTCCTCGGCTTCGAGGCGACCAGGGTAAAGCTCAACGCCAATTTCGAGAGCATGATCCCGACGCATCAGCCGTTCATCGTCAATTTCCTTAACCATTATCAATATCTGCAGAGCCAAGAAAACTCCGTGCGCATTGCCGTCCGGGCAAATCGCGGCACCGTCATCAACGCGCATTATCTGGAAATGCTGAAGGAAATTAACGACCGGCTTTATCTGCTCTCAAACGTCAACCGACCTTTCATGACATCGTTATGGACACCGTCCACCCGCTGGGAGGCGGTCAGCGTCGACGGCATCAACGACGGCCCGGTGATGAGCGGCACTTACGACGGCAGCCCGGCGCAATTGACGATCGTCGCGCAGAACATCGCCAAAACCGGCCAGGTCGGCCAGCTGGTGAGCAATGATTTCACCTCCAGCATGATCTATCTGCCGCTGCTGCAATATGATGGCCTTACGAATCAAACCCTGGATTACGGCAAGTTCGCCAAAACCCTCAACCAGATCCGCGACCAATACGCATCCAAGGGTGTCACGTTGCACATCATCGGCTTTGCCATGGTGGTCGGCGACATGATCAACAGCATCGGCGAAATCCTCGCCTTCTTCGCCATCTCCATGTGCATCGCCATGGGCATGCTGTACTGGTTCACCCGCTGCGTGCGCTCAACCTTGCTTGTCGTCAGCGCCTCGCTGATCGCCGTCATCTGGCAAATGGGCACGCTGCCGCTATTGGGCTTTGACCTCACCCCCTACTCGGTGCTGGTGCCCTTCCTCATCTTCGCCATCGGCATGAGTCACGGCGCGCAGAAAATGAACGGGGTGATGCAGGATATCGGCCGGGGCGCGCATCCGCTCATCGCCGCCCGCTTCACCTTCCGCCGGCTCTTCCTCGCCGGCTTCGCAGCGTTGATCTGCGACGCCTCCAGCTTCGCGGTCCTCATGACCATCCGCATCGAGGCCATTCGCGAACTCGCATTGCTCGCCAGCATCGGCGTCGCCATCCTGGTCTTCACCAACCTCATCATGCTGCCGATGATCCTGAGCTACACCGGCGTCAGCAGAACCGCCGCCGCCCGGTCCCTGCGCCTTGAGACCGCCATTGGCGCCGATTTGCGCGTGCGACATCCGATCTGGGATTTCCTAGACCATTTCACCAGGCGCCCTTTCGCGCTGGCCGCGATCCTCTGCGCGCTGGCGCTCGGCGTTGCCGGCATCGCCGTCGGCCGCCACGTCCAGGTCGGCGATCTCGACAAGGGTGCGCCGGAACTGCGCCAGAACTCGCAATATAACCGCGACAACAGCTGGATCGACGCGCATTACTCCACCGGCAGCGATTCCCTGATCGTGCTGGTGGATACGCCGCCCGACGCCTGTCTCACCTATCCCACCATCACCACGCTGAACAACCTGGAATGGCAGCTCGACCAGATGCCGCAGGTGCAATCCACAACCTCCGTCGGCTCCTTCGAGGCGCAATTGCTGATGATGATGACGGAGGGTTCGCCGAAATGGTACGCGGTGATGAATAACCAGACTTTTCTCGGCAATACCTGGAATCATATCCCCCGCTCGATCGCCAATTTCTCCTGCTCATTCGACCCGCTCTTCATCAACCTCACGGACCACAAGGCACCAACCCTTACCGCCGTGGTCCACAAGATTCAAAACTACATCGGCGATCCCAGACACCAGTCTCCGGATTTTAAAATCTCGCTCGCCGGCGGCAATGCCGGCATCGAAGCCGCCACCAACATCGTCATCGCGCAGGCGAACCGCGTGATGCTGCTGCTGGTCTACGCCACCGTCGTTCTATTCTGCTTCATCGTCTTCCGCTCCTGGCGCGCCGTGCTCTGCGCGGTGCTGCCGCTGGTGCTCACCTCCATCCTGGCGCAGGCGCTGATGGTGGCGCTTGGCATCGGCATCAAGGTCGCCACGCTGCCGGTCATGGCGCTCGGCGTCGGCATCGGCGTCGATTATTCGCTCTACGTCATGGGCATCGTCATCAAGCAATTGCGCGAAGGGGCTAGCCTCTCGGAAGCCTATTACAAAACCCTGCTCTTCACCGGCAAAGTCGTACTGCTGACCGGCTTCACGCTGGCCGTTGGCGTCGTCACCTGGACCCTGTCGCCGATAAAATTCCAGGCCGACATGGGCCTGCTGCTTTCCTTCATGTTCATCTGGAACATGCTGGGCGCCATGATCCTGCTGCCGTCCCTTGCATATTTCCTGCTGCCGCCAAGATTATTTATCACACATTAAACCACCGTTGCGCGGCGGCGAAGCCGCCGAAACAATCCAACTTCTTATATTGAACCAGCCTCAAATCGCTACGGTCTTCGCTACCTGCGCCTGATTGACGGCTTCTATTTCACCAGGCTTACGCAGCATCTTATTCACCTCGCCCGCATGCGTCTCTTCGGTCAGCACCATCTGCCGCGCATATTCCTCCAGCATCACGGATTTTCCCTCAACCTCCAGCAACAGCTCTTTATATAGATTGAGTGCCCGAGCTTCATTCTCCAAAGATTCCCGCAAAATCGTCCCCACATCATGCTGGTGGCTATCCAGCAGCCGGCCGATCCCAAGCGACGGATAATCTCCCAACGTCGTTATCATCTCTCCCGCCGCCTGTGCATGCGTCAGCGACTCCGTCGCCTGCTCGCGCAACCAGCTCACAATCGGTATGCGGTTATAGCCGAACACCAGAAACGAATAATGCGTATAGCGCACCACACCGGCGAGCTCAGCTTCCAAAATCTGGTTCAATAATTCGACAACCTTGATCTTATTATATTCAGCCATGGCGGCGTCTCCTCTCATTGCGCAAAGCGGCGTGCGGAACATATCAATGTGAGTGATAACTGGTCCCGGCCACGCCGTTTTCCACCAGCCCTATTAAAATGGTAATGCGGTGCTAATGAGCGTTCGGATCGGTCATGTCAGATTTTCTCATAGTTGCCGATGTTGATTATCGATTTCTGAGCAATAAATTAACCGCCTGATAGATAGGATTTTACGATGGATCTGTTGCTCAAAGGAAAACGCGCGATCGTCACCGGCGCCAGCCGCGGCATCGGCAAAGCCATCGCCCGCGCCCTTGCCGATGAAGGCGTCGACGTGGTCATCGCCGCCCGCAACCGTGAAGCCCTGGAAGCAACCGCCGCCGAACTCTCCACCCAAACCGGCGGCCGCGTCGTCGCCATCCCCGCCGATACCGGCGACGACCGCTCGGTCGACGCCCTCATCGCCGGCGCCATCGAGGCCCTCGGCGGCATCGATATCCTCGTCAACAACGCCGCCACCCCCGGCGGTGTCGCCCCGGCCGCCAAAATCTCCCAGGTCGCAGCCCAGAACCTGCTCGACGACGTCAATGTCAAAGTCATGGGCTACCTGCGCACCGCGCGCGCCGCCGCCCCGCATTTTGTCGAGAACGGCTGGGGCCGCATCATCAACATCGGCGGCCTGGCCGCCCGCCGCTCCGGTAACTATGTCGGCTCCATCCGCAACGCCGCCGTCTCCTCGCTCACAAAAAACCTCGCCGACGAGTTCGGACCCAAAGGCATCAACGCCATCGCCATCCACCCCGGCGCCACCCGAACCGAAAAAACCGACGCCGCCCAGGCCGAAAAATTCGGCGCCGGCACCACCATCGGCCGCATCGTCGACGCCTCGGAAATCGCCTGGCTCGTCACCATCCTCGCCTCGCCGAAAAGCATCGCCATCAACGGCGAAACCATCCAAGCCGGCGGCGGCACCGCAGGGCCTATCGATTACTGAGCCGCCGCACCCATATTCGACAAAGCAAGCAGCCGCTTTTTGAAAAAAGCGGCTGGGCGCCCCGGGCGCAAAAAATAGGCTACTTTAGGCCTCTGGATTTGAAAACACCGAAGCCCTATCAGCAAGGAACATCAGATGAGTGACATTCCCTTCCGCACCGCGCTCATCGTCGGCGCCGGCCCCGGCATCAGCGCCGCCCTCGCCCGCAGCCTTTCCAAAGCCGGGCTGCAAGTCGCGCTGGCCGCCCGCAACATCGAAAAACTTCAACCCCTCGCCGCCGAGACAGGCGCGCTCACCATCGCGGCGGACGCCGCCGACCCGGCCTCCATCGCCAGCCTCTTCGCCACCGTGGACGCCAAACTAGGTGAGCCGGATCTCGTCATCTACAACGCCAGCGGCCGCGAGCGCGGTCCGCTCGCCGAACTCGACCCGGAAGCCGTCAGAAAATCCATCGAAGTCTCAGCCTTCGGGGGCTTTCTGGTCGCCCAGCAGGCCGCAAAACGCATGCTGCCCAAGCAGCACGGCGCCATCTTCCTCACCGGCGCCACCGCCAGCATCAAGGGCTACGCGCTGTCCGCCGCCTTCGCGATGGGCAAATTCGCGCTCCGCGGCCTCGCCCAGAGTGCTGCCCGCGAGCTCGGCCCCAAAGGCATCCACGTCGCCCATTTCATCATCGACGGCGGGGTGCGCAGCTCAACCCGCCCCGACCCCCTGGAAAAACCGGACAGCACCCTATCCGCCGAAGGCATCGCCCAGACCTATCTCGATATCCTCAAACAACCGCGCGACGCCTGGTCCTTCGAGGTGGAACTCCGCCCCTGGGTCGAAACTTTCTAAGCGGGCGCGTGCCGATTGATACCAGCGGCGAGGCGCAATATGCCTTCACCGGGGAGCGCGTCTTCGGCTGGCTGCAGGCGCGGGCAGACGCGCTTGGCGGCTGGCGGTTGAGCTTACCAAGCTATTATCGCCAACCCTGTCAGCGACGTTTGAACCCGCCTAGCGGGACGGCCGGAAACCAGACGGCGATGCCGTAACGATTTACCACCCCACGGCGCTGGTCTGCAAACCTAATCCACCAGGCGCCGCGCCCGGTCTTTCATAGCCTGACCGAAATCCGTCAATCCCGCATATCGCTCCCGCCGTTGGCGGAAATCGTCTGCCCGGTAATCCAGCCGCTCTCTTCCGACAAAAAGAACGCCAGCACCTTCGCCACATCGTCCGGATGCCCATGCCGGCGCAGCGCATTGCGCGGCTCCTGCCCCACAACTTCTTGCCGCGACACATTCACATTCCGATCGTTGATCACCCGCCCAGGACAAACGCCGTTCACGCGGATATTATGTTCCCCCAGCACCCGCGCCGAATGCCGCACCAGCGCCTGCAGCGCCGCCTTGGAAGAGCCGTACGCCGGCACATAAGGCAGCCCCAGGAACGAAGCCTCGGAAGACACCACAACAATCGAGCCGCCACCGGCCTTGATCAGATGCGGTATCGCCGCCTTGATCATCATGCCATGGCCAATGGTGTTCACCCGCAGCGTGCGCTCCCAGATCTTCGGGTCCATCGTATAAATATTATTGTCATTCCCCATCGTCGCCGCCGACACATCGGCGCCCGGTATCGCCATGCCGTCCAGGCCGCCGAATTCATCCACGCAGCGCTGCACCAGCCGCTCGATCGAGGGATCATCCGCCAGATCGAAAACATGCGTAACCGCGGTCCCCGCATGTCCCTCCAGCTCCGGCTCCAGCTTCTTCAGCCCGGGCTCGTTAACATCTCCAACAACGACCTTCGCACCAAGCTTGACCAGCCGCAGCGCCGTCGCCGCCCCCATGCCGGTGGCGCCGCCGCCGATGATGATTCGCTTTCCCGCCAGATCCTGCATGTTATTTTCCTTCTCCGAATTCCAACCGGTTACGGCTTTTCCTAGTCGTTTCCACTGATCACAGGCCCGCCGGCCACTGCCAGCACTTCGCCCGAAATATAGGACGCCGCGTCGCTGCACAGGAAAATAACCGCATTTGCAATCTCTTCCGGCGTCCCCGTCCTGCGCAGCGGCAGATGCGCCGTCATCTTCACCGGATCCAGCCCATGCCGCGCCCAGCCGACCAGCGCCAGGTCGGACGCGATCAACCCCGGCGCCACGCAGTTCACCCGAATGCCATGCGGCCCCCATTCCGCCGCCGCAACCCGCGTGAACATCTGCAGCGCCGCCTTCGACGCCGAATACTGCGCACCACGCTTGATGCCGTAAATCCCCGCCATCGAAGAGACATTGACGATCGTCCCGGATTTCTGCGCAATAAAATACCGCCCCGCCTCACGCGTGCAATAATAAGCGGCGTCCACGTTCAGCGAAAAACTCCGGTCCCACATTTTCGTGGTCAACTCAGCCAGCGGCGCCAGCGCCGACCCGCCTGCATTATTCACCAGAATATCAATCCGCCCCAATTGCTCAACGGTCCCGTCGATCAGCTTTGCGACCTGTTCCTCATCGCGAATATCCGTCGGCATCGCGAGGCACCGCCGCCCGGTTTGCGCTGTCACTTTCGCCGCGGTCTCCTCCAACGGCTCCGGCCGCCGCCCCGCGATCACAACATCGGCGCCGAATTTCGCGAACAGCATCGCAGAAGCAGCGCCCATCCCGGTACCGCCGCCGGTCACCACGGCAACCCGCCCCGTGAAATCGATAAAGTTCGACATTTTTTCTCCGCTGAAAAAAACAAGCACTTCTTTTTCTGAAGAAAAAGAAGCAAAAAGACTTTTTATGCTGTGGCATGGGCGCTGGCCCCGCCAACGCCCATGCCACAGATTACCAAAGTTTTTGCGGCGCTAGCGTCCCGACGACTGCGCGGCGAAGCCGCGAAGTCTGAATCGGGCCGCCCAACTTACTTCAAAAAGCGGCTGCTTCTTCCCTTACGGCATAAATTCGCCGCCATTGATGTCGAGCGCGGCGCCGGAAACGGCTGCGGCCCAATCGGTGCAAAGAAAGACCACGCCCTTGGCGCAATCCGCGTCATCCGGCATGGTGCCGAGCGCGATATTCTGCACGATCGGCGCCTGGATCACTTTCAGATCAACGCCTTTATCCTTGGCGATGGTCGAAAGATATCCGGTTACCGGCGGGCCATCCATCCAGCCCATGCGCGCGGTGTTCACGTGGATGCCGTATTTACCAAGCTCCAGCGCCATGTGTTTGGTCGCCGCTTCCAGGCCGCCCTTGGTTGCCGCATAGGCGCCCTGGTTCGGCAGCGGTTTTTTATGCGCCATGCTGCTGACGTTGACGATATAGCCTTTGCCCTGCTTCTTCATCTGCGGCACCACGGCCTGCGCCATCTGCAGCGAGCCATAAAGATTGACGAAAGCGGTTTCGCGCCATTCCATCAGATCCGCATCCTCGAAGGCAACGAAGGGCGCGGTCCGGGCGCCGTTATTCACCAGCGCGTCGATCCGGCCCCATTTCTCGATCACTGTTTTGGCCAGCGCCAGACAGTCTTCGTTCTTGGAGAAATCGCTGCGCTGCCAGATCACTTCGCCGCCCAATGCGGTAATTTCGGCCGCGGCTTTTTCAAGGAATGCCGGGGTGCGCGAGCTGATCGCGACCTTGGCGCCTTCCTGTGCGCAAAGCTTCGCCGTCTCAAAGCCGAGGCCGGGGCCGATGCCGGAAACGATCACGACCTTATCTTTTAACATCATTGGTTTTTTCTCCGTATATTATTGGTTGTTTAAGAAAATGGTTTCACTTCCGGTTCGGAATGGCGATGCCGCTCAAATTCGCGGCCGTGTCCCCGGACGCCACAATCGCGTCATAGGTTTTGCGCAGTTCTGTCCAGAAATCCATGCGGCAAGGCCCGGTGATCGATTTACGCAATGTCGGATCGGCCGGATTGCTGATCGGAGCACCTGCCAGGGTACGTACTTCAACGGTTGCGTCCTTGCCGGACCATTCGTTGATTTTGGCAACCCAATCCTGCATCGCGGTCGCCTCGTCGCTGCCCCAGTTGACGCATAGCGCCGGCACTGCGGCAGCACCCAGCAGCGATTCCACCTGCCACACCATGTCATCGGTATGGATCGGGCTATGCATGTTGGGATCGTAAGGCGCCTGCAGCGGACTTCCCGACAGCACCGCCTTGATCACCTGCGGAAACATCCCCCGCGTCGCCCCCATCACCGTATTCAACCGCATGATAACGGTCGGCATGCTGAATGCGCGCGCGCAAAACCGCGCCACCGCCTCGACGCCCGCCTTCGAATACGGGCTGGTCGGCGCGTAGGCATAGCCGGCATTGCCGATCGGATCGGATTCGGTGAACAGATGCTTCGGGTCGGCATGCGGCGAGTAGATCGGCATGCCGGAGACCACCAGCGTCGCCTTGGCCTTGCGCGTATGCTGCATCAGCAGCCCCGGCCCTTCGATATTATTGCGGATCGCTTCCTGCAATTGCGCAATCCCGGCCCGCATCCAGTTCGCATGGATCACATAGGTGAAATCATCCGGCACGTTGGAGAAATCGCCGGACCCGACATCCACGGCGACGGTCTTGATCCCCGCCGCTTCAAGCGGCTTGCGCGTTTCCGGATCGGTAAACCGCGCCGCCCCCCAAACCTCATTATCCTTCGCCAGATAATGCGCAATCGGCGAGCCCACCATGCCGGTAACGCCGGTCACCAGTATTTTCTTCCCCGAAATCATTTTACCCCGCTCCCTGCGACAAATTGATCAAGAACAATAGGCCGCGATGTAGCGGGCGTAATCCTCCAGGATAATTTCTTCGCTGAGGCCAAAGGTCTCATAGTCATAAATATGCGGCGACCATTTCTCGCGCTTGTTATTCGCAAGCCAGGTATTGATGCCCGCCTCATCCGCCTCGGTCATCTTCACGCCCATGCGCTCGAACACGTCCTTGCAGGCCTGCATTGGCGCATCCAACGTCACCGCATAGGGAATATCGATGAACCGATCGTCGCCGATCTTGGCCCGTAGATCGATCAGATCATTCGCCATGCCGGCCCAGCGCTTGGAGGTGAAGCGGCCGATCGTCTCCTTCGGAATCCCTTCCGCCTTCATGAAAATGAGCGGCGTGATCAGGCTGCAATGCGAAGGCACCGTCTTCAGCGGATGCCGGTGCGTCTGCACCATCAGCGCGTCCGGAAACGTATCCAGCAACGCCTTCGGCGCCGACATATGCGTCGGCGATTTCAAAATCCAGCGCTTGCCGCGCCGCGACGGATCCTGCCACTGCAAAATCTTCAGCGTATCCTTCAATTCCGCATAGCCTTTGATCTGGTCGTAGGTTTTCAGCCATTCGGAAAATGTCGGCACGAACAAAAAGCACTCGATCATCGTGCCGACGAAGGACTGATCGATCAGATAGGCTTCCTCATCCGCGTCATCCAGCAGCGTCACGCGAACTTCCTCGCGCTGCGGCATCCGCGCATGGACCGCCTCTGCGCGCGCCCGGCGTTCCACCGGCTTGCCTTTTTCCTCGCCCGGGAACGGGTAGGGCAACATTCCTTCCCACCATTTCAGGTACGTATTGCTCGGCGCCGCGGCCAGCATGCGGTGCGTCTTGGTGCTGCCGGTCCGCCCCAGGCTGATGATGGCGCAGCCGACATCGACCTTCTCATCGAGAATTTCAGGATGTTCTTTCAGCAGTTTGACCCGGCCCAGCCGATTGACGAGGTAGCCGATGATCCGCTCGGCCTCCGCCACCGCACCCTTCTCGGTCAGATGCGCTTCTTTTTTCTCAATGCCGAGCAGCACATCCAGCGGCTCGAAAAACCAAGTATCGCCCAGATCCTCCAAGCCGGCGCGCCGCTGCGCTTCGGCAACCAGCAGGTGGCGTTCCAGCGGCGGCGTTGTTGCTGTCTGCGTTTGCGTATCGGCCATAATTTCCTCCTCGGTGGCTCGGTTGCGGAGGATCTTAGCCTCTCGCTCCATTCTCGCTTCGTTTCAGTTCATCCCGCGCGCCGTTGCGGCATTGCCGTCAACGCGCCACAGGCCATCCGCTTTGCATATCGCCGCCCCCGGCCGAGTTCAGCGAGGCGCGATAATGTTTCTCTCCCGACGGCAGCTTTCAGGCCGCTAACGTCATGTTTTAGTATTGAACGCGTTTCAGCTTTCGCATCTAGCCCAACTCCAAATGCCAGGCAAGAATTTTTGACAGGCAACTCCTATTTTATAATCTTATGCTTTAATGACAGCCTACTGTCAATATAAGCAAAACCGGCTGCTCCGGCAATATTCCTCTGGATCGAATCATTCACATGGTCTAGAGCCATGAAATTGCTCGCAATTGCGCTGGGGTCCCTTCCCGTTGGCAAAATATGGAGGTGTTTTTTTTGAGCGAAACCATGCCCAGCCTCGCCGGCGAGCAAATGCGCTCCATCGACAAGCTCATCGTCATGGTTTTCCGCCTCAGCGGCAGCCTGCTGGAAGGCGGCAGCCGGCTGGTTGAGGACATCGGCCTCACCCCCGCCTGGTGGCAGGTGCTGGGCGCGTTGCACCTGTCCCCGGTGCCGCTCACCGTGCCGCAGATCGCCCGCAACATCGGCCTCACCCGGCAATCGGTCCAGCGCATCGTCGACCTGCTGATCGTCAAGCAATTCCTGCAGCTGGAATCCAACCCGCACCACCGCCGCGCCAAGCTCGTCGTGATGTCGGATGCGGGAAAAGTCGTATTTCTGGAAGCCGAGCGCCGGCAGCGCCCCTGGGCCGCCAACCTCGCCGCGGGCCTATCGAAAAAAGACCTCGATACCGCGATCGAGGTTTTGAAAACACTGGACGAAAAGCTTTCGGATTAGCCCAGGCGAGAGCCGTCAAGACCCCGCCTGAGCCTATCCGAAATCAGCGAACCTTGTAGATCGCCATTTGAACATTCGGAACATCGATGGTCGGCGACATGTTCAGCTCGCCGGTCTGGCCGCGGCGCCCAAGCTCAGCCACAACCGCCGCCGGATCGCCTTCGATATCCAAATCATAGATCGCCAGATACGGCCGCTCGCCCGGCACGGTCGGCGAGGAAGCAAACCGCTTGGCGCCGGTCACCCCCGGCAGCGCACAGACTTCCGGCAGATGGATCTCGTCGTACCATTTATTGTACTCATCCTCTTTGCCCTCAACCGGGCCCGAGCCAACAACCATGATGTATTTTGTCATTCTGTTTCCCCTTAAAATTCCGCGCGCGTTACATAGCGGGCGAACCTGCCCCGGACAAGCCATTTTAAGCAGCCTGCTGCTGCAGTGGAGAATCTTGTTGGCACCAAATATCTAATGGTATAACTGATTCAGGCAGAAAACCGACGGACTGACCGTTTTATAAGATAGCAATGTCGGCACTTCAAGCGGACGCGAGCCGGCAGGCGCCTCTCACCAAGGTTGGCGGCGCAACGATGAAAGAGATAACCCATGAATTTTGAGCCCTCCGAAGACCAGTTGATGATCGTCGAAAGTTTTGGCCGCTTTCTCGACGCCAACAGCAGCCCCGCGCGCGTTCGCGCCGCATTGCCCACCGGCTTCGACCCGGAATTATGGCGCGGCATTGCGGCGCTGGGCGGCTTTGGCATGCGCGTGCCGGAGGCTGCCGGCGGCCTCGGTCTCGGCCTGCTGGACACGGTTCTGGTGATGGAAGAAATGGGCCGCGCGCTGGCCTCCGGCCCGGTGGCGGAGACCATCGTCGCCGCCCGGCTGCTGGCGGAGGCCGGCGAGCTCGACCTGGTGAACGCGGTGCTGGACGGCAACAAGATCGCCACCATCGCCTTGCACGATATCGCCGAGCGCCCCGCGCAATGGGTCGCCGGCGGCGCCGTCGCCGACATCGTCCTCGGCCGTGAAGGCGGCGGCGTCTACCTCATCCAGCCCACTGCGGAGGAACGCCACGCCGGCCCCAACCTCGCCAGCACGCCGATCGCGGAAATTCGCCTCGACCGCGAGGATCGCCGCAAACTCACCGGCAACCTCGGCGCCGCATTCGCCCAGGGCCTGGAAGAATGGAAACTCCTCACCGCCGCCACCCTGGTCGGCCTCTCCCACCAGGCCATCAAGCTCGCCAGCGCCTACGCCTCGGAACGCCTGCAGTTCGGCGAATTCATCGGCACCTACCAGGCCATCTCGCACCCGCTGGCGGAGCATTACGTCGCCTCGGAAGGGGGGCGCTATCTGATCTGGAAAACCATCCGCGACATCCATGATGGCGCGACCGATGCCGCCACCGAAATTCCGCTCTGCCTCTGGTGGGCATCGCAAACCGCCACGCTTGCCGTCGCGCAGGCTTTGCACAGCTTCGGCGGCTACGGCCTCACCACCGATTACGATATCCATCTCTACAACCTGCGCGCCAAGGCGATCCCACTGATCCTGGGCGACCCGCAACTGCTGCTCGATGAAGCCGCCAACCGCCGTTACGAAAACGCCGCCGCCGAACCGCCGGACGTCGGCGAGGTCACCATCGACTTCGATCTTGGCGAAGACGCCGCTGCCCTCGCCGAGGAAACCGATCAGTTTTTCCGCGACACCCTGACGCCCGAACTGAAAGCCAAGGCGCATTACTCCTTCGCCGGTCACGACCCCGGCGTTCATAAGAAACTCGCTGAAGCAAGGCTGCTTTTCCCCAACTGGTCGGCTGAAATGGGCGGTCGCGGCTCCAGCAAATACGCCGCCGCCGCCGCCTTCGCCAAATGGGAGGAGCACAACTGGTCCGGCCACGCCATGGCCACCACCCGTATGGTCGGCACCATCATCTCGATGTTCGGCTCGGGAGAACTCAAACGCGACGTGCTCGGCAAAATCATCAAGGGCGAGGCCATCTGCAGCCTCGGCTATTCCGAACCACATGCCGGATCGGATGCCTTCGCCGCCAAAACCCGCGCCACCAAAATCGGCAATGAATGGCATATCGACGGCCAGAAAATGTTCACCTCCGGCGCCAACATCGCCGACTACGTCATGCTGCTCACTCGCACCGATTTCGACGTGCCCAAGCACAAGGGCCTGACAATGTTCATCGTCCCGCTGAATTCCAAGGGCATCACCATCCAGGCCGTCCACACCTTCCAGGACGAGCGCACCAACATCACCTTCTACGACAACGTCGTCGTTCCCGACAGCTACCGCCTCGGCGAAGTCAACGGCGGCGGCAAGGTCACCGCGGCCGGCCTGACACTGGAACACGGCGGCGGCTTCCTTTCCAGCCAGAACCGCATGCTGCATGAAGCAGAAAATTTCTGCCGCGAAACCAAACGCGCCGGCAGGCCGATGATCGAGCAACCGCAGGTCAAAGCCCGCCTTATCAAAGTCTTCGCCCATAACGCGCTCACCTATGTCATCGGCAACCTTGTCGCCTGGGCCCACACCAACAAGAAACACCACATCGTCGGCTCGATGTCGAAATTGTTTTCATCGGAATCCTTCCGCATCGACGCCGCCGACCTGCTGGACCTGACCGCGCCAGAATCCCTGGCCAGCCAAAGCCCCTCGGCGGCCTTCCTGAACCTCAGCTACCGCCACTCCCAGGGCACCACCATCTACGGTGGCACCAGCGAAATCCACCGCAGCCAGATTGCCGAGCGCGCACTCAAACTTCCACGTTCAAGAAGGTAAGAAAAAGCACTTCTTTTTCTGAAGAAAAAGAAGCAAAAAGACTTTTTTACTTCGGGCCTCGGGCGGTGACACCAACACCGCCCCGCTAACACCATCAAAACGCAAACCATCCAGATCGCCCAATGCGCGAAAGCAACTAACCCTCGCCCTTACCCCAGCGCTCAAACGTCTGCGAAGCGTGCAACGTGTCATGATATTCCTTGGCGTGATAAATCCTCCCATCGCGGAACAGAAACAAAAAATGGTAGGAATTATTATAAATCTTGCCGTTTTTCATCTCCATATACGTCTCCGCCTCAACCGCCAGCCGGTTCCCCTCCGCCGTAATCCCATGAATCTTCAACGGCTCTCTTCGCACAATATTCGCCCGGAACCCCGCCGCGCCTTCGCGGAATTCTTCTTTCGTCCGCAGCCCGCGCCCGGCGATCCACCAGGTAATATCCGGCGTCGCGATCTCCTCATTAAAAACGCCGGTCGACGGACTCTCCAGCATTTTCAACGCAGTTTCCCGATTATCGCGCATCATTCCAACTCGCCCCACAACCCCTCGAACGATTGGTCCGCCAGCAACGTGTCGTGATATTCCTTGCCCTGATAAATTCTTCCATCCCGGAACAAGAACAAAAAATGGTAGAAATTATTATAGGTTTTGCCGTTCTTCAGCTCCATATGGCCTTCCACCTCAACCGCCACCCGGTCGCCGTCCACGGTAATCCCGTGCACCTTCATCCCTTTCGAGCTTCGCATAACCTTGATGGCAAAAGCTGCAAGCTTCTTGAATTCCGCCTTATCCACAACGCCTCGCCCCGGGATCCACCAAGTGACATCCGGCGTGGTGATTTCCGGGTTATCAAGTCCGGCTGGAATATTCTCGATCATCCTCAAAGCAGTCTGCCGGTTATCGGTCATTCTTTCCTCCTGTTTTTTCTTGCAGCCGCTTCATACTCCCCCAGCGCGCCGGCAAAAACAACATCTCCCCGATGCTTGCAGCCCGCCTTGCCAGCAATTAGTAAGATGATAGGGCGCAGGCGCCCGGCAAAAAACGGAGGAACCAACATGGGCCAACTCACCGGCAAAACCGCCATCATCACCGGCGCCGCCAGCGGCATGGGCAAGGCCACTGCCATCCTGTTCGCCCGTGAAGGCGCGAATGTCGTTCTCGCCGATTTGAACGAGAAAGGCGGCGAGGAAGCAGCCCAACTCGCCACCAACGCCGGCGCAAGCTGCGTCTTCCAGCGCACCGATGTCTCCTCCGAGCCCGAAATCGCCGCAATGGTCTCCCGCGCGCTGAAGGAGTTCGGCCGCCTGGACATCACCTTCAACAACGCCGGCATCGGCGGCGCCGTCGGCTCGGTGGAAACCGTAAGCTTTGAGGATTGGGATCGCACCCAGAGCATCTGCCTGCGGGGCATCTTCCTCGGCATCAAGCATTCGGCCGGCGCCATGCGCGCGACCGGCGGCGGCTCCATTATCTCCACCGCGTCCATCGCCGCCTTCCACGCCTTCCCGCATCTGCACGCCTACGGCGCCGCCAAGGCCGGCGTCATCAACCTCACCCGCTCCTCGGCCATCGAGCTCGGCCGCAGTTTCATCCGCGTCAACTGCATCTCGCCCGGCAACATCCTCACGCCAATGGTCTACGGCGTCATCCCCGCCACGCCCGCCGAGATCGACGCGCAATTCGCAAAGAGCCAGCCGATCCCCCGTGCCGGCCAGCCGGAGGACATCGCAAACGCCGCTTTGTTCCTGGCCAGCGACGCCTCCCGCTTCGTCACCGGCGTCAATCTCACCGTCGATGGCGGCCTCACTCTGGGCGCCATCGACGGCGGCGTCACCGGCGCCATCGAGGGCGCGCCGCCGGTTCGCAACAGCACCTTCCGCGGCCCATCCTTCGAGCTCTGATCTCCCTCCGCCTGCGGCGGTTGCAATCACCTGCACTTTACCTGAGCATCGCCCGATGCAACCCGCAGCCAGACCGGCCCCCGCTCAAACCCGTTTTCACGCCCTCGATGGCTGGCGGGGCATCTGCGCTCTGCTCGTCGCCCTTCACCATATCCCCATCAAAGCCGCCTTTCTCGGCGGTGCCTTCTTCGACGGCACCTATCTTTTCGTCGATTTCTTTTTCGTCCTCAGCGGCTTCGTGATCGCCCACGCCTATGGCGCGCCGGCCGGTCGCGGCGGCTGGTTCGCCTTCGTGTGCAAGCGCTTCGGCCGCCTATGGCCGCTGCATGTCGCCGTTCTGGCCTGTTTCGTCGCCATCAACATCGCCCGGCTGTCGTTATTGGGCTGGTACGGCCATTCAACCCGCGCGGCAGCCTCCTGGCACGGCCTGCTGATCAGCACAGCCGAGCAACTCTTGTTGCTGCAATCCGCAAGCTTCCTGCCGCAGGCGCCGGGCGTCCTCGTCAACGGCCCCAACTGGTCCATCTCCACCGAGTTCTGGACCTACATGCTGTTCGCAATCGTCACCGCCGCGGGCCAGACCAGACATCTCGCCGTCAAAACGCTCATCATTATCCTCTCGGCTTGCATCATCGTCCGTTTCCAAACCGACTTCATGAACCCGTATAGCTGGGTGATGTTCTTCCGCTGCTTCTACGGATTCTTCATCGGCCAGCTGGTCTACGCTTTGTACACTGCACGCCCGCAGCGCCTCGGCTTCGCCGCCGCCAGCGCGGCTGAATTTTTTCTCCTCATCTGCGCCGTGACCCTCGTCACCATGGCCCGGGCGAGCACCGCCGCCCTTGCCGCACCCCTGCTGTTCGCTGGCATCGTCTATTGTTTCGCAGCCGAGAGCGGCGCCCTCTCAGCCTGGCTGAAAACCCGGCCGCTACAGGCCCTGGGCCGCACCTCCTATTCGGTCTACATGACCCACGCGCTGCTCATCGCCGGCGTCACCGCCGCCCTCCATCTCGCCGGCAAATTTCTCCACCAAACCCTCATCCACCCCATAGGCGGCGACTATTTGATCGACTTCGGCCCAGCTTGGCTGCTGCTGGCGCTCGCCGCACTCATCCTCGCCGCGACCATCTACGTCTCCAGCCTAACCTACCGTTATATCGAAAAACCGGGTCAGCGCTTCTTCTCCCAAATCGCTGCGCGGCAGACGGCACCTGTACAAAGCGTAAAGCAGGCCTAATCAACCCGCTACCGGCACGAATATTGCATGAAAAATGTCCGGAATGCTCGCATTTTGGAGTTAGCCTATGGATGAAACCCTTCACCACCGCTCGCTTCTGTCAGCCATTGCCAGCGACCCGTCCTCGACGGATGAACTCACCATCATCACCAAAAAGGTGCACGCCCAATATTTAGCCAATCTCGAAGGCGAATTGGCCGATTATATCCCCGGTCTGGCGAAAGTTGCCCCCGACCATTACGGCATCGCGCTCGGCCTGCCCTCCGGCCGGGTCATCGCCGTCGGCGACGCGGAAATCCCCTTCACCATCCAGTCGATCTCCAAAGCCTATACCTACGCCATGCTGCTGGACATGCTGGGCACCGATGAGACCGCCAAGGTGGTCGGTGTGCAGCCCAGCAGCGACCCGTTCAACACCATCTCGCTGGACGCCCGCACCCATCTGCCCTTCAACCCGATGGTCAACACCGGCGCCATCGCGGTGACCGGCAAGCTGCGATCCCTGCTGGGCGCCAACGCCTTTTCGAAAATCCTCGAAGTCTTCAGCAACGCCGCCGGCCGGCCGCTGACGTTCGACGAAAACATCTATCAATCGGAACAGGAAACCGGCCACCGCAACCGCGCCATCGGCCATCTGCTGCGCGCCGCCCATGTCTTCGACGAGCCGGTCGACGAGGTCCTGGAAATCTACTTCAAGCAATGCTCCATCCTGGTTACGGCCGCCGACCTCGCCGTCATGGGCGCCACGCTGGCCAACCTCGGCAAAAATCCGCTCACCGGCAAAAAAGTCTTCGGGCTGGACAGCGTGCGCCACGCCCTCTCCGTCATGTTCACCTGCGGCATGTATGACGGCGCCGGCGACTGGGCCTGCAAGGTCGGCCTGCCGGCCAAAAGCGGCGTCGGCGGCGGCGTCCTGGCGGTGGTCAACCGGCAGATCGGCGTCGGCGTCTTCTCGCCAAGGCTGGATTCCAACGGCAACTCGGTGCGCGGCCAGCTTACCTGCGCGCGCCTGGCCGAAGACCTCGGCCTGCACGCCTTCGACTCGCTGAACCACGGCTCCAGTTTCCTGCGCGGCATGCTCTGACACGCCATCTTGCCTGAACCGGGCCCGGTCACTATGCCGGATTCAGACGCAAGGCATCGATCGCGTGAAGGAGAGATTTTGCAGCAAGCGCATCCCGCACCGGCCTTCGCGGTCCGCTACGTCACCCCTCTAGAACTTACCAAGGCCGAAAACATCCTCGGCATCATCGCCTACGGCCCCTCGGACCCGGCCTTCCCCACAGCCCCTTTGTCGCCCATCACCGGCGCGCCGATGTTCGAGCTTTGGACCGCCTCCACCCCCACCCAGCCGCTCCAGATCGGCGCGGTCACCGGCGCCTTCAACGACGAAATCGCCTTCGGCGCCATCAGGCTCTACGGCCAGGATATCGAATCCGCAACCGAGCGCGCCTACCTCGCCATTTTCGACTACCTCGAGGCCGCAGGCGGCAAAACGCCAATCCGTTTCTGGAACTACCTCGCCGCCATCACCGGCGACGATCACGGCATGGAACGCTACCGCCGCTTCAACATCGGCCGCCACCGCGCCTTCACCGCCCGGCTGCAACAAAAACTCCCGCCCGCGGCCAGCGCTGTCGGCGGCCACGCCGCCAACTCCATCATCTACTTCCTGGCCGCGCCCAACGCCGCCGCGCCCATTGAAAACCCCCGCCAGATCAGCGCCTATGACTATCCGCAAATCTACGGCCCGCGCAGCCCAAGCTTTTCCCGCGCCGCCATTTACACCTACGACAACGCCGCCTGCCTGTTCGTCTCCGGCACCGCCAGCATCGTCGGCCATGAGACCCGCCACGCAGGCAACTTGAAAAATCAGATCGCCGAAACCGCCGAAAACCTGCGCGCCATCATCGCCGCGGCCGAGCACCACGCAACCGCCCCACTACGCGGCGAATGGGCCCTGAAAATCTACCTGCAAAACCCAGCCGCGCAGCCACATGTCGCCCCAGTGCTGGACGACCTCTTCGGCCCAAACGCCCAACGCCTCTACCTCCGCGCAGACATCTGCCGCACGGACTTACTGGTAGAAATCGAAGCCTTTAAGCAGTTCTTTTTCTGAAGAAAAAGAACCAAAAAGACTTTATTACTCTGGGCCATGGGCGTTGTCCCCACCGCGCCCATGCCCCCAGCAAAGCAAAAGTTTTTTGGTTCTTTTTTTCAAAAAAGAACCGCTTGCCTTAAGCCTCAATATCCCTTGGAATCGCCAGCCTCAACCGCGGCATCGTTAGCCGCAGCAACGGCCCCGTCATCAACGTCGTCACCACCGCCATGATCACCAGCATGGTAAAAACCTTCTGCGGCAAGAACCCCGTCTCCAGCCCGATATTCAGCACGATCAATTCCATCAGCGCCCGCGTATTCATCAACGCCGCCACCAATGAAGCGGCGGCCCTGGGGTAGCCCGCAACCCGCGCCACAATAAAAATCGGCACAACTTTCCCAAACACGCCAGCGGCCAGAAACGCCAACGCCCATAGCCAGTCGGACCCGGTATCCAGCCCGAGCAAATTCGTCCGCAGCCCGGAGAATGTAAAAAAGATCGGCAGAAAGAACACCAGCACGAACGCCCCAACCTGCCGCCGCCAGGCCTCGGCGAACACCCGGTCGTGATGCACCAGCAGCCCCGCCGCAAAGCCGCCGAAAATGGAAAATATCCCCAGCCGGAACGTGCACATCGCCATACAGAAAACGACGATCAACAGAACCGCCATCAGCGTCGGCGGAATCTCCCCATCCTCGACCGGAAATTTCCGCAACAGCCAGGCGGCCGCCGGCCGCAGCACAAACCAGCAAACCAGCCCAAACCCAACAACCCCGGCCACCTGAAGCAAAGATTTCTCCGGCGCAAAACTCGCCGTCGCCAAGGCTGAAACTAGCGCCAGCAACAGCCAGCCGATCACATCATTCAGCGCCGCCGCGGCAATCGCCAGCACCCCAAGCTCATGCCGCTCCAGCCCATATTGCACCAATATGCGCCCCAAAATCGGCACCGCCGTAATCGCCAGCGCCACGCCGCAGAACAACGCATAAATATTTGCCGGAATATCCCCGGCCAATAGCGGCGCCGAATAATGCCCGAGCGCCATTCCCAGCCCCAGCGGCACCAGAATCGACACCGCCGTAATCGGCAGCAGCGCCCGTTTCGCCCGTAGCTGCGTCAGCTGCCCGAACTCGAAACTCATCCCGATCTGGAACATCAGCAGGATCAGCCCGATCTGCGACAGAATGGACACCGGGGGCGCCGGCTTGGCGCCGAAAACATCGAGCGACAAGCCGGGGAAAAAATGCCCGAACAGCGACGGTCCCAGCAGTAGCCCCGCCACAATCTCCCCGACCACGCCGGGCTGCCCCAGCCGCCGGAAAATCCGGTTCAGCAGCCGTGCCGCGCCGATCATCACGGCCAGCTGAATCAGCACCGAGAACAGCAGCGTCTCGGTCTTCTGCGTCGACGTAATCAACGGTATCGCGATGCTCATCTTCCCTCAATTTTCCATTTTGCTGGCGGTATAATGCCGGAACAGATCAAATTCGCTATCGCAGCGAACGCCGCTGAAGCCGGCATTTTCCAGCTCCAGCATCACCGCCGCCGGCGGCATGAAGCTGGCGATGCTGCGCCAATGATAGCGCATCAGCATGCGGCTCCGCCGGTCGCGCGTCATCAGCAGCGAGAGCACCGGCAACACCCCGCCGATATACGCACCCATCAGCAACCGGTGCAGCCGCTGCCCCGGCGCGCTGATCTCCAGCAGCACAATCCTGCCGCCCGGCCGCAGCACCCGCAAAGCCTCCTGCAGCGCCGCCCGCATATCCGCCATATGCCGCAGCGCGTAGCCCATGGTCACGAAATCCGCGATGCCCGAAGCCAGAGGCAGCGCCTCGGCCGTCCCCTGGATCACCGCAATGCCGAGCTTGGCCTTGGCTATCGCCAGCATCGCCTCGCTAACATCCACACCGATCACCGCTTTTACATCGCCGCAAAGCCGGATCGCCTCGCGCGCCAGCAACCCGGTTCCCACCGCCACATCCACCACAAGGTCGCCGCGCTGCAAACCGGAACGGCGCAGCCGCGTGCGCCGGTACCAGCCGCCCGAGCCCAGCGAGAACAGCAGATTGACCGGATCGTATTGCGAGGCCGCCTGGTTAAACAGCGTCCGCATGGCAGATTGCCGGCCCGCCGGATCGGCATAATACGCCGCATATTCCGCAGCTCCCGGCAGCGCTTGCCCATTGGACACTTCCACCAGCCTGTGGCTTACTGTTCCGGAATCGTTTTTTGGCGCATCAGGCATTGGGCTCAATATCGCGATCCTGATCCGCCGATAGGGTAATGGAGGCTTTCAGCGCTTGGCACAGCTTCAGCAGGTTGGAAACCCCGCACAACAAAGCGGCGCCGAAACTAATTGCGACGTCCTCGTCATCGGCGGCGGCCCGGCCGGCGCCACCATTGCCGCCTTGCTCGCCGAACGCGGCCGCAAAATCGTTTTGCTTGAAAAGGACGAGCATCCCCGCTTTCATATCGGCGAATCGCTGTTGCCGCAAAACCTCCCGCTTTTCGACCGGCTTGGCGTGCGCGAGGAGATCGAGAAAACCTCGATGACCAAGCACGGCATTGAATTTGTCTCGCCCTTCCATGGCAAAAGCGTGAAATACGATTTCGCGCGCGCCTGGGACAAACGCTTCCCCTACGCCTTCCAGGTCCGCCGCTCGGTCTTCGACCATATCCTGCTCAAAAACGCCGCCGCCAAAGGTGCCACAGTCATAGAAAACTGCCGCGCCACCGCCGTGGATTTTTCCAGCGCCGGCGCCACCGTGACGGCAAAACGCGCAACCGGCGAGACCCAGGAATTCCGCGCGGCCTTCGTTGTCGACGCCTCCGGCCGCGACACCTTGCTCGCCGCCCAGATGGGTTTCAAGCAGCGCAACCCGCGCAACAATTCCGCCGCCATCTTCGGCCATTTCACCAACGCCCGCCGACTGCCCGGCAAGGATGAGGGCAACATCACCATCGTCTGGTTCGACCATGGCTGGTTCTGGTTCATCCCGCTGGCCGACGGCACCACCAGCGTCGGCGCGGTCGCCCCCGCGGCCTTCTTCAAAAACCGCAGCGCCGATCTCAAGGCCTTTTTCCAGAGCATCATCGCCAGCAGCCCGGAAATCTCCGCCCGCCTGGCCGATGCGCAACTCGCCGGCGAGGTCCAGGCCACCGGCAACTATTCCTACGCTACCGAGCGCGCCACCGGTCAGAAATTCATCATGGTCGGTGATGCCTGCGCCTTTATCGACCCGGTCTTTTCAACCGGCGTCTACATCGCCATGACCATGGGATTCTGGGGCGCGGATGCCGTCGAAGCCTGCCTGCGCGCCCCCGCCCGCGCGCCCAAAATCCTGAAGCAATATGACAGCGCCGCCCGCCAGATCCTCGGCGGCTTCACCTGGTTCATCTACCGCATCCGCGAGCCGGCCATGCGCAATCTCTTCATGTCGCCGCGCAACTGGTTCCGCGTCGAGGAGGCGGTTTTGTCCTTGCTCGCGGGCGGCATTTTCGACAGCTGGCCGGTGCGCGCCCGGCTCATTATTTTCCGGCTGATCTACTATGTCACCAAGCTCTCGCATCTGCGCTTCCGCCTCACCGGCGCTCCCAAACCGCAGGAAGCCCCGGGTACTTGACGGCGCGCGATACCGAGACGCATCTCGTCCTGATCCCAAGCTATAATACCGGCCAGGCCCTGCTCCCCACCGTCACGCAAGCGCTCCGCCATTGGCCGATCGTCTGGGTGGTAATCGACGGCAGCACCGACGGCAGCGACGCGCAGTTGACCACCCTGTCGCAAACCGAACCCGGGCTGCGCATCATCCGCCGCGCGCGGAACGCCGGCAAAGGTGCGGCGGTCCTCACCGGCCTGGACGCCGCGCAAAATTTCTCGCATGTCCTGATCATGGATGCGGACGGCCAGCACCCGGCATTCGCCATTCCGGATTTCATGCTGGCGTCCAAACAAAACCGCCGCGCGATGATCCTCGGCGCGCCGCAATTCGATTCCAGCGCGCCGCGCATCCGCGTCATCTGGCGGAAAATTTCCAATTTTCTGACGCGGCTGGAAACCTCGCGCGAGATTGCGGATTCCCTGTTCGGTTTCCGCGTCTACCCGCTAACGGAATTACGATCCGTCATGCAGGCGGCCCGGCATATGCGCGGTTTCGACTTCGACACCGAAGCCATCGTCCGCCTGTCCTGGCGCGGCACCCCCGCCATCAACCGCCCGGTCCCGGTCCGCTATTTCCGGAAGGATCAAGGCGGCGTCTCGCATTTTCGTTACGCCCGGGACAATTTCCTGCTGGCCGCCATGCACGCCCGGCTGCTCGCCACCGCGATCACCCGACTGCCGCGCGCAAAACCGCTGAAGCCGCTAAGCCATCGCGCCGTTGATTGAAATCTGCTGCCCGGAAATATAGCCAGCCTCCTGCGAGGCGAGAAATCCCACCAGCGCCGCCACCTCGTCGGGCCGCCCCGCCCGCTTCATCGGCACGATCTTGTCGATGACCTCTTTCGGAAACGCAGCATCGCTCAACGCCGAGGCAATAACCCCCGGCGCCACCGAATTCACGGTAATCCCCCGGCTCGCCAGCTCCAGCGCCAGCGCCCGCGTCGCGCCATGCAGCCCGGCCTTCGCCGCCGCATAATTGGTCTGCCCGCGATTACCCATAATGCCGGAGACGGAAGAAATATTGATCACCCTTCCCCAGCGCGTGCGGATCATCGGCAGCAGCAGCGGCTGGGTCACGTTGAAGAACCCGCCAAGCGAAACATCGATCACCCGCGACCATTGCTCCCGTTTCATGCCCGGCATCACCGCATCGTCATGAATACCGGCATTGTTGACCAGAATCTGAATTGGCCCGGCCTGCAACATCCCCGCCACCGCCTGCTCCGCCGCCGCGGCATCCGTGACATCAAAACTGACCGCCTCTGCGGCCCCGCCGCCGCGCTGGATCTCTTCCACAATCCGCGACGCCCGATCCGGATTCGCAAACCCATGCACATAGACAAAATGCCCGGCCGCCGCGAGCGTCGCCGCAATCGCCGCCCCAATCGCACCGGAGCCGCCGGTCACCAGCGCCCGCTTCATGCGCCGCCTGCAAAAACCACGGTCGCCCGTCCGCTCAACAGCAAAGCCGCCGCATCCGCCACGCTGAATCGGTAGGCGGCGCCGCTCAAATCCCCCATCAACTGCTCCACCTCAATCAGAATCTCCGCCGCGTCCGCCGGCCCGCCGCCAATTTCCACATCGCGCAAGCTCACCAGCATGCCTTGCCGCGGCGGCGCGCCAAGGCCAGCCAGCAGATACCCATGCGCCGCCATCGCCTGGCCGGCTATTTCTATCCCGCACGCCATGCCAAGCGATCCATCCGCCCGGCGCAGCGGATTGCCCGCCGCGCCAAAACGCTTCGAACGGCCACGCAAAAACTTCGTGTCCCAAAAGGTAATCTCGTCGAGCAAACACATCGCGCCCGCATGCGGGATCATCTGCAGAATCGCCTCACGCCCAATCACGCTCAAGAAAATTTTCCGGCCATCGGGCAAACCCGCAGCACAATCGCCATGTCTTCCAAATACGCCAGCGTCACATCTGCAATGTTCCCGCCGTCGATCGCCGCCAGCAACGGCAGGCAGCGCGCCGCCGGCACGCCCAGGCGCAGCATTTCCAGCCCCGGCAGCGCCATTTCGGTCGCAGCACCCGGCGCCGCCAAAAGTTCCAGATCCAAGCTTGCAATAGCCGAATCACTGGGCTCAAACGACAAGATCAGCGCCGCCGCGAACGCCGCGGCAATGGGCCGCAATTCGGCAAGCGGCGACGGGTATTGCACATCATAGGCCAGCAGCGCCACCGCGGGCTCGCCGGCGCTAAGCTGCGCCGCCGCCTCCAGCAGCCCGGCGGCAAAACTATCGTCATGCGCGCAAATCGAGCTGGACGCCGCCTTGGCGCCGCTCAAAATACTCCAATACCCCGCGGCCGCATTATGCACCGAGTTATGAAACCGCGTCGGCGAAAGCTCCCGCGATTCCGAGGTCAAGGTGCTCATAATCGCATGGATCGTATCGCCATCGCCGCCCGAGGATGTGAAGACGGTCGCAAACCCAGCCGCATCGCGCCCGGACGCCGCAAACGCCTCCGTCCCCACCGCCAGGGCAAACTTCACAATCAGTGAGGCGCGGCGCCGCTCATTCGGCGGCAGCAGGCTGCTCGGTGCAGGTACCGCCGGCGCCTGGACGTAAGTCTGCCTGCCCGCCAGCATCGGCCGCGCCGCCTGCCAATCCGGTAATCCCGGCCCGCATATCCCGACCCCTTCGACATAGATCCGCATCAGCTGCGCCCCAGCACCAGGCTGCAATTCACGCCGCCAAAACCGAAGGAATTGCTCATCACATAATTCACCTGTGCCGGCGCCGCCTGCAGCAAATACCGGCTCCGAAATTCGGGATCCAATTTTTCCGTATTTGGACTCCCCGGCAAAAATCCATGCCGTATCGCAAAAATTCCGAATATCGCCTCAATCACCCCGGAGGCGCCCAGCGTATGCCCGGTCGCCCCTTTGGTCGAGCTGCACGGCACATCCGCGCCAAACAGCGACGCCACCGCCTGATCCTCGGCCGCATCGCCCGCCGGCGTCGCCGTGCCGTGCAGGTTGATATAGTCGATGTCGCGGGGCTCCAGCCCGGCCTGCTGCAACGCCAGCGCCATCGCCTGGCGCGCGCCCTCGCCCTCGGGGTGCGGCGCCGACATATGATAGGCATCCGCGGTCTCGCCAACCCCCAGCAGCAACACCGTATCCGAACCATGCTTCGCCTGCTGCCGCTCCAGCAGCGCAAACCCCGCCCCCTCGCCGATGGAAATCCCATTGCGCGCCACATCGAACGGCCGGCAGGGCTCGGGCGCCATCACCCCCAACGCATGAAACCCGAACAAGGTCGTGGCGCAAAGCGAATCCGCCCCGCCGACAATCGCCGCATCGCAAAACCCCGCTGCAATCATCCGCGCCGCATTGGCAAAGGTCTTCGCGGTGGAAGCGCAAGCGGTGGAGACCACAAAGGCCGGCCCCCGCAGGCCTAGCGCCGTCCGCAAATAGCGCGCCAGCGAGTAGGTATTATGGGTCCGCGCATAATCGAAATTCTCCAATCTGCCGCTGACCTTATCCATATCCCGGTAAGCAATCTCGGTCTGCAGAAGTCCCGAGGTGCTGGTGCCGAGAAACACCCCAATCCGCGCCGCCCCGTAGCGCGACCGCGCGGCCGCAATCGAGTCCAGAAACCCGTCGCTGCCCAGCGCCATCGCCGCCAGCCGGTTATTACGGCAGTCGAACCCGGCCAGCGCCCCGGTAATTTCCGCCACATCAACACCCGCCACCGCCCCGGCATAGGCAGCAAACGGCACATCGTCGAAGCTGCAAAGCGACAACCCGCTCTGCCCCTCCCGCAACGCCGCCAGATTTTCGGCCTGCCCGGTGCCAAGGCTGGTGACGATCGAAAAATCGCTGATCGCAAGCGCATTTTCCGTAAACTTACTCACGCCTGCGCCGCCGTCAGCTGCCGCCCAGCCTGCCGACTTGCGATCCGCAGCGTTTCCCGCATGTCCGCAATATACCGTGCATATTGCGCGTTAAACCGTGCTTGCTCGGCGCCGCATTTTACCGCTGCCAGACAGGCCCGCGCCGCCTTCTCGGCCATGTCCTCGAAATACCGCAAATTCGAATCTATATCGAAATATCTCGCCTCCGAGAACAGGCGCGCCCATTCAAACCGGTAGCTGCCCCACATCGGATTATCGAAGAAAATCAATCTCAGCTTTTCGGTATCGTAGACCGCATTATCGGCAATCGCCTTCTCGGTAATCAACAATCCCCCCGGCGCTGCCGGCAGCTTTCCGGTTTCCATGAACACCCGCCGCAAACCCCGGTCCCTGAACAATGCCGCCGGATCCGCCAGCGGCAGATCATTGGTCCGCAGCATCAAATCCACGACCGCATTTTTCGGCACCGGGAAATTCCACAATGTAAATGGCACGAATCGCCCGGTCGGGCATGGCGCCAGAATCCCCGCCGCCGCCAGCGCGTTGCGCGCCACATGCACGCAATTATCGTTGAACAGCCGCCATACATACGGCCGGCCTTCGCGATACGGCATATTCAACGCGTTCAGATAATCGACAATCGCCCCCATCCGCTTCGCATCCAGCGGCACCCGCGCCCGGTAGGTATCGCGGCCGAAACAGACCGCATAATCGGTCGCAACCGAAATCCCATACATGAATTCGTAATCGGACATGCCCGCCGGCTTGTCCTTGAAAAAATGCGCGTGAAATTCCACGCCCCGCAGCATGCCGGAATCACGCGCCGCCTCCTGCGTGCGTGCATAATCCTCCCGCGTCAGCGCTTCGCCCGGCTTCTGCAGCCCGTGCCAGAGAAAATCCGCCCCCTCGAAGCCCACCCAATTGGCGTTGCGGTAATGCGAATTAACGCTGATGCCGGCGCCGCAGCGTTCGGGCGCATCCGCCGGCGCGCAGAGTTCCAGCACCGGATATCCGGCCGCCCGGTCCATCCGCACACCGTTCAAATACAGCAGGCAATGCCCGCCGACGCCGCTCTCCAGTTCCGCGCCAAACCCAGGTTTCTTGCGCAATTCCGAGAGCGCGCAAATCTCCGCATAATAGGGATGCGCCGCCCCATACGCCGCCTCGTCGATCGGCGGCGTCGCGCCGGGTATCGGCCAACCCTTGGTCATGGCATGATAGGCATCGCGCATCGCTTGCACAGTCACGACTCAAACGGCTTTCGGTCAAGCAATTGCCGCCACAATCCCCGCCAGCAATCCCAATCATGCCCACCGGGGCCCGCCGCCACGCGGTCCATCGGCAGCAGCTCCGCGAGCATCCGGTGCCCGGGTGCGAACCGGTCATCCTCGCCATATCCCAGATAAATCGCCGGCCCCAAGCCGCGCGCCACATATTCCCGCAGCCACGCCAGCAGTCTCTGCTCAGGCACCGTGGTAATGCTGCAATCCACCGGCCCGGCCATGCCGCCGGTTTTCGCCAATGCCGCAATCGTGCCTTTGGTTCCCAAAAACGGCGCCAGCAAAATCACCCCCTCGACCAAACTCTGCTGTGCTGCGGCGTAAAGCAGCGCCCCCATGCCACCCAGCGAAATACCCAGCAGCCAAATCCGTCGATAACTTCGCGCCAGCGCCGGCTGCAATACCGCATCATGCAGCGCCGCCGCGATGCCGCCGTCCAGATACAGGCTCATATCCGGCTGCACGGCAATAATGTCGATCGCGTGGCCACCGGCCTGCGCATCCGCGACAAACGCCTGCTCCAGAAATTCATGCGCCTGCATGCCCGCCGCCGGCAGCATCACCAGAAGCACGCGCTCCGTTGCCGCCGCCGCCGCGGGATATTCCACCCAGCTCAACACGGCGCGGAAATCTCACGGCTCAGTACCGCCCCGCAGACCAGGCATAAAAACGTTCCCATCGCCACCGTCAGCCCGATATCATGCAGCACCGGAATCCGCGAAAACGACATCAACCCATAAGCGCAGACGGTGCATAAATTGGCGAGCACGATCGAGGCGACAGACCGCCGCCGCACCACCGCATCCGCCTCCGCCCGTTCAAAAAACAGACAATAGTTGGACCCCACCGCAACAATCAGCAGCAGCCCGACCACCATGAAAATGGAAATTTTGCCACCGTCCCAGGTCAGCCAGGCAAAGGTGAGGATCACCGCCGCGGCCAAAGGTGCCCCCACCGCCAAAGCCCGCCTGGCGGACCGCAGCCCGGCCAGCAACAGGAGCAAAATCGCAATCTCGCCGGTCACCGCCAGCGTCACCGCCTCGTGCTGAAACCGCGACAGCAGCGCATCGGATTCCGCATTCAGATCGACAAAACTCAGCCCCGGAACGCGCGCCATCGCAATCGCCGCCGCCAAAGCCTGCGGGTCGGTCACATGCTGCAACGGCGCCATCACTACAAACCCGCCGTCGCCCGGCGCCAGCATCGATTCCAGCCGCAATTGCAAAGGCGGCGGCAGGTTTTTCTCGGCAATCAACGGCGCCGCGCGCGCAGCCGCTACAGCCTTTAAAAACGGCGCAAACACATTCGCTCGAAACGGTAATCCTGCAGCAGCCGCCTGCAAATTTTCCTGCAGTACCGCCGCACCCGGCAACGCTGCCTGCCGCCGCATCTGCGTTGCATCGCTCGGCAAAATCCCGCTCGGCACGTCAAACCCGCCAAGCTTGCCGGATGCGACCAACGGCGCCAGCACCGCGGCCAGCGCCTCGCTGCGCAGCAGCGCCTGCTGGGCGTCTGCCGCCTTCGCCACCGCAAAATAGCGAATATCGCTCTCGCCGAAATCCTTCCGCAGCAATAAATCCAGTCGCGCATCCGCCGCCGGCACCGGGCTCAAATCCGCCAGATTGTCATTCCATATCCCGGCTTTATGCAGCGCCACCGCCACCACCGCACAAGTCAGAACCAAAGCCAGCACCCAGCGCAGCCGCCGCCGATAATGGATGATCGCCAGCACCGGCCGCGCCATCGGCGCCGCATTGGCTGAAAAGCCGGCGGGCAACAACTGCGGCAGCACAAACCGCGTCACCGCCGCCGCCGCCACCAGCCCGACAATCGAAAACAACCCCAATTGCGCAAAACCGGTGAAATCCGAAAACAGCATCGCCGCAAAGCCTGCAATCGACGTCATCGCCCCCAGCCGCAAGGTCGGCCAGATCCGCCGCAGCGTTACCTCGGCGCCCTCGCTTTGCCCGGTCTGCGTGAACAGATAAATCGCATAATCCAGCGACTCGCCAATCAGCGTCACCCCAAATCCTAAGGTCACGCCATGCACAAAGCCAAACACCAGCGACACCGCGGCCACCGCCGCCAGCGCCCCGCTCGCCACCGGCAATATCCCCAACACCAGCACCAGCGGCGAGCGATAGGCGAAAGCCAACAGCGCGACCGCCCCCGCCATCGCCAGCATCGACAGCCGCGTCACATCCGCCTTGGTGGTGTCGCGAATATGAATCGCAAACACGCCCGGCCCGCTCATCCGCAACTGCGCCTTCGCCGCGCCGGGTATCGCGCGGCGCGCCGCATCGAACCGGCTTTGCACTGCAGCCAGCGCCCGCTGCTGCGCATCCAGGTCAAACCCGGCCACTTTAGTATGCAGCAACAACAACGCCATCCCGCCATCGGGAGAAAACCACACCCCATCCAGGCTCGCCGGCCCGTTGCCGGGGGAGAGCACGGGGAGCATCGCCATCGCCTCGCCGGTCGGGTCTTCCGGCATGGCCTGCGCCGCAAACGCCCCCGCATCGGAATCCAGCAGCGCAAGGTCATTCAGCAGTGCCGCATGCAACCCGGTTTCGGAAAATGCCGCGGCACTGACACCGGGACTAAGCAGATAACGATTGCGCCAGATAAAATCCTGCACGCCTGCAAAAGAATCCGTGCCGCCGTTCAACACATCCACAAAGCCCGGGTTTTGCCGCAAATCCCCCGCCAGAACCGCGCTCAACCGCGCCAGCACCGGCACGCCTGCCCCGGAAATCGCCACCAGCACCAGATGCGATGCCGCTCCGCTGCTGGCTTGCGCCGTCAGCACTTGTTCGGCCATCGGCGCGCTGCGCGGCAGAAACGCCGCCATATCGGTCCGAAATTCTGTCCGCGCGATCACCACGCCGCAAACCGCCAGCCCAAGCAGCCAGACCGCAATCGCCACCCGGCTAGCGCGCATCCAGATGATCTTCAGTAATGCGCATCTCCGAATGGCCGCCATCGCCGCTCGCGGTATCCACACTGCCGATCGCATTGCCATCGCCGCGAATGGCAATCCAGGCGATAAAATGCGCCGCCCGGGAATCTTTCGGCTTTAGAACAAGCTGCCATCCCGCCTGCCCGCCCGAGAGCGTCACGTCAAAATTCTGCTGCAGCCCCGGCAAATCCCCCGCCAGCGTTGCCCGTATCCCCTCCGCCAACTCGCCGATCCCCGGCGCCTCGCCGACCGAAAACCGATGCTGCTTATTTCCCGGTCCGCCGGTCAGCGTGATCTGATCCTGCTGCAAAACGAATTCTTCCTGCACCGGTGTTATCGTGCGTTTGCGGATATAATCCGGCGCCACATAATCCAGCGTCCCGCTCGCCACCAACGGCGCCGTCAGCATCGGCAAGGTCCTGCTCTCAGTAAAACGCGCCGAAGCCGAGTGTATCTTCGCCATCGACCGCATCAGCGGAGCAAGCCCCCAGCCCTCCTGGGCTGCCGCCGGCGCGCAACCCAAGGCCAGCCAACCGCCCATCCACATCGCCGTCTGCAGCCGCCGCATCAGGCCCAGAAATCGTAAAAATTAAACCAGTTATACGGCGCCTCACGGCAATAATGCTCAAGCCGGCTCACATAGGTTCGCATCGCCGCATCCAGCCAGGCCTCGCTGCCTTTGCGTTCCGGCGGCATCGCCAGGCGTTCGAAAAACACCTCGTAGCGATTGCCGCCGCGATAAATCCCGGCCATTAATATCACCGGCCGCTGCAACAGCATCGCCACCCGGAACGGCCCGCGCGGAAACGCCGCGGCCTTCCCCAAAAATTCGCAACGCACCATATCCCTGCTGTCGAAATTCCGGTCCGCCAGCACGCCGATGAAATGCCCGGCGGCCAGCCGCTCGGCCACCAATATCAGCGAATCCGCCCGCCCGAGCCCGATCACCTCGGTCGCGAGAAGCGGATTGATCGCGCTCAGCGCCGCCCGGATTTTTTTCGCATTTTCCTCATACATCAACAGGCTGATCTGCCGTTGCCGCGCCCGCCCCAGCGCCCTTGGCACTTCGAAACTACCGAAATGCGCCCCGAACAGCACGCAGCCCCCGCCCTCCGCCTCGACCTGCAGCAGCGCTTCCTCGCCATGCACGACAATATCAAACTGCTCGCATTGCTCGTTCAGCAGATACACCCGGTCCAGCAGGCAGCCGGCAAAGGTCAAAAAATGCCTGAAAATATCGGCGGATTTCGCGCCCCGCCCCAGCACCCGCGTCAAATATTCGCGCGACCAGCAGATCGCCGCCGGCGAGAACACCAAAAAATACAAGCATACCGGATACAGAAACAGCCGCGCCGCACGCCGCCCGATCCGCAGCGCCAGCCAGATGCCAAACCGCAGCAGCTTCGGTGATCCCCGCTCGGGCCGGTCCAACCATTCCTGCGCCAGAATCTTCTCGTTCATCGTCCGCCTTCTAATACGAGTGCGCCGGTCAACGCCAACACCTCGCCCAGCCGGCATTCAAATTTCACTGCCCCATCCGCCAGTCTCTGCCAGCGCAAATCCAACCCGTCCCCCGGCCGCACGATCTGCAAAAACTTCGCCGACCGCACCACCACCGGCGCATCCAGCACCTCCCCGGCAATCGCGCCGATCACCGCATCCAGCATCAGCGCGCCGGGGATCATCGGGTCGCCCGGAAAATGCCCCGGCCCGGCCGGATGGTTTTCGGCAAACCCCAGCCGCGCGCGCTGCCAGCTCATGCGCCTTTCGCCGCGCGCGCCAAATCCAACAAGGCCCCGCGCGGCATTTTCCCCAGCGCATTGCGCGGCAGCGCTTCAACAAACACCAAAGGCCGCGGCAGAAAGGCTGCATCAATCCGCTCCCGCAACAGCTGCATCAGCGCCGCCTTCCGCAATCCCGGCGCCACCACCACCGCCATCAACCGCGCCACTTGCGCCCCTTTTGAGTCGCCCGTCAGAAACACCCCGTCCTGCACACCCGGAATGCCACCCAGCACCTCATTCAACTGCGCCAGCGAGGCACGCTTGCCGGCTACATCGACCAGATCTGCCGACCGCTCCCCCAAAATAAATTTTTTCGCGCTTGTCCGCTCAATGCGGTCATGCAACCTCGCTTTGCCCTCAACCGCCGCGCCATAGGCAAAGCTGCCGAATTCGTCCTCGCCCAGCGCAACCCCATCCAGGCAATGCCAGTCGCGCTCGATTGCACTGCGCCGGGTCGCCACCTGCCCGGCCTCCGTGCAGCCGTAAATCTCCACCAGCGCACCGCCGAAGACCGCCTCCGCCTGCACCGCCAGCGCATGCGGCAACGGCGCCGTCGCCGAGAGGATCAAATCGACCGGTGGCATATCCTCGGGCTCGGCCAGCAAGGCCCGCAAATGCACCGGCGTCGTCACCAATATCCGCGGCCTTGGCGCGGCGGATATCACCGCCCGGATATCCGCCGGATACAGCGGCCAGGCCGCATCGAGCGTCAGCCCCTGCTGCAGACACAACAGCACCAGCGATTCCAGCCCGTAGCTATGCTGATGCGGCACCGTGCCGATCATTGTCGCCCCCGCCAGTCCGGCGGCCCCTAACCGCTGGCCGGCCGCCTGCGCGCTTTGGACCAGCGGCCCCCAGCTTTTGGGCACCGGCTTCGGCTTGCCGGTCGAACCGGAGGTAAACAACACCAGCACCGGCTGATTCTCCGGCACCGGCAGCAGGCCCGAGCCCTCCAGCTTAGGCAACGCCGGATAGGCAAAATATTCCATCGCCGGCGGCGTCCCGTCGACCAGCGCATAAACATCCGGATAATCCGCACCGAGTTCCCGCAGCACGCCGGGCGCGGTGCTGGCCGGCAGCAGGCTCACCTGCCGGCGCTGCATCGCCGCCGCAAAGCCCACCATGAACCGGTAGCGGTCGGTGCAAAGATTGAGAATATACAGGTGCTCCGGCAGCAGCCGCGCCAGCGCCGCGACATCGCGCTCAAATTCCGACCGGCCGATCCGCTGCTTTGCCTGCACCGCCAGAACCGAGCCATGCGCATGTTGTGAAATCGCGTATCGCGCATCGCCCGCAGCCAGCGCGTCCATCAATCCGGCGCCGTCCGCATCGGCAGCAACCGCGGCTTGGCGCCGTCACCAGCCGGATTGGCCACCATATTCAATATCGCCCCAATCGAGTGCCGCGGCGGATCGCGCAGCAGCCGCAGCCGGCAGAAATATTCCGCCGCGAACAGCGCCGCCACCATCGGCAAGTCAAGAATATTAACAAAGGTCGACCAGACGATCAGCGGCGCGAAACAGAACAGGCTCACCGAGACCGTCAGCTGAAAGGCAAAGAAACAGGTCCACACCCGGGTCACCTGGCCGGTATAGCGCAGCATCTCTGGGGTCAGCTCGCCATGCATCCGCCGCGCCATCGTCGTGATCAGCGGCTCGCGGTCCCGCCGCAAGGTCAGCCCGAACATCACCAGCAGGCTGCTGTAAATGCCCCAATGCGACAGCGCCGAGGCCGTCACAAAGCCGATTTTGAACATCCCCGGCAGTCCGGTTGCAAGGCTGAGGCGCACATGCCGCGTCGCCACGATAACCGCCTCAAACAGGATCGGAACAATCGCGAACACCAGCAGCGCCGAGAGCGGCGCGCGGATTGCGCCGCGGGACTCGGCCTGCATCACCCCACCCGGCGCGTCTGAATATACTGGTTCAGGCTGCGCAATGACCGGAATATATCCGCATTGCTCTCATCATCGGCCTGCAATTTCACGCCATAGCGTTGCGACACGACCAGTGAGATCTCCAGCATATCGATCGAATCCAGCCCCAGCCCCTCGCCATAAAGCGCCATCTCGGGGTCGATCTCTGATGCCGGAATTTCCAGATTAAGCGTCTCGACGATAATCCCCGCAAGCTCGGCTTCCGGCGGGCTCAGCATGGCGTTTTCAGTGGTCATGGCGCGGCAGAGCCGTAAACAAGACAGCGCAATCCAATCCGCGCAATCCACTCACCTTCGACGCCCTGATCCACGCACAGCCTTTCCCAATCTTTTCCGAAGCTTATCAGACCGCTTTCCCCATGCAAGGCCCATGGGTCGCGGCCTCGCCGCTAAATCCTACTTAAACCCTAATTAATACAACCAGCGCGCCCGCTTCAGGCGGCGCTTGCGCCCTGGCGAATTTGTCCGAAGCGCCGATCCCGCGGTTTCGCCTGGGATCCACAGATGCATTGCCGCATACGCCCGCCAGGGCCGCCAGGCTTCCGCCATCGTGTTCAAAGCGGCAGCACTCGGCCGCACCCCATCCGCATCGGCCATGGCGCGCATCAGGCCGATATCTGCGGCGGGGAAGGCGTCCGGCTCGCGCATCTCGCGCATGGCGATATACTGGGCGGTCCATTCGCCGATGCCCGGAAGCCGGCGCAGTGTTGCGATCGCCGCCTGCAACGAAGTTTTTGGACCAAACAGGCAAGGATCCTCCACGACCGCGGCGGCCAGCGCCGACAGCGACGCCCCCCGCGCCCGCGGCATCGGCAGCCCGGACAAATCAGCGGCCGCCAGCACCCGGGCCGAGGGAAACAGGCGATGAATGCCGGGAAACCCCGGAACCTGCTGCTCCAGCACCTCGCCGTATTCGGACGCAAGTCTCCCCGCAATCCTGATCGCCGAATCGACGGTGATCTGCTGCCCAAGGATTGCCCGCACGCCGACCTCAAAACCGTCCCAGGCGCCGGGCACGCGCAAACCCGGCCGCGCCGCCACCAACGGCGCCAGACGCGCGTCCATCGATAAATGCGCGCCGATCGTCACCGGGTCCGCCGCCAGGTCGAATAATCGCCGCAGACGTGCGATAATCCCCGGCAACGCCTCAAGCTTCGGAAAATGCACCGTCACGGCCAGCCGGTTATTTCCCGCAAGCCGTGCAACGAATGCGCCTTTGGCCGCGCCCACCGCAATGGCGCGCGCATAGGCGCCATCCGCCACTGCCTCGACCCCGGCGATCGCCCGCGGTGCCAGGAAAGCCAGCATCGCCTCCCAGTCGTAGGGCGGCTTATAGGCCAGGTTCAGGGTGACGGCGCCCGCAACAGCCCGGTTCTCGCTCGAGCGCCGCAACGTAATCGGCGGCCGGTCAAATAGCTGCTGAAACGTCTCGTTGAAGCGCCGTACGCTGCCAAAGCCGGAAGCCAGCGCCACATCCGCCATCGAGAGCCCGGTCTCATGGATCAGCTGCTTGGCCAGCAAAACCCGGCGGGTCTGCGCAACGGCGACGGGCGATGCCCCGAGATGCTGGCGAAACAGCCGCCGCAACTGCCGCGCGCCAACGCCAAGCCGTCCGGCCAGCGTATCAACATCCGCTTCGTCCAGCGCGCCCGCCTCAATCAGCGCCAACCCGCGCGAGACGGTATTGGAAGCACCCCGCCAGGCGCCGAGATCGGGCGAGGTCTCCGGCCTGCAGCGCAGGCAGGGCCGAAACCCGGCCTCGGCTGCTGCCGCCGCGGTCGGATAAAAAACCACATTTTCGCGCTTGGGCGTACGGGCGGGACAGAGCGGCCGGCAGTAAATGCCAGTGGTCTTCACGCCGGTGAAAAACCTTCCGTCGAACCGCGCGTCCCGCGTTTCAACCGCGCGGTAACAGGCATTATGATCGAGATCCATGCCGCAACCATGGACGCCCAACCGCGTCTTGTCTCGCGGTTTTCGGACATCCATGCTCCAATGACCCGGTCCGAAAACCGCCAGACAAACATGCCAGGGCGGCCCATGTTCGACGCATGGACCCGCAACCCGGAAAGAACACAATGCCCCTCAACCCACCCGAACGCCTGCGCCTGGACCAGCTGAAAACCCCGATCGGCATCGCCCTGCTGGCCGTCGACGAGGCGGATTATCTGCGCGCCTTCGACTGGCTGGACTGCGGTCCCCGCCAGGCAAATCTTCTGCGCCGCTTCGCCGGCGGCGCGCCGACGCAAACCGGCGCCGCGCCGGCCGCCATGCGCCAGGCCATCTCCGCCTATTTCGAGGGCGAGCTGACAGCCCTGGACCGCATTGCCTGGCGCAGCAACGGCACGGCATTCCAGCTGGCCTGCTGGCATGCGCTTTGCGCCATTCCGCTCGGCGCCACGGCAAGCTACGGCGCGCAGGCCCGGAAAATCGGCAAACCCACCGCCATGCGCGCCGTCGGCATGGCCAATGGCTGCAACCCGGTCGGCGTGGTTGTTCCCTGCCACCGGGTCATCGGCGCGAACGGCGCCCTCACCGGCTACGGCGGCGGCTTGTGGCGCAAACGCTGGCTCCTCCGCCACGAAGGCGCCAAGTTCCAAGACGACGGCGACAGCCTAGATTTCTCCCAAGACATCAACCGCGCCCGAAGCGCTGCCTAGCAAGCCGCCAGTTCCCAAAAATGGCCGCAGCCCAGAAAGTCTGGAAATTCGCTGTGGCGAGTCAGCTGGTGGTGATCTGCGAGCACCGAAGCGGAGCGGTCTTTAGACCGTGAGCATCGGCGCGCAACAGATCGCCATCAGATGGCCACCACAGTAGAATTTCCAGACGTTCTGGCGGGCCACGACCGATAGCGATGATCACTACGTTTACGCCATAGGCCTATGACGCTGCCGGCACCGAAGTGTCATGCTGGTCGCTTGGAGTTCGTAATGTACCTAGCTGCTCAGTATGCGTTCGAGTTCGACCTTGCCGCCGAAGACGGCGCGGGCGCGCTCGAAACCGCCATTCATGGACAGCGGCGGCGCGTCGAAGCGCCAGCTATCGAACATAGTTAGTTCGGCCGCGTTCGCCTTGATCTGTTCCTTGACGAGATGCAGCACGCGCAACTGGTCGGAGTTGAAACTCTGGCCCCCCGCTTCTCTTTTGGCCAGCCACGTCTCGAATGCGCCGCCGAGTGCTTCGGCGCGGGCCTCATCCGTTGACGATCTCCCGGCATACCGCCTCGATGCACGCGCTCTGATGCAGACGGCCACCGCCGCCGGCTATGCGACTGTCGATCGGGATATCGAGCGGGCTGCGGCGGATGTCGCGGGCAGCTTTCCGGCGGGCGAGATCGTCCTGGCTGAAGACGGTCTCGATCCTGCGGAAATGAGCGTCCTGCCCCTTGTCGCAGAACCAGATTTCTTCGCCGTTCGACAGGAAGATGAACGGCACGTCGAGCAGGTCGGCATAGCGGCGGCCCTGCGCTTCGCCCGCGCTGAGACTGACGCTCGTGCTCTTGGCCTCCAGCACGGCAAGTGCGCGGCCCTGGCGGTCGAACAGCGCGTAGTCGGCCCGCCCACCGTCATCGAGCGGATACTCGTAGCGCACGCTGATGCCATCGGTTAGACGCCAGTCGGTGTTTCAGAAGCTGGTCGATCTTGATCCGGGCAAAGGCTTCGTTCGTTACTTTCTGGCAGCCTCCGCACCCCGCTCAGCGGCCTTTCCTTTGGCGGCCAAGCCGACTGTCAGCCGCTCATATTCCTCCACCGCGATCACCACCACGACGCCGCGGCCATGCTTTTCAATCAGCACTGGTTCTGCACGCGCGGTGTCGATCATCAGCCCAAAGGCGTTTTTCGCCGCGCGCGCCGACATGGTTTTCATGGCCGATCTCCGTGGCGATCCTTGCGCCATTTAGGGCAAAATAGCTCTTTTTGGCAACGGCGCGCCGGTTGCGAGAGATCATCTGCCCCTTGCAGGAACCGGATTCGACCAGGCGGTGAACAACCCATCTGGGCCGGCGAATATGTTTCCGGCCGGCTGGCGGGCGTCGTCAATCTCGCCAGCGGACGCTTCGCCATGATCGATTGCGGTATCGGTTTGCAGCGCTTGCCCGGGCAACCCGTGCTGTAGAAGCGTCTCGACCAAAACATCAGCGGCGTCCGCCGCGACGCCATAGAATGGAGCTTTAGCCGCAAGCGGCAAATTGGACTGGGCTATGATGCACCTTGATCCATACGGCATTATGCCGTATATGATGGAGCCGAAGGAGGCCCCGATGCCCAAGCCCCAAATAGAAGCCGAGACCGCCCGATTGGAAGCGCGCGTCCCGGTCCAGGTCTACGACCAGATGCAGCGCGCCGCCCGTCTGCGCGGGATGACCCTGACCGGCTATCTCATCGCCACCGCTGGTGAGGACGCAAGGCGCG
>JAMFSE010000101.1 GCA_026225115.1 Rhodovastum atsumiense
GGATGTACGGCTTGGCTTCGGCGCCTATGCCGCCGGAGATTTTTCCAGCTACCCGCAGGCATCCGTCCAGAACACCACGGGATATACGGTGGCGCTTGGAGAGGAAGCATTGTTGCCGCGCGAGACGCTGACGCTTTCCGCGGCTTTGGTGGGCACGCAAGAGACCGGTTTCGGCTTCAACGCCTTGACCCTTTCAGCCCCGGTGGATGCAACGGTGAAGGATTTGCGCGGCAGCGATGCATTCGTGCTTGGCATGCTGACGCTGACGCCCAGGGTCTCCGTCAGCAATTACAATTTCGCCGGCTATTCCTTCCAAAACCGTACCGATTACCGGCAGTCGCTCACCGCGGAATTCACCTCCGGCGGACCGGCGCGGTTTGTGACTCTGCTGCAGGCAACGGAATCGCAGTATCATAGTGAAATATTCGATGCGAACACCTACGGCGCGCTCGCAGGCGTCGCGGATCAGGCGACAGGGCTCTGGCAATTCAGGTTTCTGGGAGGAATCGCCACGCGCCAGGCGGCGGTCGGGAAATCGCTTGTCGCACCTGTTCTCGAGGCTTCACTGAGTTGGATGCCAAGCGGGATCGACAGTGTTTCCTTCGATCTGGCGCGCGAAATCGACGATCCGGATCAGGAGAGCGCGCAAGGCTATACGGTAACCCAGGCGGGTATTTCGCTCGCCCATGAGTATCTGAGAAATGTCATCATCACCGGCTCCGGAAAAATCGGTCATGCGGTGTATTTCGATTCTCCTTTGGTCGAGACGCTGTTCAACGTGCTCACCGCAATCAACTGGCATCTGAACCGGGCGCTGGCTGTCAACGCCAGCTATGGCTTCAACGACCGGCAGGCGAATGCGCTGCCCGCCGCCAATGAACATATCATAACCATGGGTGTAACATGGACTCCATAAATCTGTTCGGCCTATCCTTCAACGATTTGAATGTGCCGGAAGCCGTGACGCAGTTGCTGCAACGCAATCCGGCCTCGCCCTTCGCCTATGTGGTTACGCCGAACGCCGATCACATTGCCCGGCTGTCCCGTTTCCGCGACTTGGTACCGGTTTATGAGGGCGCTTGGCTATGCCTGCTCGACTCCCATGTCATCTCGAACGTTGCGCGATTGTTTCGCGTGCCGGCGCCGCAGGTTTCCACCGGCACCGATGTGACGGCGCTGCTGCTGTCATCGCTGCTGGTGCAGGACGTCGCCATCATCGGCTTCAGTTCCGTGCATCTGCCGGCGCTGCAGGACCGTTGCCCATCGGCCAATTTTATCCTGCACACCCCGCCGATGAATCTGCTGCAAAATCCGGCGGCCTTCACGGCGGCGCGGGATTTCGCGATCAAAACCAAGGCGCGGTTTACATTGATCGGCCTCGGCTCGCCGTTGCAGGAATTGCTGGCGCAGGCGATCGCGGCCCAACCGGACGCGACCGGCGTCGGTCTATGCATCGGCGCCGCGCTGGAATTTTGCGCAGGGGTTAAACCGCGTGCGCCGGTCTGGATGCAGCGCGCCGGGCTGGAATGGTTTCACCGGCTGGTCCGCAATCCGCATCGCCTCGCGCGCCGCTATTTTATCGACAGTCCGCCTGTCCTGTTCTCGTTGGCCTATCAGGGTTTGCGATCGTCCTGGCTGCGAACGCTCGCTCGCCCACAGGTCGGGTCACGCCCCCACCGCGGATTCGAATAGATTGCCTTACGCAAACATGGCGTTGATCGCAGCGGGATCGACGGAATTGAGGTCTGCCGGTTGCCATTTCGGATTGCGATCCTTGTCGACCAGCACTGCCCGCACCCCCTCATGGAATTCCGGATGCATGGCGACCTTGCGCACCAGCGCCAGCTCCGCCGCCAGACATTCCTTCAGATCTCTCGAAGCTCCAGCATGGATAATTTCAAAAGACCAATGCACCGAAGACGGCGAGACTGCGCGCAAGGTTGCCAATGTCGATTGCGCGAATTCGCTGCCGTCAGCCTCAAGCGCAGCAATGATCCCGGCGACGCTCGTAGCGGAAAATGCGTCGTCGATAGCCGGCCGAAATTGTTCAAGTGAAAACGGCGGCAAAATTTCGGCAAATTCGGCGATGACCGAAACCCCGTCGCGCGCGATGGCGGGGCCAAGCTCGGGCAGCTTGGCAGATGGAACGTAATGGGTCGCAAAACCGGCGTGCACCGCATCCGCGCCGGTCAGCCGTGCGCCTGTCAACGCCAGATACATGCCAAGCGCCCCCGGCAGGCGCGGCAGAATATACGTGCAGCCAATGTCCGGAAACAGCGCGATCGCCGTCTCGGGCATGGCAAAGCCAGCCTTTTCGCTCGCCACCCGGTGGCTGCCATGCACCGAAATGCCGATGCCGCCGCCCATGCAGACCCCGTCGATCAGCGCGACATACGGTTTCGGGTAATCCGCGATCGCCTGGTTCAGCGCATATTCGGCGGCGAAGAATTCCCGGATCGGTTCAGACTCGCCGGCCATGCCGTGGTCGCGGATCGCCCGCACGTCGCCGCCGGCGCAAAACGCCCGGCCGCCGCCCTCGATGATGACGGCGTGCACCGCGGGATCATCGCGAAAATCATCAAGCGCCGCGTGGATCAATTGCACCATCTGCAAATCCAGCGCGTTCAGCGCCTTTGGCCGGTTCAATTGTATGCGCCCGGCGCGCTGATCTCGCCACGCATTTACCACCTGGTCCATTTGGCCGCTCCTGAAATTTTGCCTTTGACGAGGCGCACCGTACATGCGCATCATTTGCCATGCCGGATAGCTTTGGCCAACCATCGACTGACAGCGCGCTTTGGGCCGTGGTTGCGGTGGTGGGCAAAATCATCCGCATTGCCGACATCTATCCCAGCCGGAACGCGGCGCTCGCCGACCAGGCTTGGCGCGAGAGCCAGGTGCGGGCCTATGCAGGGTTCCTGGATTCCGCCTCGCAGCCATTCCCACGCTATGCGGTGCGGGCGATCCGGCGGACGGATCTGCCCCGGCGCTGGAAGCCGCTGCCGGCTTTGGGCTTTTTGCGCGGCCAGATGTTTTAATTGATGCGCCGCTCCCCATCTTTCGCAGCATGAACAAACATACGGAAACACCGGGCGCTGGAATGCGTGTCGAACATGATGCGCTCGGCAATGTCGATGTGCCCGGAGACAAAATATGGGGTGCACAGACCCAGCGCAGCCACGAGAATTTCCCGATCGGCGTCAACCGCTATGTGTGGGGCAGGGAAGTCATCCGCGGCTTCGGGATTCTGAAAAAAGCCTGCGCTTTGGCCAATCTGGCGCTTGGCCAATTGCCGGCGGAAAAGACCGATCTGATCGTCGCCGCCGCCGAAGAAGTGATTGCCGGCAAATGGGACGGCGAATTTCCGCTGGTGGTGTTCCAGACCGGCTCCGGCACCCAAAGCAATATGAACGCCAATGAGGTGATCGCCAATCGCGCCATCCAACTCGCCGGCGGCGAAATCGGCAGCAAAAAGCCGATCAACCCGAATGACGACGTCAACCATAGCCAGTCTTCCAACGACACCTTTCCGGCCGTCATGCATATCGCCGCCGTCGAGACGATCGAGAACCGGCTGCTTCCGGCCATCGGCCGCCTGGCAGCGGTTTTCCGGGAGAAATCCATCAGCTTCGACCTGGTGGTGATGACTGGCCGGACCCATTTGCAGGACGCAACCCCCATCACGCTAGGTCAGGTGATCTCAGGCTGGCTGGCGCAGCTGGAAGCCGCGTCGGCCGGCATCAAAGCCAGCCTGCCCGGCCTATATGAACTCGCCATCGGCGGCACCGCGGTCGGCACCGGGCTGAACGCGCACCCGAATTTCGGCGCCACCGCCGCCGAGTTCGTCGCGCTGGAAACCGGTAAGCCGTTCTGCTCCGCGCCGAATAAATTCGCGGCCTTGTCCGCCCATGACGCTATGGTCACCGCATCTGCCGCGCTCCGCACGCTCGCCGGGGCCGCAATGAAAATCGCCAATGACGTCCGCTGGTATGCTTCCGGCCCGCGCACCGGCATCGGCGAACTCACCATCCCGGAGAACGAGCCCGGCTCCTCCATCATGCCGGGCAAGATCAATCCTACCCAATGCGAAGCGCTCACCATGGTCGCCGTGCAGGTGTTCGGAAACGACCACGCGGTCGCCTTCGCGGGCAGCCAGGGCAATTTCCAGCTCAACGTCTACAAGCCGGTGATGCTGCATAATTTGCTGGATTCCGCCGAATTGCTGACCGACGCGCTGGATGCCTTCAACACCCATTGCGCCGTCGGCATCGAGCCCAACCTACCGCGCATCAACGCCCATCTAGCGGATAATCTGATGCTGGTAACCGCGCTCAACCCGCATATTGGCTACGAAGCCGCCGCCAAAACCGCGCTCCTCGCGCACCGCGAGGGTCTCACGTTGCGCGACGCCGCCTTAAAACTAGGTGTAACGACACCCGAAGAATTTGATGAGTGGGTAAAGCCAGAGGACATGACACGGCCGCTTAAGGTTCAGTAGGAGCACTTCTTTTTCTGAAGAAAAAGAAGCAAAAAGACTTTTTTGCTCTGGATCATGGGCTGTGGCCGGCCCAACGTACCAGGCCCAGAATAACAGAAGTTTTTTGGTTCTTTTTTTCAAAAAAGAACCGCTTGGCTGCCCTGCTTTGAGTTTTCCCGACGACATGGTGTAATGAGATGATTTTTCTGGGTGGATTGCGAAAATGATGGATGGCGGCGCCGAATCTCGGCGGATTACGATTCATAAACCGGCGGATTTCATCTCCATGCGGGCTGCCGGCAGGCTTGCCGCGGAGACTTTGGACATGATCGGGCCGCATGTGGTGCCGGGGGTCACGACCGAGGCGCTGAACACGCTCTGCCATGATTATATCATCGCCCATGGAGCGATTCCGGCGCCGCTGAATTACCGCGGCTTTCCGAAGTCGATCTGCACCTCGATCAACCATGTGGTTTGCCATGGCATTCCCGGGGACAAAAAGCTGCTCGAAGGCGATATCATCAATGTCGATGTCACCGTTATTCTCGACGGCTGGTACGGCGACACCAGCCGGATGTATGTGGCGGGCGCGCCGACCACCCGCGCCAAGCGGCTGATCGACGTTACCTATGAGGCGCTGATGCGCGGCATTTCGGTCGTGAAGCCGGGCGCAACTTTTGGCGACGTAGGCTATGTTATCCAGTCTTTTGTCGAGTCACAGCGTTTCTCGGTCGTGCGGGATTTCTGCGGCCATGGCATCGGCCAGAGCTTCCATGCGCCCCCGAATGTGCTGCATTTCGGCCGCCGCGGAGAGGGTCCGGTCTTTGTGCCGGGCATGTTCTTCACGATCGAGCCCATGGTGAATGCCGGCCGGCCGGAGGTGAAGGTGCTTGAGGACGGCTGGACAGCCGTGACCCGCGACCGCTCACTTTCCGCCCAGTTCGAACATATGATCGGGGTGACGGAAACCGGCCACGAGATTTTCACGCTCTCGCCGGCCGGCTTCACGGCGCCGCCTTATGAGGTGACGCCGGCCTGATTATTCTGCCAGATCGGGCGAATTGCTCGCCAGGATCTGGTTGATGATCTGCAGCGTCTGCGCCTTGTTGCCGGCGCCAAGCGCCTGCCGGGCCTGGGTGATCGCGGCCACGGTGGGGTTTTCATCGTTGACTTCGACCTGCGTTGCCAGCACCGAACGGGTCAGCAGCTGGGTTTCCGCCTGTTCCAGCGCCTCATCCGTCGTGCCGGTCTGGCCGGCCGCCAGTGATTGTTTGGCCGCTGTTAGAAGCTGGGCAACGGTTGCATCCGGCCCGACATTCGGCTCCGGCGGGGTAGGGGCTATGACCGATTTGGTATCGCCTGCCGTGATGTTGCTGGCATAGGGCGATAGCGGCAGGGAATTGCGCGTGCCGATATCATTTCCGGGCCGCGCGCCGGTTGCGGTCGTTACCGGTGTCGTCTGCGCCTGCGCTGCCACAGGGGCGAATCCCGCCAGCAAAGCGAAGGCCGAAAACGCAATAATTTGCCTTGATGTTCGCATGTATTTGCTCCCAGGGTTGATGGTTCATTAACGCTGTGAATGAATTGGCGACGAAATAGCCTCCGGCAACCTCCGTTTCATGAGGAAATCATGAAACTCCGCCCATATCCGGTTCACAACCCAGCGGCGCTGGCCGGCCGCTGGCACATTCCGGCGATCCGGATTAACAAGTTCAACGCCCTGCACGGAGAAGTTCCAATGCCAGTCTACCGTTCCCGCACC
>JAMFSE010000102.1 GCA_026225115.1 Rhodovastum atsumiense
CATCGCAGCGCGCGCCTGGATACCGGTTCCAGAACCAGGTGCCTCCAACTTCCGGAGCCGCTTCGAAACCAAAAGCTGTAAGCCCAAGCTGCCGAAGCTTGTAATGCGCATAGAGCCCGGCAAAGCCGGCGCCGATCACGACAACGTCCACCGCCGGCGGCACCTGGCGCTGCACGGTCACGCGACCAGCCGCATCACTGGATTGTCCATCAAAATCTCCTTCCCACGGTCGCGCGGATTGTCCTTGGCGAGCCCTTTTTTCCACAAATATAAAAGATTCATTATGCATGTTTTCTAGGCAATAGGGGTGATCGCGTCAACCGAAGATATTCAAATCAAGGAAACCGCCGAGCGCAATATTCAAACCGGAGATTTTAAACAGATCCGGCGGCCACGGCCAGGACAATTCCGGTAGATTAGCTGTAACCTTTGAATAAACGAGCAGGATCATTGGCAGTCGCGGGGCAGTTGGGATCGTTGCAAAGGCGCTATTCGTCGCGCATTCACATTGCGCAACATTCAGATTACGAACCAAAAATCCTTGGCCTAAAAAACATACAAATTGTATGAAAAATTGTCCAGGAGGAATGAGATGTATGATGTCGTAATTCGCGGAGGAGCTATCCACGACGGTACCGGCGGACCTGCCCATAACGGTGACGTCGCCATCAAAGATGGTGTGATCGCGGCAGTCGGAAAATTCCGATCAACCGAGGCGCGTCAGACCATCGAAGCGGATGGCGCCATCGTGACGCCGGGGTTTATCGATCTGCATTCACATTATGACGGCCAATTCCTTTCCTTTGGGACGATAAAATCGACCCAAGCTTCACTCATGGAATCACGACCTCGATCGCCGGCAACTGCGGCGTCGGCGTTGCGCCGGCCAACGACGAATATCAAAGCAAGCTGATCGAATTCATGACCGGCGTTGAAGAAATACCGGAAATCGTCATGGAAGTCGGGCTTGACTGGAGCTGGCGCAGCTTCCCCGAATATCTGCAGAAGGTCGCAGCGGTCTCCGGCCGGCCCCTGAACTACGGCGTGCTCGAAGTGTTCACCGATGAGGGTGATGCCAACAACATGATCGCCGAAAGCGATCACGTCCGTATGGTCCATGATCTGCCGACTGGCGCAGGCCGGGTTCTGCAGCCATCTTCGGGCTATCCCGCGACGCTCGTCAACGGTGTTCCCACGCGATTGGACGACGAGGACACTTTGGCCCGGCCAGGGCGGCTGGTGCGGTCGACCGCGTTCAGCCCGGAGCTTGCCGGATAGAATGCGGTCAGGCTTTGCTTGCGCCCTTCGCAATTCCGGGGGGTATTAACTTACTTTTCTACCCGTCATAACGAATTTCCCGAAGACACCGGCATTGGCCAGACCGGTGAGCGTGTCGCCTTCGATTGTTGCTTCGTTCTTAAGGGTCATTGAAATCGGCTTCGAAAGCTTGGTGATCCATTTCAGGGTATTGCCATCGATCGTCCCCTTGGAAATGTCGGTTGAGCCCTTATCGCTCACCTGGCTACCTGTCCAACCGTCTCCATCGAGCGTGACGGTGAGCGTAATTTTCTGATCGCCCATTGCCGTTTTCATTACGGTTTCGTAAACCCCGTCAAGTGCCATTTCTCGTCTCCAAATGAGGTGTGCGCAATATTTTTCGGATGCTGTGGCTGACTTTGCGATTTTATGATGCCAGGGCCCGGGACTCCTGAGAGTCGAAATAGTCACGCCAATGAATGAGTTTTTTCTCTTTCAGTTCGAAGACGCCCATCACATGAAGGTCCACAGTCATGCTGTCATCGAGCTTATTTTCAAAGCGCTCAAGTCGTTCTGTTAGAACAACATCATCCTTGCCACAGATGTGGACGATGTGCTGCGTAATATTCCAGCGAGATTTTAGTGCTGATAGTAGTGCGTAGGATTGGTCGGGCCCAACACACCGGACATTTGCCATGGGCATATTGAGATACAGACAGTCGGCCTTCATAAGACGCTGGAAATCCTCGAGCGTAAGCAGATGCCAATTTTCACATAAATGGCGGACAAGCGTCACGTTAGAGTCATCAATGGCTCTGTGTTCCATTAAATCGCTGGACGTCCGTGAACCCGTCCCAGGGGGGAATCGCTTCGGAAACCCATCAGTTGAAGCAGCGAAGTTTGGTTGGACTGCCGAACAACCGGAGAGAGGCAAAGCCACCAATTTTCATTCGGCATATAGCAGTCCATGGAGTAGAATCCGAGGATGGCCGCACGTTTTCTATCAGTGGTCACGTTAGCGCCTGTTTTATGCCAGACCCGGCTCTCCATGACGATCAGCGATCCTGCGGGCGCTTCTATCGCCACGGTTGGGCCCATCATTTCTTCCATTGTGGCGGACCGGCGAAGCCGGTGACTACCTGGAACAATGCGCGTCGCGCCAGTTTCTTCGGTGAAATCATCAAGACACCAAATAAAATTCAGGCCATGCGGCGCTGGGCCCCACGGCATCGGGTTGGTTCCTTGGTCCGCGTGCAAATACATCATGTCGCTGCCCGGCAAAGTTATATTTGCCGAGAAGGTGGAGAGCCTCGGGGAGCCTTCAACAAATGATTCCACAAAATCCATGACGACGGGATGCTCAACCAGTTCGCAAAAAATTTGCCCGCGGCTGGGCAAATTCCATACGCGCTGCGACGCAGCGCCGATCATTGCATCTGCAAAATAAGGTTCTTCCGTATTCCCGGCCCGGCGGTCGCCCTCCGCTTCGCGGTAGACAGCTTCTCGGAGTTCAGCGAATTTTTCCGGAGCAAGGACGCCGGACAAGATCGCAACACCATATTTGACGACGTCGCTTTTTGCCCGAGCGACACTGTCAGTGATCTCGGGAATATCCGTTTCAACCATGGTATTCATCAACCTTCTCCCCCGCATGAACCAATGAATTGGATGCCTCTACGTAGCGCGACATCCGCTGAAGGTGCCACGCGCCCAATTAGCAAAAAAACAAAACCTTCCGATGTTCTTGGAAAACAAGCAACCTGTATGTTTTTATACAATGGACGCCATATTGATGTCAATAAACACGGTTTACCAATTGGTATCGACGCGCCATAGGTGGACCAAGGAGAGAGTATGCCGGTAAGCGAAGCTAAAACCTCATCCGGACGTCAGACCGGCGTTCAGCGCGGGAAATCCGCGGCCACGCGCGCGGCTTTGATCGCAGCAGCCCGATCTTGCTTTGCTGAGGCTGGTTACCATGCCACGGGCACGCATAACCTTGTGTCGCTCACCTCGGTATCGCGCGGCGCGCTATATTATCACTTCGGCGATAAATTCGATATTTTTGAGGCCGTATTCCTGGAGATCGACGAAGAACTGAATCGCGCCGCACGAAACGCTGTCACACAGATGTCGAATGATACATGGCTGCAACTCGTAACGGCTTTAGCGACCTATCTGCGCCTACGCGCGGAGAGCCGCGAGGCTGGGCGCATATTGCTGATCGACGGGCCAGCCGTTTTCGGCTGGGAGCGCTGGCGAGAATTGCAATCCGGCGCCCTGGAGGGGATGGCCATTACCCTCGGGATGTTGATGGACCAGGGGATTATCGGCCGGCAACCGCCGGAGCCGTTGGCACGATTGATCTTTGCGGCAACGAACGAAGCCGCCTTGGCGATCGCCCACGCCGCCGACCCGGAAGCTGCGCTCGTAGCGCACACACACTCACTTCTTACCCTTGTACAGGGACTTAGGCTCACGCCAGAGCCAGTAAACCGTTTTGGCGGGTCGTTGGAGCGTTAGGCTTGATTGAACGACCACGTTAGGCGCAAAGCGGTTAAGACGGCGCTAACGAGAAACGATTTGTGAAACCTGTCATCGCCGTAATCTCCGTTTTTGGGATAAGCGTGGGACCGGTGGCGTTTTCGCAAAGCAGCAGGTGGGCGACGCAATCGTAGCGTTGTGACGGATGGCGTGGATGACGGTCAGATATTCGGCGAAAAAAATCCGCGGCTTTTGGCCGCGGATTGAACAAATGGGGTTCTAAGGCCAGCAGGCCTTAGCGGGATCGAGGGGCAGAGCCCCTCGCCTTTGCTTTAAGAGAACTGGTTCATCGTGTTGTGGGTGCCGCCGGCTTTTAGGGCGGCTTCGCCGGCGAAGTATTCCTTGTGGTCGTCGCCGATGTCCGAGCCGGACATGTTCTGGTGGCGGACGCAGGCGATGCCCTGGCGGATCTCCTGGCGCTGCACGCCGAGCACGTAGCCGAGCATGCCGGCGTCGCCGAAATATTCCTTGGACAAATTGTCCGTGGAGAGGGCGGCGGTGTGGTAGGTCGGCAAAGTGATCAGATGATGGAAGATACCGGCGCGCTTGGCGGCGTCGCGCTGGAAGGTGCGGATTTTCTCATCGGCGACGATGGCAAGCTCGGTGCCGTCGTAATCGACGCTCATCAATTTTGCACGGTCGAAGGCAGCAACGTCCTTGCCTTCCTTTGTCCAGGCGTCGAACACCTGCTGGCGGAAATTCAGCGTCCAGTTGAAGGACGGTGAATTGTTATAGGCCAGCTTGGCGTTCGGGACGACGGCGCGGATGCGGTCCATCATGCCGGCGATCTGCTCGATATGCGGCTTCTCGGTTTCGATCCAGAGCAGGTCGGCGCCGTTTTGCAGGGAGGTGATGGAGTCGAGCACGCAGCGGTCCTCGCCGGTGCCGGCGCGGAACTGGAACAGATTGCTCGGCAGCCGCTTCGGGCGCAGCAATTTGCCGTTGCGGTTGATGATCACATCGCCATTGGTTGCGTTCTCCGGCGTGATCTCTTCGCAGTCCAAGAAGGAATTATACTGGTCGCCAAGATCGCCGGGCGCGTGGCTGACGGCGATTTGCTTGGTCAGACCGGCGCCGAGCGAGTCGGTGCGGGTGACGATGATGCCGTCATCCAGCCCGAGTTCCAGAAAAGCGTAGCGGCAGGCGCGGACTTTCGCGAGGAAGTCCTCATGCGGCACGGTGACCTTGCCGTCCTGATGGCCGCATTGTTTTTCGTCGGAAACCTGGTTTTCGATCTGCAATGCGCAGGCGCCGGCTTCGATCATTTTTTTGGCCAGCAAATAGGTCGCCTCGGCATTGCCGAAGCCGGCATCGATATCGGCGATGATGGGAACGACATGGGTTTCGAAATTGTCGATCTTCGCCTGGATTTCGGATTTTTTCTCAGGGGTCGTGGCGGCATCGAGCTCGCGGAACAGGCCGCCGAGCTCGCGGGCGTCGGCCTGGCGGAGAAAGGTGTAGATTTCCTCGATCAGCGCGGGCACGGAAGTTTTCTCATGCATCGACTGGTCCGGGAGCGGGCCGAATTCGGAGCGCAGGGCGGCGACCATCCAGCCGGAGAGGTAGATGTAGCGGCGCTTGCATGAGCCGAAATGTTTTTTGACGGAGATCATCTGCTGCTGAGCGATGAAGCCGTGCCAGGCGCCGAGCGACTGGGTGTAGAGCGCCGGGTCGGCGTCATAGGCGGCCATGTCGGCGCGCATGATGCCGGCGGTGTAGCGGGCGATGTCGAGCCCGGTGCGGAACCGGTTCTGCAGGCGCATGCGGCTGACAGCCTCGGCGCTGATACCGTCCCAGCGGCCGTCCTTGCTGGTGATCAGCTGATTTAGCTGCGCTGTGCCGTGATCTTGGTATGACATAAAAACTTCCCATTAATGCTGCGACGCATCAATTATAGGGATGAAACCGGCGGCGCGAGGGCCGGAGGGGCTTAAGCATAGGTGAATCCGGCTGAAACCCTGTAAAGCTGTAAATTTTTAACTTGTTGCAGCGCAGCATTTGTAAAATTTTTACAAAATACCGCGGTGACAATTTGTATAAAAAGAGATTTATTGATTGCATGTGCTTTTCAGGTAACAACTTCTTCATCCGGCGCACTTGTCGCCGTATACTTCAGATGCATTAAGGAGCGTTCCGTAGCGGTCTGGTAACGAGTTGCGTGCCGGATCCAACTAGAGTTGTTTTTATGATTTTGATCCGAGGGGACGATACAAATTATGCGAAATACCAGACAGCGTGGCTTTGCATTTACGCTGATGTTGCTTGGCGCCACCGCGCTCGGCGGCGTCCCGGCAATTGCCGCCACCCCCGCAGCCAATGATGCGTCGCTAAATGCCTCGGCTGCGGTGCAACAGAATTTCACGCCGGTGGGCGACTTCACCAATCTGGTGAAAAAAGTGACGCCGGCGGTGGTCTCGATCGACGTGCATCTGAAAGTGGATCAGACCGCCGATGAAGTCGGCGGCGATGACAGCGGCGATAGCGGCGGCATGGGCGGCATGCCCAACCTGCCCGGCATGCCACCCGGCTTTCCGTTCGGCGGCATGCCGCAGCAGCAGGCGCCGCAGGCTGTGGAAGCCAAGGGCTCCGGCTTTATCGTGTCGTCCACCGGTATCATTGTTACCAATAACCACGTGGTCAATCAGGCGAAGAGCGTCAGCGTCACATTGTCGGACGGCAGTACCTATCCTGCGAAGGTATTGGGCACGGATTCCAGGACCGATCTGGCGGTTCTCAAAATCAGCGCCGGCCGGCCGCTGCCCTATGTCGATATCGGCAGCTCGGCCAATGTGCAGCCGGGTGAATGGGTCGTCGCCATGGGCAATCCGTTCGGCCTCGGCGGCTCGGTGAGTGCGGGGATCGTCTCGGCCTTGGGCCGCGATATCGGCGACGGGCCGTATGACCGGTTCATTCAGGTCGATGCGCCGATCAATGAAGGCAATTCCGGCGGACCGCTGTTCGACCAGCGGGGTGAGGTTATCGGCGTGAACACCGCCATCCTCTCGCCAACCGGCGGCTCCGTCGGCATCGGCTTTGCCATCCCCTCGGATCAGGTGAAGCGTGTGGTGCTGCAGTTGGAAAACGGCGGCAAGGTGGTGCGCGGCTACCTCGGCGTCGCCGCACAGCAGGTCTCCCCACAGATGGCCGCCGCCATGGGTTTGCCGACCGCCAACCCGACAGCCGACGGCGCGCTGATTGCCGCGATTTCGAAAAATAGCCCGGCCGATCGCGCCGGGTTGAAGCCGGGCGACGTGATTACCGGCGTGAATGATGCGACGGTCACCAACCCCAGCGACCTCGCGGCCGACATCGCCAATGTCGACCCCGGGCATGACACCAGCATCAAATATCTGCGCAACGGCAAGCCGCAAACGCTCTCCGTCGCGGTGACAACAATGCCGGCAAATCCGGATGCGGCCTTCCAGCAGGGCGGCGGCGGCAATCAGCCGCAGGCGGCCGTACCCGGCCATGCCGGGCTCGGCCTGACCTTGGCCCCGCTGACGCCGGATATCCGCAGCCAGCTCAACCTGCCGGCCGACGCCAATGGCGCCGTCGTCGCGCAGGTGAAGCCGAACTCGGTCGCTGATCAGGCCGGCATCCAGGCCGGTGACTTGCTTGTCGGTGTAGGCCCCGCCAACGTTGCCAACCCCGATGACGCGGTGAACGCGATCAACGCCGCGAAAAAATCCGGATCGCCCGCCGTGGCGCTACGGATTATCCGCCAGGGCCAGGCATTGTTCGTTGGCGTGACGTTGAACAAGGCGACGAATAATCAAGGATAAGTAAAGCAGTTCTTTTTTAAAAAAAAGAACCAAAAAACTTCTTTACTCTGGGGCATGGGCTTTGGCCGGGCCACCGCCCATGGCCTAGAGTAACAAAGTTTTTTTGCTTCTTTTTGTTCACAAAAAGAAGTCTCTTAGAAGCTGACCTGTACTTCGGGTCAGCTTTTTTGTTCCATATCGAAGCAATTGCCGGTTTGCGGCGAATCTGCGATAATTGGGCGCACGGCGCCGAAACCAACGGCCCGGATTTATAAAAATGGAGGAAAATATGAAGCTCGCGAATCCGGCCCCGCTGGGGCTGTTCGGCTTTGCCACCACGACCTGGCTGCTTTCAATGGTCAATGCCGGCTTTTTGCCGGCGACTTCCGTGTCGCTGGTTCTGGCGATGGCTTTTGCCTTTGGCGGTACCGCGCAATTCGTCGCCGGCGTGCTGGAATACGGCAAGGGAAATACGTTTGGTTTTGTGGCGTTCTGCGGATATGGCGCGTTCTGGTGGAGCTTTGCACTGTTCGCGAGATTTCTGGGCGCCGGCGTGCCGCCCGCGGCGATTGGCTGGTATTTGTTGCTTTGGGGCGCTTTTACCTTCGCCATGTGGATTGGGACCTTCGCGCTAAACCGCGCTTTGTTCCTGATTTTTCTGGCGCTTTGGATTACTTTTTTACTCCTCGGCCTGGCGCCGATTTTGGGCAATCTCGAGTTGACCACCCTTGGCGGCTATGGCGGCCTCATCACCGCGGCCATTGCATTCTATCTGGGCGCGGCGGATGTGATTAACGAAACCCATGGCCGGACCGTGCTGCCGATCGGCGCCCGTGACGTGCCGGTGCGCCCGGTTGGCGCGCACGCTTGAAGTGAAGTGAAGAAGCCGCTTTTTGAAAAAAACGGCGCAAAAACTTTTGATATTCTGGGGCATGGGCGTTGGCATGACCAACGCCCATGCCCCAGAATGCAAAATTTTTTTGGTTCTTTTTTTATAAAAAAAGAACTGCTTCCCTTTACAAAAATCCATCCGGGCAAAGCGGCAAATCGGCTTCGGTGTCCAGGTCGAAAGCCAGGCCCGGGCGGGAGATGATGCGGGCTATTATGTTGCGTTCGGCTGCGGCTGACAGGTGTTTGGAAAAGCTGTTGGGGCCGAAGCTGTAGGGAATGCAGGCTGCGGGAATTGTCAGCAGGGCATTGGTGCCTTTTTGTTCGCGGTCGGGGGCGATGGCGACCGGTGATTCGATTTCCTGCAGCATGCTATGGAGATCTTCGGGAGTGAGGTTCGGCAGGTCGGTGCTGATGGAAAGCAGACCGTCGCTGGCGGGCGGATAAGCGGCGGCTTCGTCTAACGCGGCGTTAAGTTCGTCGCCTTGTTCGGCGATGATGTGCATGCCTTGCGCGGCAGCGATGTCGCGCAAGGCGGCTTCACGGCTGACGACGATGATGTGCGCAGGGTCGAAGACGGTGCTGACAATGGCCAACGTGTGCTGGAACAGCCGCGCGTTCAGGCGGATGCGGGACTCGGGGGAGAGTGCCGCGGCCAGTCTGGATTTGCCTTCGGCCAAAGGTTTGACCGGAATTGCCGCCCAGATTTTCATGCGCGGCGTTGCCGCTCCAGATAATTCAGCGATTCACGGGCGAGGCGCTCCTGGCCTTCAATGTTGCGCATCAGCGTATCGGTGATGTGGCATTCGCCGAGCGCTTGCAGCGTGTCGGCGCGGTCGATGATAAGGCCGTCGATCAGGCCGAGGTAATGTTCGGCGATGGCGCGCGGGGTGGCTTCCAGGTCCAGCTCCGCCATCATTTTTGCGGCCGGGCCTTTGACCGCCTTGCCACCGATGAGCGGCGAGACGGCGATGCAGGGGATTCGGCGGCGCCGTAGCCAGTCCCGAATTCCCGGTACTGCGAGGATGGGGTCGATGCTTAGAAACGGATTGGAGGGGCAGATGATGACGCCCTGCAGTTCCGGCGATTGCATTAGCGTGGCAAGGGCGGGGCTGGGTGTCGCGGTTTCGGCGCCATCGAAGACCAGCGCGGTGACGGCGGGTTCGCAGCGCTGGCGCACGAAATAATCCTGGAAGGATAGTTCGCCGGCGGGGGTGCGGACCAAAGTGCGCAGCCGGTCGTCGGTAACCGGAATGATGGCCTGGTTGATGCCGAGCCTGGCTGCGAAATCTGCAGTGATTTGGCTGAGGGTTTCACCGGTGGCGAGGCGCCGTGTGCGTTCGATATGGGTGGCGAGATCGCGGTCGCCAAGCGCGAACCAATCTTCGCCGCCGAGGCGTTTGACCGCCGCCATGCAGGCAAAGGTCTCGCCGGCGAGGCCCCAGCCGCGCTCGGCATCGTTGAGGCCGGCGAGGGTGTAGAGGACCGTGTCGGGGTCGGGTGAGATATGCAGGCCGAGATGTTCGAAATCATCGCCGGTGTTGACCGCGACGGTGAGGCTGCCGGCGGGAAGGATGCGCGCCAGCCCGTTGGCCAGCCGCGCGCCGCCGACACCGCCCGCAAACGCCAGAATCATTCGGCTGCAGCCGGGGCGGCTGTGGCAGCTCTCTCGCGGCGGCGCGGTGGGGTTAGCACGATCGGCGCGAGCTCAGGGGCGCCGAAGGCGCGAGCGCGTTGTGCGGCAGGGGCATCGCCGTACAGAGTGTTGCGCAGGCGGGGCGAACGGCCGGCCGAGCGGATGAGCGCTTCCATGCGTTCCGGTTCGAGTTCCTGACCGTGCGCGGCGCCGGCTGCGCGCGAGATGCTTTCATTCATCAAGGTGCCGCCGAGATCGTTGACGCCGCTTGCCATGCATTGCCGGGCGCCATCTTCGCCGAGTTTCACCCAGGAGGCCTGGATGTTCGGGATCAGCGGATGCAGCGCCAGGCGTGCCACGGCATGCATTAGAATCGCTTCGCGATAGGTGGGGCCGCGCCGGGCGGCGCCCTTGTGAAACATCGGTGCCTCCATATGCACGAAGGGCAATGGGACGAATTCGGTGAAGCCGCCGGTCTGGCTTTGGATGTTGCGGATGCGCAGCAAGTGGCGCGCCCAGTGCAGCGGGCGTTCCATATGGCCGTACATGATGGTGGAGGTGCTGCGCAGGCCGATTGCATGGGCGGCGTGCATCACCTCGATCCATTCGGCGGTGTTGAGTTTGTCCGGGCAGAGCTCGGCGCGTACCTCGTCATCGAGAATTTCCGCGGCGGTGCCTGGAAGACTGGCGAGGCCGGCCTGGCGCAGGCGTTCGAGATAAGTCGTGAGCGGCAAGCCGAGCGTGCTGGCGCCGTGGCGAATTTCGAGCGGCGAGAAGGCGTGGATATGGATTTGTGGTGCGGCCTGCTTCACCGCGCGGCAGAGTGCTAGGTAGGTGTCGCCGGTGTAGTCCGGGTGGATGCCGCCTTGCATGCAAACCTCGGTGGCGCCGCGCTCCCAGGCCTCGGCGGCGCGGCGGGCGACTTCGTCCAGGTCGAGGTCATAGGCTTTGCCGCGCAGGTCTTCGTGGGCTTTGCCTTTCGAGAAAGCGCAGAAGCGGCAATGGTAGCCGCAGATGTTGGTGTAGTTGATGTTGCGGGTGACGACATAGCTGACCGTGTCGCCATTGACGCGTTGGCGGATTGCATCGGCGGCGGCGCAGACGTCTTCAAAATCGCTGCCGCGGACGGCGAACAGGGATTCGATGTGCGGGACGGTGAGTGCGTCGCCGGATTGCGCGGCGCGCAGTGCCGTGGTGACGGCAGCGGCTTGCGGGGTGCGGATGAAGGACATTGGCGCGGGAAGCGTCTGGCTGCCGGGGCTCCAGGCGTCGCAGCGCGCAAAGCCTTCGCTGTCGGCGCTGCGCAATACCGCGCCGTGCAGGCCGGCGTCCAGCCATTCGGCGCGCCGCGCCAGGTAGCTTGGATAGACCGGCAGGCGCTGGGTGAGGATTTTTCCGGCGCCCGCGGTTTGTGCTTCCAAAACTTGCAGATGCGGCCAGGGGGCTTCCGGATTGACGTGATCGATGGTGACCGGCGAGATGCCGCCCCAGTCATTGATGCCGGCGTCAATCAGGCGCGGATAATTTTGCTCCGAAAGATTGGGCGGGGCCTGGATATTCATTTCCGGTCCGAAAATGATTCTGGCGGTGGCGATGGTCCATAAGAGCTCGTCGAAATCCGGCTCCGGCGCGCTGTGCATCTTGGTATCGGGCTTGGCCTTGAAATTCTGGATGATGATTTCCTGAATATGGCCATGGCGTTGATGCAGATCGTGCAGTGCGCGCATCGCCTGCAGCCGCTCTTCCCGCGTCTCGCCGATGCCGATCAGAATTCCGGAGGTGAAGGGAATTTTTAACGCGCCTGCAAGCTCCAGCGTTTTCAGCCGGGCGGCGGGATGTTTATCGGGCGAGCCGAAATGCGGGCCGCCCCGTTCGCATAGCCGCTCCGACACGCTCTCCAGCATGATGCCCTGTGAGACGGAGTGGCGGCGGAGGAGAAACAATTCATCGGCGTTCAGCGTGCCGGGGTTGGCGTGCGGCAGCAGGCCGGTCTCATCCAGCACCAGCCGGCACATGGCGGCCAGATAATCGATGGTGGTGGCATAGCCTAATTCATCCAGCGCGGCGCGGGCGGCGGTGTAGCGTAGTTCGGGTTTCTCGCCGAGGGTGAACAGCGCCTCGGTGCAGCCTGCGGCAGCGCCGGCGCGGGCGATGCTGAGTATTTCCTCAGGCGTAAGATAGGCAGACTCGCCGCGGCGAGGCGGTTTGGCGAAGGTGCAATAATGGCAGACGTCGCGGCAAAGATGCGTCAGCGGAATGAAAACCTTGCGCGAATAGCTATGGATGCTGCCGTGCCCGGCATCGCGCAATGCCGCCGCCTGGCGCATCAGCCCGTCCAGCGGTGTTGTCAGCAATTCGGCGTCTTGCGGCATCAGGTGAACAAATCCTCTTTTTGCGGGCGCAATGTGGCGGCAATGCCCTCGGCCTCACTTCGAATATAGCGCGCGCCGCGGATAATCGCGACCGGGGTTGCTTCCGCCGCCTCGCCGATGACCAGTGAGGCCGCGGCCGCCAGCTCGTCGGCGCGCGCCACCAGAGTTGCCTGCAGCACGCGGCCGAAAAGATCATGCTCGCCGCGGCGATCGGTCAAAGGCGACAGACCCGCGGCGCCTATCGCGGTGCCGATGGTGCCCATGCGCCAGGCGCGGCCAAGGCTGTCACTGATGATGACGGCGATTTCCACGCCCAGACTTGCTTCGAGACCGGCGCGTAGCTGGGCGGCGCTGGCGTCGGGGTCCACCGGCCAGAGCAGGACGGTCTCAAACTCGGCACTGTCGACATTGGAGGCATCGATGCCGGCATTGGCCGCGACATGGCCGAGACGGTGCCGGGTGATGATGAGGCCCGGACGGGCGCGCATGACGGTTTCGGATTCGCGCAGGATGAGCTCGGCCAGTGCCGGGTGTTTGCCGGTGGTCTCGGCGAGCTGGCGGGCAGGTTCTGAAATCTCCACATCGTCCAGCCGAACGGCGCGGTCTTCAACCTTCGAGATGATTTTTTGCGCCGCCACGAAGACATCGCCGGGTTGCGCGGAAATTCCCTGGGCTCGCATGGCGGTCGTGACGGCGGTGGCCAGATCGTCGCCGGAGTTGAACAAAGGCAGACCGGTCAAAGGGATGATCTGTACCGGTTGGCTGGGCCGTCCCGTCATTGCTCCTGGATCGCCTGCGTCCATTGCCATCGTGGTTGCATGTCACATCGGAAGATGGAGGTAAATGGCCTGCATCGCGGGGGCAGAATAGCACTGGTATCTGGCCATGCGGCGCTTAGTTAATGCCTTGGAATTTATAAGAACAGGATGCTGCATGGCGGACGCCCCAGGATTTCCCGGCATTTCACCGCGCTGGACGAGCAGCGCCAAGGATGGGCTGGGGACCGCGCTTTCGCCACGCAGCACGATCTGGTTCACGCATAGCCACGGAATCTTAAACGAAATCTATTACCCCAGCGTCGATAAGGCCTGCACCAGGGATTTTGGGCTGATTGTGACCGATGGCACGGCGCAGGGGTTTTTTGCCGAGGAGAAACGCGACACCCATACCAGCATGAAGCGCTATGGCGATGGCGTGCCGGTTTTCAGCATCACCAACGCTTGCGAGCAATTCACCATCCAGAAGCAGATTCTCAGCGATCCGGTGCATGATTGCATGCTGCAGCGCATCGCCATGACGTCGGCGCCGGGTGTTACCGGCCTGCGGCTGTTCATGCTGCTGGCGCCGCATCTGGTGAATGGCGGCGCCCATAATACCGGCTGGGTCGGGGATTATAAGGGCAGGCAGATGCTGTTCGCCAGCGGCGAGGGCAGTGCTTTGGCGGTTGCCTGTTCGGTCGATTTTCTGGCGAGCAGCGTCGGCTTCGCGGGGCGTTCGGACGGCTGGCAGATTTTGCGCAAGCATGGCCAGCTTTCCGAGGTTTACGAGTTGGCGGCGGATGGGAATATCGCTTTGTCGGCAGAGCTGGATGCAACCGGGCCGATTTTATTGGCGGTCGGGTTCGGACGCTCGGCGACGGCCGCGGCGTTTCAGGCAACCGCCAGCCTGGCGCGCGGGTTTGAGCGCTGCGAGGCGGAATACGCGGCGAATTGGCGGCAATGGCAGAGCGGGCTGGAGCCGCTTGACCCCGCGCATCAGAACACGCCGCATAATCTCTACCGGGTGAGCACCACGGTGCTGCGCTGCCATGACAGCCCGCTGTTTCCCGGCGGCTCGATTGCCAGTCTTTCGATCCCCTGGGGCGACAGCAAAGGGGACGATGATCTGGGCGGCTACCATCTGGTGTGGCCGCGGGATCTGGTAGAGACCGCCGGCGCGCTATTGGCCTGCGGCGCGCTGCCGGATGCCAGGCGCACGCTGGATTACCTGCGGGTGATCCAGGAGGCGGACGGACACTGGAAGCAGAACACTTGGCTGGACGGCTCCGCCTATTGGGGTGGGACGCAGATGGACGAGACGGCATTTCCGGTGCTGCTATTGGACCTTGCCTTCCGCCACGGCGCGGTGCCGGAGCGCGAGCTCGGGGAATACTGGCCGATGGTGCGGCGCGCCTGCGCCTATATCGTCAGCCGTGGGCCTTCGACCGGGCAGGACCGGTGGGAGGAGAATTCCGGCTACACGCCGGCGACGATCGCCGTGGAGATCGCCGGGTTGCTGGCAGGGGCGGATCTGGCGGAGCGGCTTGGCAGACCGGTGATCGCCGGGCTGCTGCGCGATACCGCGGATGCCTGGAATGCCGATCTGGAGAGCTGGATTTACGTCACCGGCACGGCATTGGCGACGGAATGCGGGGTGGCCGGCTATTATTTGCGGATTGTGGGTGAGGGGAACCGGGATCTGGCGCGGGTGGTCGAAGGCGGCCAGGTGGCGGTTCGCAACCGGCCCATCGGCGAGGCGGAGATTGCGACCGATGCGCTGGTGGGCGCCGATGCGGTGGCGCTGGTGCGGCTGGGCCTGCGGTCCGCCCATGATCCGCGCATTCGCGATACGCTGACGGTGATCGACCATTTGACCCGCGCCGATCTGCCGCAGGGGCCGGTCTGGCACCGGTATAATAATGACGGCTATGGCGAGCATAATGACGGCCGGCCGTTCGACGGCACCGGACATGGCCGCGCCTGGCCGCTGCTGACCGGCGAGCGCGCGCATTACGCGATCGCCGCCGAGGATTTTCCGGAAGCGCAACGGCTGCGGGAGACGTTTGAGGGCTGCGCCAGCGCCGGCGGGTTGCTGCCCGAACAGGTATGGGACGCGGATGATATTCCGGAGCGGGAATTATACCGCGGCCGGCCGAGTGGTTCCGCCATGCCGCTGGTGTGGGCGCATGCGGAATATGTGAAATTGCTGCGCTCATTGCGCGACGGCGCGATTTTCGATCTGCCGCCGCAGACCGTGCAGCGCTATATCACCGACGGCACGCAACCGCGCTTGCGCGACTGGCGGGAGGATTGGTGGCGAAGCCGCATTCCGGTGGGGCAAATATTGCGCATTCAGCTCGATGCGCCGGGGATTATCCGCTGGAGCGTTGATGGCTGGAAAAATTTCCAGGAGACGGCGACCGAGGATGTCGGGCTTGGTTTGAATACCGCGGAATTGCCGACCGCAGAGCTTGCCTCCGGCAGCAGCATCGAATTCACCTGGCGGAGTGCTGACGGCCATTGGCGGGGAACGAATTTCACTGTGGAAGTTAGCACTGACGCGCAATAGTTCGTTACATTTGGCTGCGCGCGCCGGCGTCGGCATGGCTCGGGATTTAACTTAAGATGGATCCCGTAAACCGTCGATTATTGCGCTTACGTTGTCAACCGTTTGTTAGTCGTTACATTCGTATATTTTCGCCGGTATTCGAAACTGAGGCAGCGATTAATGCGTGATTTGATTCGAAATCTCAGCAAATTGGATATTGTTTTGATTGTGATCGCCATTCCGGTTGTGGGCGTGGGCATTTCCTGCCTGGGGTTAATCCGCGAGAAGCCATTTCCTCAAATGAATTGAGGCGGAGAGCGCGGCTGATTGCGGTTCGTCATATGTTATGCCGGATAGGACAAAAATCGTCGAGGAAACTTCGTCGTTATAAAAATCCGTGGCCCTGTCATCAGGGTTTAATTTTTTCGCGGCGGCTTCTGAGGTTTTTATGCGTTGGGCGGCGCGATGCGCTGCCTTGGCCAGGCGGTTGCAGTGAAATTGCAATGTCCGCGCCGCGGGGTATGATTGTTCTTTGGCGGTGTCGATCCGAAGCATCCGGTCCGATAAGATCGTTTTGCAATTTCCGGGACGCTCAATGAGTACCAGATGCCGGACTCGAGGACGGAGCCTGAGCTGCAGCAGGTAATGCAGGAATTCTCGCGCGCGATGCTGGCGGACCGCGCAATGCGGATCGCTGGCGACTAAGGTAAAAGGCGGATGAATGAGGTCCATGACGGCGTTGACGCTACTTAGTTTATTCCGAGGCTACAACGTAAAACTGAGCCCCTCATCCGTTCAAGGCTGCGATTTTTCCGTTTGGAATTGCAGATGCCGGCGCACGGCCGGCCATTCGGATGCGATGATGCTGTAGACGGCGGTATCGCGCAGCATGCCATCGGCGGTGACCGTGTGTGACCGCAGAATGCCATCCTGTTTGGCGCCCAGCCGTTCGATGGCGCGGCGGCTTTGTTGGTTGAAAAAATGCGTGCGGAATTCCACCGCGATGCAACTCAGCGCTTCGAAGGCGTGGGTCAGCAGAAGCAATTTGCATTCGGTGTTGATGCCGGAACGCTGCGATGATTTGCGATACCAGGTGGAGCCGATTTCAACGCGGCGATTGACGGCGTCGACATTCATATAGGTGGTCATGCCGATGATCTGATTGGTCTGCTGGTTGAAGACCGTGAAAGGCAGCATTTTGCCTTCGGAATGTAATTTTAGCCGGCGGGTGATTTCGGACGACATTTTCTCCGGGGTAGGGATGGATGTGTACCAGAGTTCCCAGAGATCGCCGTCGTTTACGGCTTCAATCAGGCCGGGGGCGTGGTTTTGGGATAGCGGTTCCAGGCGGGCGGTTTTGCCGGTGAGCGTGATGCGGGCGGGCCAGGTCATTGCGAGGTTGTCCTTTGGCCAATTATTTGGGGCGACCGCGTATAATTAAATTCAGCGCCGCCCGACCAGGATCGGCCGTCAGGGTAGCGAAGTTCGATTCCGGCGAGCTCGCGCCCGTCGGCCAGCAGCATGTTAACGCCCAGCTGGACATTGCCGAATTTCGATATGGCGCTTGCCGTCAATGTGAAGTGCGTGGTCGAACCGCAGCGGCGGCAGAAGTGGATTTCCGCGGCCGGGTCGTCTTTGTCCTCGCGGCGATAATCACCGGTGGCGCCCTCCACGCTGACGGCGGAGGGGTGGAAATAGGACCAGCGCGCGCCGGACTTCGCGCATAATGTGCAATTGCATGCGTTGATGAAGTCTGGGCGCTTTGCCACTTCAACGCGGACCTGGCCGCAGAGACAGGTAAGTTTCAGCATAACCGCATTATATCAGGCGGTCCGCGAGCATGATACCCTGCGGTGGCGCGCGATTTTTATCGCGCCCCAGCTCCGGAATAAAGAGTCTTTTTGGTTCTTTTTCTTCAGAAAAAGAACTGCTGAATCGACGAGAAAAAGATGGATTGCCGCGGCCGCTTCGCGGCCTCGCAATGACGATTGGGGTGTTTAGGCGGCGGGGCGTAGGACGGTTTTCAGGTTCATGAATTCGTGGAGGCCGTAGGGGCCGAGTTCGCGGCCGTGGCCGGAGCGTTTGATGCCGCCGAAGGGGGCTTCCGGGGAGGATGCCAGCATCTGGTTGATGGCGGTCATGCCGGCTTCGATATCGTTGACGAAGCGGGTTTGCTCGGCCGCATCGTTGGTCCAGACCGAGGAGCCGAGGCCGAAGGGGATGTTGTTGGCGATGTTGATGGCGTCGTCGATATTCTCGGCGCGGAAGAGCATGGCGATGGGGCCAAAAATTTCTTCCTGCGCGAACTTGCTGTCGAGCGGGACGCCGGTGAGGATGCCGGCGGTGAGGTAAGCGCCGGGGCTGTCGAGTTTTTCACCACCGAATAGAAGCTGGGCGCCGGATTTTTTGGCCTCTTCGATCTGCTCGATGACGGTGTCGCGCTGTTCGAAGCTGGAGAGCGGGCCCATGTCGGTTTTGGGGTCCAGCGGGTCGCCGGCTTTGACGGCTTTCATGGCAATAGAGAATTTTTCGAGAAAGGCTTCGTAGATATCGGCATGGACGATCATGCGCTTGCCGCAGATGCAGGACTGGCCGGTGTTTTGGATGCGGGCTTTGACGGCTTGTTTGACGGCTTCGTCCAGATTGGCCGAGGGCATGACGATGAATGGGTCGGAACCGCCGAGTTCGAGGACGACTTTTTTGAGCGCGTGGCCGGCCTGTTCGGCAACGGCGATGCCCGCACCTTCGGAGCCGGTGAGGGTAACGGCGGCGATGCGGTCATCGGCGATGAGGCCGGCGATGGCGGAGGATTTGATGGCGAGGTTTTGGAAAACGCCTTCGGGACCACCGGCTTCCAGCACCATTTCTTCCATCAAAGCGCCGACACCCTGGACGATGCTGGCATGCTTCAGGAGGCCGGTGTTGCCGGCGAGGATGGTGGGGGCGAGGAAGCGGACTGCCTGCCAGAAGGGGAAGTTCCAGGGCATGATGGCGAGCACCGGACCTTGCGGCAGCCAGTGGACCTCGGCGCTGCCGCCATTGCTGAGCGTCGAGGTTTTAGGTTCCAGCATTGCCGGGCCGGCCGATGCGAAATGGCGGAAGGCGGCGATGCATTTTTCGACCTCGGCGACCGATGAGCTGTAGGTTTTGCCCATCTCCAAGGTGGCGGTTTTTGCCAGGCGGTCTTTGTTTTTCTCATAGGCGTCGGCCAAAGCGCTGAGGAGTTTGCTGCGCTCGGCGAGCGAGGTTTTGCGCCAGCTTCGGTAGGCCAGGGCGGATTTGGCGATTTTCGCCTCCAGCTCCTCCTTGGTCAGCTCAGGGTAGGTTGCGAAGGTTTCGCCGGTGGCGGGATTGACGCTTTTGAACATGGGTTCCTCGCTTCGCTGTGATGCGGCAGGTGAGCCGCGCGGATGGCGGTTGTAAGATGTGGCTTTTTTCGACACATTCCAGACCAATCTGGCGGAGAAAACAACATGGCAGCAGCTTTGAAGGCGTCGGATCTATTGGTCGCGGCGCTGGAAAACGAGGGTGTTACCCATGTTTTCGGCGTGCCGGGCGAGGAAAATCTGGATTTTGTGGAGTCGCTGCGCGGTTCCAGTATTCAACTTGTTGTCACACGGCATGAGCAGCCGGCAGCGTTTATGGCGGCGACCTATGGGCGGTTGACCGGCAGGCCCGGGGTTTGTTTGAGCACGCTGGGGCCGGGGGCGTTGAATCTGGTGACCGGGGCGGCCTATGCGCTACTGGGGGCGATGCCGATGATCCTGATCACCGGGCAGAAGCCGATTTTGAGCAGCCGGCAGGCGCGGTTCCAGGTGGTGGATATCGTTTCCACCATGCGGCCGCTGACCAAGCATTCAGTGCAGATTGTGAGTGCGGCGAGCATTCCGGCGGTGGTGCGCGAGGCGTTCCGGCTGGCGACGGAGGAGCGGCTGGGGCCGGTGCATCTGGAGCTGCCGGAGGATATCGCCCGGGAGACTACCGAAAACACCGCGGTGATCCCGAGCCATACAGCGGATTTGCCGGTGGCGTCGGATACGGCGCTGGCGGCCGCGGCGGCGATGATTCTGCACGCAGAGCGGCCCATGATCATGCTGGGGGCGGCCGCCAACCGGGTGCATCTGGCGGCGCCGCTTTCGGCGTTTGTGAAGACGGTTGGGATGCCGTTTTTCAACACGCAGATGGGCAAGGGCGCGGTGACGGGGGCGTCCGAGCTGTATGTTGGGACCGCGGCGCTATCCGAGCGTGATTACATTCATAGAATGATCGACCGTTCCGATCTGATTGTGACCATTGGGCATGATACGGTGGAGAAGCCGCCGTTTCTGATGGGGGCGGGCGGTCCGGCCGCCGGAGCGCCGCATGTTATTCATGTCAGCGCGCAGCCGGCGAATGTGGAGCGCGTGTATCATCCGGATGCTGAGATTATCGGCGATATCGGGAAGAGTTTGACGAAGCTGGGCGCGCTGATTGCCGGGAAGGTGAAAGTGGATTCCGATTTTCTGGCGCTGAAGGATGAGGTGATCGCGCATGTTGCCGATCGCGCGGATGAGCGGAGATTTCCGTTAACACCGCAACGCATTGTGCATGAGGTGCGCAAGGCGATGCCGAATGACGGGATCGTGGCGCTGGATAACGGCATGTATAAGATCTGGTTCGCGCGCAATTACCGGACACATATGGCGAACACGCTGCTGCTGGATAATGCGCTGGCAACCATGGGCGCCGGGCTGCCGTCGGCGATGATGGCGGCGATGCTTAACCCGGGCAAACGCGTGATGGCGGTGTGCGGCGATGGCGGGTTCATGATGAACGCGCAGGAGCTGGAAACGGCGATAAGGATGAAGTTGAATCTGGTCGTGCTGATTCTGGAAGATCATGCTTACGGCATGATCCGTTGGAAACAGGCGGTGGATCGGTTTGAGGATTTCGGGATGACGTTTAATAA
>JAMFSE010000103.1 GCA_026225115.1 Rhodovastum atsumiense
AAAGCGGAATTCCAAATTCCAACAGATATGCCGGCATCAAAGCATGAATGGGGAATCTGGGGAATATCCGCAAGCATCGCGCGCATGATATTGATATCTAACATAAAGTTAGTAAAATTGTCACACGTGTGACACTCCCATGATGTTAGGGTTCCATCCCTTTCACCGACCAGCCTTCTAAAATTCTCGGCAAACAAACTGCGGCAAATGCCCGCCGTTCAGGGTAGATGGCGGGCGTTACCCGCCGCACGCCGTGAGGTCCGTCGTCAGGCTCACGCTTACCCGTCAAAGATGACCGGCTTGGCCGCAAAGCGGAAGTTTCCGCAGCAACATTGCACCGTTTAGCCCATGCTCACGACAGGCATTATTTTTTCCAACTTCCCCGAGTTTGCTCGCTCAAGCGCAATCAGGGAAGTTTCGAAAAAAGAATGAATTAAACCGGGCGGGAAATCTTCGCGTAAAACCTCACCCCACCCAGCCCGTCATTAGCTTGGAAAAATGCGGCTGATCTTCGTGCCTTCGAGGCTGAGGCTGGCCATCAGGCCGCTGGCACTGAAAGGCACCGCGTAGACATCGCCGCTCTGGGCGCCCGCCGCCGTCCAGGCCGCGGCCGAGCTTTTATCGAGTGCCACAACGCTGGGACCCGAGCCGATCGACCAGCCGGAGCTGTTTTCGAGGTAGCTCAGCGCGCTTTGATTCATGAAAAACAGCGCATAGGCGTAAGTCTGGGCGCCGAGCTGCAGGCCGATGGAGCCGCCGGAGATATTGTAATGGGCATGCACATGCTTGCCGACAAACAGCGTCCCATCGCCGCTCTGTCCGCCGATGCCGATCCCGGCCTTGACGATGCGCGGAAACACCAGAATGCCCAAAGCCTTTTCGGCGATCAACTTGGTATGGGGCTCATCAGCGAAGAGTGTTTTGAGGGCGGCGAAGGAATCCTCGTTCAACTGCGTAACCGAGGCATTGGCAGGCGCGATTTTGGCGAAGGCCAATGCGGTTGCCGATAGCGTTGCTAGGCTTAAACTGCGGCGTGTTAATTCCATGATAATCCCCTGTTGAAAGCCGGTTAACCTTGCGTTCCCCGGCATTTGGCCGTCCGCTCATTATATAGGGATTTTCACCTGAGGTTGAAGGTTGCCCGGCAAGGTTTTTCCGTGCTGTTGCACCCATGACGTTCCATAGTAAGCTTGGCCGGGCCAAATAAACGGACCAGGACGGTGGCGTTGCGGAAATTGGATCACAGCGCATTCGTCATCGGCCTCGGTTTTGTCGCCGGCTTCATCGATGTCTTCGGCTTCAGCCGCCTCTCCGGCCTGCTGCCGGCCCATATCACCGGCAATCTGATCTTCCTGGCATTGGTGCTCGCGCGCGGGCACACCGCGGTGCTGATCTATATTCTGGCGCTGCCCATCTTCGGCGCCGGCGTCGTCCTCTCCTCCTGGGTCATCGGGACGCTCGCGCAGCGCGGCTTTGAACCCTTTGTGCCGGCCATGTTGCTGGAAGCCGGATTGCTCGCCATCGCCATGCTCGTCTCCCTGGCGCTGCCGCCTTCGCATTCCGCGAACAGCCTCACCAGCCTGGCCGTCGGCACCCCGGTGGTGCTGGCCATGTCGGTGCAGAACACGCTGATGCGGCTGGTGCTGAACAATCTGCCGCCAACCACGGTGATGACCGGCAACATCACCCAGGTACTCGGCGATTTCACCGCTTATTTCTGCGGCTTCACCAGCATCCGTCACACCGAGCGGGATAAAAAAATCCTGGAACGCCAGGCCGAGCGCATGCTGTACACCTTCCTGTCCTTCCTGGCCGGCGCGCTGCTCAGTGCCGTTGCCAGCGGAAATTTCCGCGGCGGCGCGCTGATCCTCCCCATTCTGGCGTTGCTGGCTTTGATCCCCTATGGCCGCAAGCCCAGGCCGTCCGCCGCCTGAGTTGGATTTCTATTCCCGCCGGAGCAGAACATCATTGACGAACCCGGCGAGCTTGCCGGAGCGGTGGGAAGCTTTCAGCGCCTGCGCGTCGTAATCCTCACGCACCCAGTCCAGGAACGGCTTTTTGCCCTCAACCTTGGCATAGGCCGCAAAAAACCGGTCCAGCACACCGGTTTTCGCCTGTTTTATGTGGAGAAACCGCAGCGACAGCTGCCGCTGCGCCTGCGCCGCCGTGCCGCCCTGCACCAATACATAAATCCCGGCCGCCAGCCCGGCCCGGTCGGCACCCGATTTGCAATGGATCAGCGCCGGCGCCGGCGCGGTCCGGTAAATCTCCGCCAGCCGCAATATCCGGTCCCGCTGCGGCGCATCCCGCGAATCCAGCGCCATGTCGTAGAAATCCAGCCCCAGCCGCGCCGCCATATCCCGCGACAGCGCGTCCGACCCGTTGCGGGTCTGGCCACGGAGGTTGATCAGCGATTTCAGCCCGACATGCTTTGTAAACGCTGCCAGCTTCGCAGGCGTCGGGTGGTTGGACCGGTACAGCCGGCCGGGATCCACCGCCGCGAAATTCGTCCAAAGAATCCGGAAAAAAGCATGGTCGACGAAAAACGAGTCGAGCCAGGCATTCCGCCGTCCCGCTTTCGTCGCCAGCTCGCCTTTGTAAATCGTCCGCATGCCCCACCCCTAGCGTAATTTGTCCCCCGGCGGAATTATGGCTAAGCGGAGCCGATGGACGCGATGCTCCCCCAGGCCGCCGCGGCGGATGAATCCACGCCGGCGCTGATCCGCCGTCTGTGGCGCGAGCATATTCGCTTCTATCGCGGCCGCATCGCGCTCATCGTCGTGATGACCCTGATCATGTCCGGCACCACGGCGGTGTACCCGGCCTTGATCGACTGGGCCTTCACCATGGTCGCCCATAAGGACGCCCGCATCCTCTACCAGGTGCCGATCCTGGTGCTCGTCGTCACCGCCATCAAAGGCATGTCGATGTATTTCCAGGCGGTGCTCACCCAGGACATGGTGCTGCTCGTCATCCGCCGCCTGCAGGTCGCCATGTTCGCGCATCTGTCCGACGCAGCACTCGCCCGCGTCGAACGCGAAGCCCCCGCCACGCTGGCCGCCCGCTTCACGACCGATGCCACCGTCGTCCGCGAGGCGATGACCCGCGCCGTCAACGCGGTTGCCGACGCCGCCACCGTCGTCGGCCTGGTCATCACCATGATCGCGATCGACTGGAAGCTCAGCCTGATCGCCGCCTTCCTGTATCCGCTGGCCGGAATTCCCGTGCAGCGCATCGGCAAGCGCATGCGCCGCGCCTCCGGCGGCATGCAGGAAACCATCGGCGGGGCCGCCGCCGTCCTCAACGAGAGTTTTGCCCAGGCCCGCACCGTCCGCGCCTATGGCCTGGAAGACCAGGAGAAATCCCGCGCCAACGCCACCTTCGACTCGCTCTATAAAGCTTTGATCCGCATGACCCGCACCCGCGCCCGGCTGGACCCGATGCTCGAAGTGCTGGCCGGTGTTGCGGTGGCACTGGTCATCGGCTTTGAGGGCTGGCGTAACGCCACCGGCAATAGCGGCGTCGGCAATTTCATGGGCTTCATCTCGGCATTGCTGCTCGCGGCCCGCCCCTTGCGCGCGCTTGGCACCATGAATTCCGCCATCCAGGAGGGGCTTGCCGGCCTGATCCGCGTCTTCCATGTCATCGATGAGCCCGCCGCCATCGCCAACCTGCCCGGCGCGATCCCGCTGCCCGATGGTCCAGGCGAGGTCGCCTTCGCCGATGTCGCCTTCTGCTACCCGGACGGCCGTCCGGGCCTGACCGGTCTGAATTTCACCGCCCGCCCCGGCCAGATGCTCGCACTCGTCGGCACATCCGGCGCCGGCAAATCCACCGCTTTGGCTTTGATCCCGCGCCTCTACACCCCAACCGGCGGCGAAATCCGCATCGACGGCGCCGATATCCGTCACGTCACCTTGGAATCCCTGCGCGCCGCCATCGCCTATGTCGGCCAGGACGCTTTGCTGTTCGACGACACCATCGCCGCCAATATCCGGATGGGGCGTCCAGATGCCTCACAGGCTGAAATCGAGGCCGCCGCCGCCGCTGCCGCCGCTGCAAAATTCATCGCCGAAATGCCGGAGGGCTATGCCACCCGCGTCGGCGTCAACGGCCAGCGTCTCTCCGGCGGCCAGCGCCAGCGCGTCGCACTCGCCCGCGCCATCTTGCGCAACCCGCGCATCCTGCTGCTTGACGAAGCCACATCGGCGCTGGACGCGGAATCCGAAGCCGCTGTCCAGGCTGCTTTGGCAACCTTGCGCCAGGGCCGCACCACCATCGTCGTCGCCCATCGCCTCTCCACGGTGCGCGACGCCGATCTCATCGTCGTGATGGCGGATGGCCAGGCGATCGAAGCCGGCACGCATGCGAAGTTGATAGACGCCGGCGGCGCTTTCGCGCGCCTGGTAAGGGCCCAGGCGTTAGCGTAATCGCGCGCGCTTGCTGCGCAGGTTCTCTAGACAAATGCCGCCCAGGGTTGCAAACCGCTAACGTGAATAACATGCCGCTCCGCACCACTGCCCCTGCCAAGCCCACGCCGCAAAACTGGGCCGAGGCAAGCTTCGAAAACGCGCCGGTTTCGCTTTGGCTGGAAGACTACAGCGATCTCAAAATCCTGTTCAGCCAATGGCAAGCCGCTGGCGTTACCGATTTGCGCGCCCATCTCACGGCGGACCCGGCCCGCATCAGGGAATGCACCGCCACCTTTAGAATTGTCGCGGTCAATCGTCGCACGTTGGATTTGTACGAAGCCCCAAGCCAGCAAATCCTGATCGACAGCCTGCACCAGGTTTTTCGCGACGACATGCTGAACCCGCATGTCGAGGAACTGGTCCAGCTATGGGAAGGCAACCCCAGCTTCACCGGCATGTCGGTCAACTACACGCTCACTGGGGAGCGTCTCAATGTCGACCTCAAGGGCGTGATCCTGCCCGGCCATGAGGAAGATTGGGGCCGCGTGCTGGTTGCGATCGAAGACGTCACCGCCCGCGAACAGGCCCGCCACGCGCTCGCCCTGCAAACCTCCTACGCCAACGCACTTTTCGAGCATTCCCCGGTCTCGCTCTGGGTCGAGGATTTCAGCGCCATCAAAGCACTCTTCGAAGACCTGAAACTTCGCGGCATCAGCGATTTTCGCGTCTTCACCGATGTGCACCCGGATTTCGTCGAACGCTGCATGTCTGAAATCCGCGTGCTCGACGTCAACTCCCGCACGCTGGAACTCTTTCACGCCAGCTCCAAACAGGACCTGCTCTCCCGCCTCGGCGAGGTTTTTCGCGACCAGATGCACGGCTCCTTCCGCGAACAATTGATCGATCTGTGGGACGCGAAATTCTTCCAACTGCGCGAGGTCGTTAATTACACGCTCGGGGGCGATCCGCTGCATCTGCTGCTGCAATTCTCCGTATTGCCCGAGCATGAGCATGACTGGAGCCAGGTGCAGGTGGCGCTGACCGACATCACCGCCCGCAAAAAAGCCGAGGCCTATCTCGAATATCTCGGCATGCACGATGTCCTGACGGCGTTGCACAATCGCTCCTACTACACCGATGAACTCGCCCGCCTGCAACGACGCGGGCCATTCCCGGTCACCATCCTGATGATGGACATCAACGGCCTGAAAACCGTGTACGACGACATCGGCCACCTGGCGGGCGATGCCTTGCTCCGCCGCGCCGGCGAGGTCCTGAGCAAATCCGTAGCCGCGCCCTGCACCGCCGCCCGCATCGGCGGCGATGAATTCGTCGTCCTTATGCCCGGCATGGATTTTTCCGCTGGCGAGCGGCTGCGCGCCGAAATTCTGAAGATCACTGCCCTCAACAACCAATTCTACACCCCGGTCGTGCTGGAACTATGCTTCGGCCTTGCCACCACCGAGCTCGGCGAACCCATGGAATCAGCGGTAAAACGCGCCGACGCCACGCTGCTGGAAAGCAAGCGGCAATATTATTTTGAACAAGAAAAAAATCGCCGCCGGAATTAGAGAATCCGGTATTAGAAAAAGGTAGTTTCCGATCGCCACGCCCGATACCACTGTTGCCGCCAAGAGCGATTGGCGTATTGGCGAAAACGTTCCCTGGTCGGTCGCATGGACCGGCGAGCAGCAATTCGACCTTCAGCTCTCACAGGACTTCGACGGGCTTGTGGAAGTGGTGCAAGTCGAGCGCCAGGGCGAAGGTTCGCCAAGCTTCGCGGCCCAGCATGTCACGCGGCATCGCCGGGGAATGGCCGATCATCTTTGCCATGTTTGCGGCAAGCTGACCCCAAAGCGGGATCGATTCATCTTTCCGGTTCAATCCGGCGGATTTGTGACGATGCCCGATGAATCGACTCGCTATGCCGGCAATATTCCGCCTGTCCATTTCAAATGCGCCACGCTGGGAAAGCGATTATGCCCGCATCTCAGCCACACATTTGCCGAACCCGTCATCTATCCATCCGAACCAAGCCGCCTGCTGCCCCGCCCAGATGTGGTGCCCGGGCTGGAGCGCCTGGCTGCAACAATGCCGTCCAACCTTAAAATCGTCTACGGTTGCTATCGGCTTTACGGGCCGCGTTTCACCGCGCTGGTTGTAAAACTTCGGAAGAAAAACGCGGTCGACTAAATCTGGCGAAGACTGCCCGGTCAGACATGCGTTCCAAAGACCGTACCGATACCGGCGGTTACTGCCATTGCAGTTACCCCCCAGAACGTGACTCGGATCGTCCCTTTGAGCACATCCGCGCCGCCGGTTTTTGCGCCCATGGCACCAAGAGCCGCCAGACATATAACGGAAACAGCTCCGACCCAATGCGGCTGGTAGCCGGCGGGGGCAATCCCCGCTACCAGAACCGGCGGCAATGCGCCGATCGCAAAAGAAGCAGCCGAGGCGATGGCGGCCTGCACCGGGCGGGCCGCCATTTCATTGGAAATACCCAGCTCTTCACGCGCATGCGCTTCCAAGGCATCATGCGCCATCAGCTGCGCAGCGACCTGCCGGGCCAGCGATTCCTCAATACCGCGCTTTACGTATATCCCCGCAAGCTCATCGGCCTCGCCGCGCGGATCTGTCCGTAATTCCCGGCTCTCGCGCGCTAAATCGGCACTTTCGGCGTCGGCCTGTGAGCTGACAGACACGTACTCACCGGCGGCCATCGACATTGCCCCCGCTACAAGCCCAGAGAGACCAGCGATCAACACGCTTTCGCGTGACGAATGCGCGCTTGCAACGCCGATGATCAAGCTGGAGGTCGAAAGCAACCCATCATTGGCACCAAGAACCGCGGCTCGAAGCCACCCCAGCCGCTCTACCGTATGATGCTCCACCGGCTTTTTGGAGGCTGCCATAAAATAACCCTGTTTGAATGATGCAGAACGGGTAGTTCCGCCCATATGAAACAAGCGCTACAACATGGTGCCAACTTAAATCAACGAGATATTCCAGCCTGCAGGAAGCGCCGCATTGTGAAACAGGAACAGATGAGCAGAGATATTTTGGCCGTTGGCGGCCGCTACGATACCAATACGATATTGTTGCATTGGCTCACTGCATTTATCGTGATTTTTCAATTTCTATCCGCGGAATTCTGGGGTTTTTTCGGACGTCCGGAAAAGCATTTCCTGATTATCAGTCATATGTCGCTAGGTTTTTTATTGGCAGCCATCCTGACCATTCGTATCGCATGGCGGTTTACTTACGGGGCAAGGATATTGCAGATAAACTCTACGACGACCTCTACGCTGTTGGATCGTGGGGCGAAGGTGGTGCATATCCTGCTTTACGCGCTACTCATTCTTCAAATACCGCTAGGCTTCTTCACACGCTGGACGGATAATCAGCCACTGGATGTTTTTGGCCTGTTGATCCCGTCGCCGACAGCCGCACGCTCCAAAGCCACCGGCCATTTCGTAGACCAGATTCATGACGTCAACGCATGGATCATAATGGGATTGATCGGCCTTCACGCAATGGCTGCGCTCGTACATCAATTTCTATGGCGCGACGACGTATTACGGCGAATGATTCTCAGCCCGCGGAAGTCATAGGGCACGCCCAGAATAGCTGCTTCTTCATTACTCTCTGGATAGTAAGCGGTCATTCAGGAATCGCGCCAGCGGATTGGATTTGAAATCTGCTTGCAATGCGGCCGCGTCGTAATCCTCTGCCACCCAGCGTTCGAAAGTTTTGCTCCCTTCATAACGCGCCCAGGCATCGATAAAGGCGCTCAATATTCCGGCTCTCGAATGCCGCATATGGCCGTAGCGAAGCCGCATCTGGGCGCGCGCCTGGGCGGCGCCAGCGCCTTTCATCAACAAAAAAACCGCCGCCGCAAAACCGGCCCGATCCGCGCCCGACTTACAATGCACGAGGCCCGGGCGCTGCATGGTTCGATACAGCCGCATCAGTTCCAGCACCGTCGCACGCGGCGGCGCCGCCGCGCTGCGCACGGCCAGGTCGACAAATTCCAAACCCAGCTTCTTTGCCGCCTCGCGGGACAGCGCATCCGAGCCATTGCCCGCCTCACCGCGGAGATTGATGACGGTTTTAATCCCATTCTCACGCACGAAACGCCGCAAATTGCCGGGCGTGGGGTGGTTCGAGCGATACAACACGCCCGGCGCGACCGCATGGAAATTCGTCCAGACCGTCCGCAGGGCCGCGTGATCGTCGAACAGCGAATCCAGCCAGGCCCGCCGCCGCCCCTTCCGTGAGCTCAAATCCATGCGCCGGCTTGTAGCCGAGCCCGGCAGTTTCACAAAGGCAACCGACCGGTTAGGCTTGGGGCTCATGGACCATATGCTCACCCAGACCATCGGCCTGCTGATCATCGCCGTGCTGGTAGCCCTGGGCGCGCGACGGCTGCGGCTGCCCTATACTGTTGGATTGGTCGCGGTCGGCATGGCGCTGGCCGCGGCGCCACGCGCCGCAGATGCAACGCTGACGCATGATTTCGCCTATGATTTCATTCTGCCGCCGTTGCTGTTCGAAGCCGCCATCAACATTCACTGGCACGAGCTGAAACGTGACCTGGCCGTCCTGCTGAGCCTGGCGGTCTTCGCCACGGCCATTGCCGCGGCCGTCATCACCGCCGGACTCGTGGCCGGCTTCGGCTGGCCCGTGAAATCGGCCTTGCTGTTCGGCATTTTGATCGCCGCCACCGACCCGGTCGCGGTAATCGCCATGTTCAAGGACAACAACATCGGCGGCCGGCTGCGGCTGCTGACGGAGAGCGAGGCGCTGTTCAACGACGGCGTGGCCGCGGTGCTGTTCACTCTGGCGCTGGTCTGGGCTGGCGGCGGCGCCGTCTCACCGGAATTTGGCGCCAAAATTCTGGCGCTGACCGTCGGCGGCGGAATTTTTTCGGGCGTCCTCTGCGCGGGCGCCGCCCTTGCCATCGCCGGCTACACCAAAGACCATCTGGTGGAGAGCACGATCACGGCGGTAACGGCCTACGGATCCTTTGAACTCGCCGAGCATTTTCATTGCTCAGGCGTGCTGGCGACCATCACCGCAGGGCTGCTCCTAGGAAATTTCGGCGTTTTGGCGAGCGAGGAGACCAGCCGCTTGACGCCGCAAGGCCGGGAGTTCGCATTGGCGCTTTGGGAGTTTATCGCCTTCATCGCCAATTCGCTGGTGTTTTTGCTGATCGGAATTTCACTCGCTAAAATCCCGTTTTTTCAGCTGGGATTCGCCGAACTGGCTGGCATCATCGTTCTGGTGCTTCTGGGACGCGCCGCCGGTGTTTACCCGCTTTGCTTTTTGATCAGAAAATCAAACCGCGCCGTTACGCCGGGCGAACAGCATGTCCTATGGTGGGGCGGCTTGAAAGGTGCATTGGCTTTGGCATTGGCATTGGATTTGCCCACATCCCTGCCAATGCGCAATGAAATGCTGGTCGCAGCCTTCGGCGTGGTATCCTTCTCCATCATCGCCCAGGGCCTGACCATGCCGCTGCTGTTAAAACGTCTTGGATTTATTCCGGCCGGCTGACGGCTCTAAAAATGCAGCGCCTTCTTCCCAATATCCCTTCGGCAGAACCCATCCGGCCATTCAATCATATCGACCGCCGCATAGGCGCGGCCGACTGCCTCACCCAACGTGCCACCGGTGGCGTTAATGGCAAGCACCCGGCCGCCATTGGCGAGAATCGATCCTTCCTCCGCCATGGTGCCGGCATGGAAAATATTGATGCCCGGCAACCGCCCAGCCTCCTCCAGCCCAAAAATCTCACTCCCCGTGGCATAGGGCCCCGGATAGCCCTTCGCGCACATCACCACCGTCGCGGAAGCCTCCGGCTTCCAGCGCAGATCGACATTCATCAGCTGCCCGTCGGCCGCCGCAAACAACACCGGTAAAATATCCGACCGCAGCAACGGCAGCAGCGTTTCGCATTCCGGATCCCCGAAGCGCACATTGAACTCGATCAGGCTCGGCCCCGTATCCGTCAGCATCAGCCCCGCGAACAGAAAGCCGCGAAACGGAATGCCGCGCGCGACCATCGCGGCCAGGGCCGGCCGGATAATCTGATCCATGGCGGCATCGATTATCGGCGGCGGCGCCCAGGGTGGTGGCGAGATCGCCCCCATGCCGCCAGTGTTGGGGCCAAGATCATTGTCATAGACGCGCTTATGATCGGCCGCACAGCCCAAATACAGCGCGTCCAGCCCATCGCAGAGCGCAAAAACCGAGATCTCCTCGCCAAACAGACATTCCTCGATCACGACGGTAGTACCCGCCGCGCCGTGGATTTTATCTTCCATGATGGCGGTGATCGCCGTATGCGCATCGTCCAGCGTCTCGGCGACCACTACACCCTTGCCGGCGGCCAGGCCATCCGCCTTGATAACGATCGGCGCGCCCATTTCCTCGATATAATCATGCGCCGCATCGGCGTCGGAGAAACTCTCCCAGGCGGCGGTGGGAATATTCGCCAGATCGGCAATCTCCTTGGTGAATGTCTTGCTTCCCTCGAGCTCGGCTGCCGCGGCGCTCGGGCCGCAGCAGCGGATGCCAGCAATTGCCAGCGCATCGGCAATGCCGGCCACCAGCGGCGCTTCCGGCCCGGGAATTACCAGATCGATCCGCTCCAACTCCGCAAAGGCCACCAGAGATGCAATGTCATTGGCGCGAATCGGCACGTTGGTCGCAATCGCCGCCGTACCCGGGTTGCCGGGACAGACAAACAATTCATCCAGCAGCGGCGATGCCGAAATCGCCCAGGCCAAGGCGTGCTCGCGGCCGCCCGAACCAATGATGAGTACCCGCATTTCACGCTCCAGCTTTCACTTCAGCGCCTCCTAACATATCCTTCGGCGATGAGCGATTTGGTAAATACGCCGGAATTCAGCGTCTCCGACATTGCGGGCGCGATCAAGCAGACGCTGGAGGGCGCGTTCGGCCGGGTGCGGGTGCGCGGCGAGATCACCGAGCTACGCGCCTATGCCTCCGGCCACGTCTATTTCGCCCTGAAGGATGAAAGCGCCAAAATCCGCGCCATCATCTGGCGCGGTGTCGCCGGCCGCGTGGGGTTGAAGCCGGAAAACGGCGTCGAGGTCATCGCCACCGGCAAAATCACCTCCTACCCCGAGCGTTCCGAATACCAGCTGATCATCGAGCGGCTGGAATATGCCGGCGCCGGCGCCCTGCTGGCCCGGATTGAGGCGCTGCGCCTGCGCTTGGCCGCCGAGGGCCTGTTCGCGCCGGAACGCAAGCGCGTCATTCCGTTGCTTCCCAAAATCATCGGCGTGGTCACCTCCCCCCAAGGGGCAGTTCTGCAGGACATCAAAACCACCATCGCCCGGCGCTTTCCGCGGCCCATCCTGCTCTGGCCGGTCGCCGTCCAGGGCGAGGCCGCGGCCGCCCAGATCGCCGCCGCCATCAACGGCTTCTCGGCCTTGCCGGAAAACGGCGTCATCCCGCGCCCGAACGTGCTGATTGTCGCCCGCGGCGGCGGCAGCCTGGAAGATTTGATGGCCTTCAACGACGAGGCGGTGCTGCGCGCCGTCGCCGCCTGTTCGATCCCGGTCATCTCCGCGGTCGGGCATGAGACCGACACCACCTTGATCGACTTCGTCTCCGACCGCCGCGCCCCCACCCCCACGGCCGCCGCCGAAATGGCGGTGCCCCCGCGCCTCGAACTGCTGGCCGATATCGCGCAGAAAAGCGCCCGGCTGACCGGCGCGCTCTCGCATATCGCCACCGGCGCCCGCGCGCGGCTCGACCGCGCCGCAGGCAAACTGCCGGACCTGCCGAGCCTGATCGGGGCTGCCCGGCAGCGGCTGGATGACCGCTCGGAGCGACTGACCCTGGCGCTGCCGAATTACGCCGCCGCCCGGCGCAATGCGTTGGAGCGGCTGGTCGGGCGTCTGATCCATCCGCGCGAATTTCTCGGACGCCAGCGCCATAACCTGGCGCTGCTGGAACATCGCCTGCAGACACCGCTGCCGGCGCGTCTCAGGGAATGCGCGCTTCGGCTCGAAAACCTGTCGGCCCGCCTGAGCTCGGTATCTTACGAAGCGGTGCTGCAACGCGGTTTCGTTCTCGTGACAACCCCCAAGGGAGTACCCATCCTCGACGCTGCTAAAATAACCCCGGGTGCGGCGCTGAACTTGAAATTCCACGACGGCGACATTGCCGCCACAGCCGCGGCCAAGCAGGGTGTTCTGGATTTATAGCTTAGGGCTAGAGCGGGTCCGCCCGCGATGAAAATATCCGGCCGGAGAATGCGGTGGCTAAGAGCCCGTCGACTGACCTTGAGATTATCCGCCCGAATGCAATGAACGGTCGCTCGATCAGGAAATGCACAAGATAGCACACGACAAAAAGGATAATCAGCGCCAGGATCGTGCTCAAATATGCCGGAGTGCCGGCCGATTCAAGCATCTTCATCATGTCGCCAAAAAACCAGGCATGGTAGAGATACACGGCATAGGTGACGCTGGAGACACTCAACACCAATTTATTAAATTTCAGCCTGTCCCGCGCAAGCCACGCAAACAGAAACAGACCGAAAGCAATGACATCGGTTCTTGCCACATGGCCAAAAAAGACCAGCGCTGTAATAAGGATCAATAGATTGATCCCAATGCGTCGGGTTTCAAAATAATATATACCAGCGCCAAGCATAAAAAGAGGGAAGTTCCGATTAAGTGCACCAAATGTGTTCGGTTGCCATGACGGAAAACTCGGCATGACAATGCAGATCAATACAACAATCGGAAGTACGTATAGCTTTATCTTCGTATTTGGTTTCAGAATCCGCGCGAGAGATAATATGGCGACGAGTGCATAGAACAAAATCTCTATTCGGAGAGTCCAGTCAACCCCATTCAAAACTTGACCGGTCCCCATGAAGTCTCCCAACAGTGAGAAACGCGGCCACAAAGAACTCCACGGCGGAATTTTTCCATCCGAGATTTGAAACTGACAAAGGATGGCAAAAATATAAAGAGGATAAATTCTAAAGATACGGCGAATTACGAAGCTTGCCGTTGTTTCTCTTTCCGCAACGTTGAAAATTATATAACCTGATACAAGGAAGAATACGGGTACTCCCGTTCCATTGCCGAGCAGGATGGGTACGAAAAGGTTCCATACCTTCGCAAAATATATATAAAATATATTCGTAGAATTTGAAATATCGAACTTCGTGTCTTGAGGAAATAGATGCGTTATTAGGACATTTAAAAATGCATAAATCCGGAGATATTCGAGAAAGATCAATCTACCGCTTTTCTTATTCGGATCCGCGGGGCTCGCCGCATGCATATGACGCAGCTTTTCCTTTGACGTAACGTTTCCCCCGTCTTCAGGAGCGGCCTTCCGCAACATTTCTGTCTCCGTATCATTTTTTACGTCAGCTAGCACGATGCCTGTATCTGCCGGCACTGGGTAAGCGAGGCCGATTTCCAGGCAAGCCTCGCCCCGCTTGGCACCCCCCGGCGCCGAAATGCGCGCGGGCAATAGAATCACAATGTGGCGCTACAATCCCGTGGCGAAGTAGCTAACCGGCCTCAGCGATCAGGCCTGCCGCTTTAATACCGGCAATAGCGGCGGCTTCGTCATTATCAGAGGTATCACCCGATACCCCGATCGCGCCCAATAATACGCCCGCGGCGTCCTTGATCAGAACCCCGCCCGGAACCGGCACCAGCGAACCGCCGATCGCCGACGTGGCGGCGGCGATAAAATACGCCTGCTGTTCGGCGCGCTTCATCAACGCCCGCGACCCCATGCCGAGCGCCACTGCGCCATTGGCTTTGGCCAAGGCGATTTCACCGCGTTTCAGGCTGGTGCCATCCTGCGCCGCAAATGTTTTCAGAGCCCCCCGCGCGTCGATGACGCCGACGGCCATGGGCTTGAACCCCTGCTCGCTGGCATAGGCCAAGGCGGCTTCCAGAATTGTTTTGGCGGCGGACAAATCCAAGGCTTAGCTCTCCAACTCAGAATCCCAGTATAAAAAGTCACGCCAGCTTTCATGCAGAAAATTCGGCGGAAATCCCCTGCCCCGGTCCTGCAGCTCCCAACTGGTTGGGCGGCGCGGCTCGTGGCGCGGGATCATATGGCATTCCTTAGGCAGCTTGCTGCCCTTGCGCAAATTGCAGGCGCCACAGGCGGTGACGACATTCTCCCAGGTGGTGCGGCCACCGCGGGCACGCGGGATCACATGGTCGAACGTCAGCTCCGGCGCCGGACGCTTGGAATTGCAGTACTGGCAGGTGAACACATCCCGCAGAAACACATTGAACCGGGTAAACGCCGGCATCCGTGCCGAAGGAATGAAATCCCGCAGCGCGATCACCGAAGGCAGCCGCATGGTGAAGCTCGGGCTGTGCACCTCGCGCTCATATTCGGAAAGCACGGAAACCCTGTCCAGAAACACCGCTTTCACGGCGTCCTGCCAGTTCCAGGTCGATAGGGGAAAGTACGACAGCGGACGAAAGTCCGCATTCAGCACCAGGGCGGGATAATTATACCCGCCTTCAAACACTACTGAAGCGGTCCCAGAAAGGACAGAAAATGGACCGGGATTTCAACCGCGCGCTCAGCTGCAAGCGAAGCCGCGAACCCTGGTAAATCGGGACATTACTGCGAGCCATCGCAAGCTTTATGACAAACCTCAACAT
>JAMFSE010000104.1 GCA_026225115.1 Rhodovastum atsumiense
CAGCGCATGGGCACCATGAATGCCCGCAACAACCAGATCGATGACTGTGTCCAGAACGGCAACCCGAATAACCGCGCCGCTACCGGCAACCTGCCGGCCCCGCAAATCACCGGCAATCCATAACACCTAACCGAACGGAGCCCCCGCATGAGCCGCATTATCCGCACCGAAGCCAACAACATCCTCGCCAAGGCCGTCGAGTATCACGGCTTCGTCTATTTGCAGGGGGTGGTCCCGTCCGACCCCAGCCTCGACATCACCGGCCAGACCAAGGACGTGCTGGCGCAGATCGACGCGCTGCTCGAAATTCACGGCACGGACTCCACACGTCTGCTGCAGGCGCATATCTGGTTAAAGCATATCACAGACCGTGAAGCCTTGAATGCGGTCTGGTCAGCCTGGCTGCCGGCCGACGGCGCCCCCGCCAGAGCCTGTGTGGAGGCCGTTTTGGCCGATCCGCGTTACCTGGTCGAAATCATGGTCACCGCCTGCAGATAACCAATCGTTAACGTGCGTCGGCTCCGATTCCACATCATTAACTTCTCGTTAAGGTTTGATATCGTTTATAATTTCGATTTCGAACCGTCCCGGAATCGCTCGCCGGCGCACCGCGAATCTCGCGCCGGAATCTGACGAATAGGAAAGTTGTCATAAATTTTTCGTGTGGAGAGCGCCCAAAAAACGAATTTCTTGCAGTGTTGTAATTTTACATCAATCTCGTGTTGCGAAAATCGCATTCCACCCGTAGCCCTTTCACATAGCATTGAACACGGGGCGATCTGGGAATGAGTTTCAAAGGATGAAGGCTGGCATCGATCACGCCAGCGCGTTGAAAACTTGGGCCAAGGCACGGTTTTTAAATTTCGCTGTTTCACTCACCCTCGGATTTGGATCAATCGGGTTTGCCGCTCCGGCCCTGGCGCACACCACCACGCATCATCATACCACCCACGTCGCCGCCACCTCGAAGCACCATTATCTGGCGTCTTCCAGCCATCACCATTCCTACGCCGCCAATGCGCACCACCACGTGTACGCCGGCGTCTCCCACCACCGCTATACCACCTACGCGCAACGCCGGAGCGCCCAGCGCTACGCCCGCTACGCCGGTCACCACGGCACCCGCTACGCCAGCGCGCATTACAGCTACTCCTGGATCCAATGCGTCCCCTACGCCCGGGAAGTCTCGCATATCCAGCTTTCCGGCAACGCCTTCCTCTGGTGGGCCGAGGCCTCCGGCCGCTACGCCCGCGGCAATACGCCGGTTGAGGGCGCTGTGCTGAACTTCCGCTCCATCGGCCGCATGCCGCTCGGCCATGTCGCCGTCGTCACCAGCGTGATCGACAACCGCACCATCCTCGTCACCCAGGCCAACTGGGTCCACGGCTCCATCACCAACGACGTCACCATGCAGGATGTCTCGCCCAACAACGACTGGACCGCCGTCCAGGTCGAGCTTGGCGACAGCAGCCATTGGGGTGCGGCTTACCCCACCTACGGCTTCATCTATAACCAGCCCGCCAACAGCACGGTCATCGCCGCCGCGGCGCCTGGCGAAGAAGTCGCCGAAGCCCCCCGCGCCGCGCCGATCTCCTCCGAAGCCCCCGACCGCAACCTGCAGTAAGCAAGCGGTTCTTTTTTGAAAAAAAGAACCAAAAAACTTTTGTAATCTGGACCTCGGGCTTTCCCACCACCGAGTCATTGCGAGCGAAGCGCGGCGGGGCCGCCCCGGCAATCCATCTTTCTACCTCCACCCCTGCGCCTCTGCTATAATCCGGCATGAGCACGATTTTCGCGCCAATCACCGGCCCTGGCGGCGCCGTCACCATCATCCGCTTATCCGGCCCATCCGCGCTTGAAATCACCGCCGCGCTGACCGGCCTGCCCGAACCCCGCCGCGCCGCCTTGCGAAAACTCCACCACAACGCCGAACTGCTCGACACGGCTTTGGTGACAATTTTCCCCGCCCCCAACAGCTTCACCGGCGAGGATTGCGTCGAATTTTCGGTCCACGGCGGCCGCGCCGTCCGCGCCGCCGTCACCCACGCCCTCATCGCGCTCGGCGCCCGCCCGGCCGAACCCGGCGAATTTTCTCGTCGCGCATTCCTTAACAACCGCCTGGACCTGCTGCAGGCGGAGGCCACGGCCGATCTGATCGCCGCGGAAACCGAATCCCAACGCCGTCTCGCCATCGACGGCGCCGACCGCCTGCAAACCGCCTGCACCGCCTGGCGCGAATCGCTCCGCCAAATCATCGCCCAGCAGGAAGCCCTCATCGACTTCCCCGATGAAGACCTGCCGCCAGAAGTCGAAGCCCGCCTGATGACCGGCATCAAATCCCTGCACGCCGAAATGCAAACCGCACTCGCCGCCGCCCCCAATGCCGAGCGCCTGCGCGAGGGCCTGGAATTCGTCATCCTCGGCTGGCCCAACGCCGGCAAATCCACGCTACTGAATGCGCTGGCCGGCACCGACATCGCCATCGTCTCCGAAATCCCCGGCACCACCCGCGACGCCCTCAGCGTCAAACTCGACCTCGCCGGTATCCCGGTCCACATCACCGACACCGCCGGCCTGCGCGAAACCGCGGACCCGATCGAAGCCGAAGGGGTTCGCCGCGCCCACGCCCGCGCCGCCAATGCCGACCTTATCATCTACCTCGACGACGCCGGCCTCCAGCACCCCACCGCCCCCGGCATCGAGACCCTCCATATCCAGACCAAGGCAGACTTGCTGGCCGCCCCGCCAGCAAACGCCATCAGCGCTAAAACCGGCGCCGGCCTACCCGAACTCGTCGCTGAGCTCACCGCCATCGCCCAACGCCTGACCGACACCACCGGCGCCCCCGCCGCCGCCCGCCCCCGCCAGATCGCCTGCATCCGCGACACCGCCGACGCCCTGTCCCGCGCCCTTGCCAACCCCGAACCCGAACTCCGCGGCGAAGACCTGCGCACCGCCGCCACCGCTCTGGCCCGCCTGACCGGCACCATCGGCGTCGAAGCCATCCTGGACGCCGTCTTCAGCGGGTTCTGTATTGGCAAATAAGCGGTCGCTTTTTAGAAAAAGCTCCGCAAAAACTTTTGCTGCTCTGGACCTGGGGCGCGACATGCACAGACGCCAACCACGTCAGCGCTTTCTCCAATGGCGGCCATTAAGCGGCCGCCCGGCGCCGCACCGTTGCATGTCAACCAGTAATTTTATTATCTATCGAGAATGAAAAATTACATCCGACTCTTGGGTTTTGCTTTGCTGTCAGTCCTCGCAGGTTGCAACGCGCCGCCACTCCCCGGCTACAACCCGCCAGGGCTGCTTACGCGATACAATTCCGGCAGCGTTGCCGGCTCGGTCACCGTCGACCCAAATCCCCTCATGGCAAATACCTATGTCTACCTTTCCGCCGTCGACAATTTGGAAACGACGATGGGCAAAAACAATGTGAAAACGCCCATTTTAGTGGCGCCCGGAATCCATCTCATGACCATAACGCTTTGCCCAGGCGTCGGAGTCTTCACCAATGAAGCCGCGGGAAATGTTACGGTGCTGGCAACCATCAAACCCGGCAATTCCTACACCCTCCATTCGACGGTTCCGACACGCGGAATGGGTTTTTCGGCCGTTACCGCGACGGTATGGATCGAGGATGACAAAGGCACCGCAATCACAGCCCGAACAAAATTCAAATTGGATAAATACGGTAGCGTGCTGATTTTTGTTCCTGCTGCGCGTTGAAGTAGGATGGGCATCGCTCGCGATGCCCATCACTCAAACCCTCGCCAGTTTTGCATAACAGACATTTTCCGCTTATCATACGAAAGCGCAATGACCGATTATCGCCGCAACCGCGTCCCAGGCGGCACATTCTTCTTCACGGTCAATCTTTACGATCGCCGAAGCCGATTGCTCGTGGAACATATCGATATCCTGCGTGAAGTGGTTCGAAATACCCTTCGCCGGGTACCTTTCCATGTCGATGCCTGGGTCGTGCTACCGGAGCACATGCATTGCTTGTGGACGTTGCCAGAGGGCGAGGTGAACTATTCCCGCTGGCAAGCCGTCAAATTGGTCTTCTACCGTAACATTCCTCGCGGCGAACATCGGTCGTCAAGTCGCGCGGCGAAACGAGAGCGTGGCATCTGGCAGCGCCGATTTTGGGAACATGCTGTTCGGGATGAGCGGGATTATGCCGCGCATATGGATTAATTCATTTCAATCCGGTGAAGCACGGTCTTGTGGCGCATGCAGCGGATTATCCGTACGCGTCGTTCCGGCGTACCGTGGCGAAGGGAATTTACCCGGCTGATTGGGTGATGGATTCGGAAAATTTGGAGTCCATGGGAGCGGCCTGACTCGCTATATTCTGATGCGCATCGCCAGCGATTCCCATCCTACTCTTGCTACTCTTGCTCGTATCTCCCCCCAAACGGACATTACGAAGTAGGGTGGGTTGCGCTTTGCAACCCACCGATGGCTCGTTCCACATATTGACAATCCTAGCGGCTTCTCGCGATTACCGCTTTGCGCCCAAGTCGGGCGTGTTGGCGATATTTCCAATTGCTTGAAAACGGACATGATTTATATTGAAACAGTGATTCGTTGGCGTTCGAGGATCCAATAGGTGCAATTATCTTGGGATGAGCATTTCCACCACATTGTCTTGCCCGCTTGGAGAGCCTACCTTGGCGCAGAACGTAAGCTCAGCGAAGCCGTCTGCAAACAGGATGAAACAAGCGTTGCGCGCGCGCGCTATGACGCTTTGCGGGAAGGCGCAGCTGCATGTTTTTTTATCCATCACTACGCCGACCTCATCTTACGCGCCCGTCCGCCTTGGTTGCCTGATGAAATCGCAGATCTGAAAGGGCTGCGTATCTGGCTTTCAAAATATTGTATGATGTTGAGGACCAATAAATCTGCAGAAGATGTCGCGTTACTCGGTGATGTCGCAGATGCACTAAAGCACGCTATTCTAACAATGCGCCTTCACGAGCGAGATGTTTCTGCAAATGATGCAGTTATAATCATTGGTACAGGGTACGGCGAGCTCGCCTTTGGTGAAGGTAAATACGGTGGAATTGAACAAGTTCTTGTAAAAGCAAAGTCACGCACGCGCGCGCTGAGTTGCGTAGTACAAAATGTAATTGACGCGTGGTGTCGGGCGGCCGGTATTAATTTGCCTGATATCCACATTGCGGAACGTTGAAGCAAGTAGGGTGCAATACCAACGGTATTGCACCGAATGAAAGAACGACAAGCCGGACATATAAAGAAGCCCAATTGCCCTCCCAATCCTCAGCAACCAATAATCCACTATATCAGGCGCTATTTCACGGGATCGTCCTCAGCTTGGACGGTTACATCCACATGAGCTTTCATCATTTCGAGATATTCGTGTGCCAATAAATCCACCCTCTCCACCGCGTCCGATCCGAGGATCGTACAAGCGCACACGAGAACTTGGACCAAACCAAAGCAGCCTAAAGCCAAGGTTTCGGCGAGCTCATGCTCGGCTGGTGCCGGGTCAAGGTCGATGTCGGAAATTGGCTGTCCAGCGATCGATACGACATGTCGATAGAGGGCGTGAAGCGTAGGATGCGCGTCCGTAGAAAGCAGATTGTAAAAGGTGTAAGCGTCTCGAATATCGGCATCCCGTGCCAATTGCTTGGGCGTGGTAGATTTTGCGGTTCGCCAGTCCTTATTTTCGCGCATCCACTGCCGAAGCTTTTTCTCCGCTTCATCCGGCAGTTCACCGCTTTCGAAAAGCGCCTGCCCTTGTAACCCTTTTCGGTTGCGGTCATCATCAATCATGATTTGCCGGAATTTCTCCGGGTCACTCGCGTAGCCAGCGATCCAGAAGAAGTTTTCTTGTATGCAGCGGGCAAGCGTTCGAGCTTCAACGACCTGTTTTTCGCGGATCATCGTCAACGTACCGCGCATGTTGGAAAGACTCCGTGCAATGAGCAGCACGGCAATCAACCTTATGTCTCCTTGCCCATCATCATTATTTTGTATCGCTGGAGCCGAAGCCCCGGCGATTTCATAACCGATGTTGAGCAACCGCTGTGCCTGGGAATGCCACGCCGTCAGCGCATCAGCAACTGTTTCCATGTTAACCTTCTACGAAAGGGGCTGCCGACAGCAAAAAACGGCTCGCTAAGAATGCTCTGTAATTCAAGATTTATGCATCATATTCTACGCTGAAACTTTACAATTAATTAGACGGGGAATGTCTGCATTTAACGATTATCACTTGTAAGCAGACCTTCCGCTTCCGGCCCACCACAGCCGCAAACCTTCCACCACCATCCACCGTTTCCACGTCGCAGACCCAACTTTGCCAATCACAGAATTCCCTTGACCATCGCACCCACCTCCCGTATTTAACTATCAGGTTACATAAAGCAGCTCCAATGGACCCCCTCAGCGCTACTTTTTCGGCCTTGGCCGACCCCACCCGCCGCGCCATCCTCGCCCGCCTGGCGCTCGGCCAGACCAATGTCACCGAGCTTGCCGAACCCTTCGACATGTCGCTCCCCGCCATCTCCAAACATCTGAAGGTGCTTGAACGCGCCGGCCTCATCTCGCGCGGCCGCGAAGCCCAATGGCGCCCCTGCACATTGCAAGCCGCGCCAATGCAGGAAGTCTCCGGCTGGCTGGAAAGCTACCGCAAATTCTGGGAAGCCAGCCTCGACCGCCTGGACCTCTATCTCCAAAACCTCAAAGCCGAGGAGACCGGCAATGACAAATGACCCGTGCCTGACCCTCTACGCCCACCCGCTGTCGTCCTATTGCTGGAAAGTCCTGCTGGCGCTTTACGAAACCCACACCCCATTCGCCTTGGTTGAAATCCAGGGCAGACCAAAATCAGATCCCGCACTCTCCAGTTTCTGGCCCATCGGCAAAATGCCGCTGCTGTTCGACGCCGCGCGCAACGAATCCGTGCCGGAATCCTCCATCATCATCGAATATCTCCAGCAGCATTATGCAACCAAAGCCGCCCTGATCCCGCCATCCCCGGCCGCCAGCCTCGAGACCCGGCTATGGGACCGCTTTTTCGACCTCCATCTCCATAGCTGCATGCAAAAGCGCGTCAGCGACCGCCTGCGCCCGGACCATGAAAAAGATCCGACCGGCGTTGCCGACGCCAACGCCACGTTGGATACCGCCTACGCCATGCTGGAACAGCGCATGGCAACGCGGAAATTTGTCGCGGCGGAGCATTTCACCATGGCCGACTGCGCCGCCATGCCGGCGCTATTCTATGCCGATGCGATCCGTCCATTCAGCAACGCCCACCCCGCACTCGCCGCCTATTTCAAACGCCTGATCGCCCGCCCCGCCGGTCGCCGCATCATCCGTGAGGCGCAGCCCTTTTTCCAATATTTCCCATTCCAAGCCACGCTCGATCCAGAATTCCAGAACCCAGATTTTTAAATCCGGAGCGCGCATGACCAACCCGCCCTTGGAAATCACCACCACCCGCATCTTCAGCGCCCCGCCCGAACTTGTCTGGCGCGCCTGGACCGACCCCGCGCATATCACGAACTGGTGGGGCCCAACCGGCTTCTCCACCACCATCCACAAAATGGATTTTGTCCCCGGCGGCGAATGGAATTTTGTCATGCACGGCCCGGACGGCACCGATTACGTCAACCGCAAAACCTTCCTCGAAATTTCTTTTCTCGAACGCATCGTCATGCAACATAATGGTCACCCAAGACACCGCATGACCGTAACCTTCGAACCCTATGAAGGCGGCACCTTGCTCACGCTGCACCATCTATTCGCCGATCCCACCGAATACGACATCGCCATCCGCCAACACGGCGCCATCGAAGGTGCCAGGGAAACACTCAATCGCTTCGCCGAAATCCTCGCAAAAATCTGAAAGGAGCATGCCATGAAAATCATCCCCTATCTCAGCTACAGCGGCAATTGTGCCGAGGCATTCAACTTCTATGCCGCCGCCGCCGGCGGTAAAATCGAAATGCTGATGACCTATGGGCAAGCCCCGCCGGGTGCGCCGGTGCCCCCCGACATGACGGACAAAGTCATGCACGCGACGCTGTCGATCGGCGATGCCGCCATCATGGGCGCCGACGCGCCGGTCCAGTTCGCCTCGAAACCCGCCGGGTTTTCCGTCTCCCTCAACGTGGAAACCCCGGAGGAAGCGGACCGCCTCTACGCTGCCCTTTCAGCCGGCGGCGACATCAAAATGCCAATCACCGAAACCTTCTGGGCCCAGCGCTTCGCGATGTTCATCGATAAATTCAGCATCCCCTGGATGATCAACTGCGAAAAACCAACGGCGTAAGCAGTTCGTTTTCTGGGCAGCCTTGGAACGCCCGGCGCGAAAAGCCTTTTGACTCCAGCGCCGAGGGCCTCCACCCCATCCGTTAACGGACCTCCGGCGCGGCGGGGTACGATTATTCGTTCCTGATGAACAATGACTTGCGCCGCTGCGGGTAAGTTGCTTTAACCGCCTAATTCGATGGGAAAGCGACATGGTCTGCAAGATACTGTCCCTGGACGGCGGCGGTCCCTGGGCAATGATCCAGGCTTGCGTGCTGCAGGATCTTTATCCCGACTGGCCGGGTCGCCGCATTCTCGCCGAATTCGACCTCGCCATCGCCAATTCCGGCGGCGGCATCACGCTTGCCGGCCTGCTAAAAAACCTCACGCCCGCTGCCATACGGGATTTGTTCCTGGTGCAGGCCAATCGAGAGAAGATATTCGTAAGACGCAACTGGGCTGTTTACGAAATATGCAGGCTTCTCGGCGTCGGCCCGAAATGGGATGCCGCGGCAAAACTGCAAGGGTTGCGGACCCTCTTCAACGCCCCGCTGGCGCCGGGGGGTAGCCCGGATCCGATCGGCGATGTAACGCTCGATGCCCTGCCGGACCTGCCCGACAGGCTGCAAGTCATCATCGCTGCCTTCGATTACGACCAGAACCGTGAAGTGTTTTTCCGGCGCAAGCCATCCGTCCTGCAAGGCCAAACCCCCCCCTTCACCCCGAGCCTGGCTGGCGCCGTCCATGCCTCGAGCAACGCCCCGATCAATTACTTCAACGCGCCCGCCTTGCTCCCGGTTCATGGCGGCGTCGCATCGCGCCGCTTCTGGGATGGCGGCGTTGGCGGCTTCAACAACCCGGTCCTGCGCGGCGTGATCGAGGTTTTGGCGAATGACCGGACCCTCGACCCTTCGGATATTTCTGCCTTGAGCCTCGGCACCGGCGGTAACTGGCAACCGGCCGGCACAGCCCCTTCGCCGGCCGAGAAGCTTCTGTTCGCACCGCCATGTGCGCCGGGACCAAGAACCGATTTGCTGAAAATGGCTACCGCCATTATCGACGATCCGCCGGATGCCGCATCTGTCGATGCCCATGTGATAACGCGGGCGCCTGACGATGCCCCGCGCATCATCCGGCTAAGCCCGGTGATCGGCCCTGAACGGCAGGGAACCCATTGGGGATTGCCCGCCGGGTTTTCGTATTTTCCCGGTATCACGCCGGCGGTGGCATTCACCACCTTGCTTAATATGCCGATGGATGCCGTCGCGCAGCAACAGGTGGACCTTATTCAAACGCTGGCCGCCGAGTGGATTGCCGGCCGGATCCCCAATCAGCCTATCCTGCGCAACCAGGAGGATGGGTCGATCATCATCGGTCACGGCCGATACGCGGATGGCAAGAACGCCTGGTGACAGCCCTGCAGGAGACAATGACGATGGCCGATGGATCAGTGTTGATGCAGCGTATCGTTGATGTTTACCGAAAACGTAAGACTGCGCCCAAGCGATGGAATGAGAAGTTTAACAGCTGGCGGCACGACCAGACCTGGTTCAGGCATGGCGGCTATTGGATAGGTTTAATCGGACTGGTCTGGGTGCTGGGCTATATCGTGGGCAGCCTTAAAACCGGCACCCAATCCGACAAAATCCTAGATTGGAAGATTTCGGCCCTCGGGATCGCGGCCCTCACGACATTCCTTGTTTCGGCGCCGTTTTTTCGCTTTCTGGCGAGCGGCTGGAATGCCCGCTATGACGAGTTTCGCAACCGCCTGACCGATACAATGCTGATCGCTTATCTTAAGCAATATTGGGAACAGCGGCTCATCGAGAAAGGGCTGATGGAATGTCCGCAGGAACAGCGGTTTAAAGCTGCCGGCTTGCTCTTCCTTGGGATATATCGCGAGCAATACGGTCGGCCTGCATTTCGGATTCCGATCGTGCTGCTCGCCACCATCGTATTCGTCGAAACCTGCTGGCTGGTGCTTGCGAATGGCGGTTCTGCAGCGCTGTTTGACAAAGCCAGCATCCAGGTCGCCACCGCTTCCATCGCCGGCGCCTATCTGTTCGCAGTCGGCGACAGTGTCCTCAGCGTCCGCCGCCGCAGCTTGAATGTGGCGGATGTGTATTGGTACGCATTGCGAATGCTGGTCGCCGTGCCGGTCGGCGCGGCGGTCGCAGCGCTGACGCCAGGCAAAAACCAGCCTGGCGCGCAGATCGCGGCGCTGGCATTGGGGATGCTTCCGATCGGGGAATTTATCAAGACCTTGCGCCGCTTGCCCTATTGGGCACCGGGCGTTCCGCGTGGCGAGTTGGACTCCGATCAGTTGACGAAGCTTGAGGGCGTTACGATCGGCATCTCCGATTTGTTGCGAGCCGAGGGCGTCACCTCGGTCGAACAATTGATCGGCATGGACCCAGTGCTGCTCTCCATCCGCACCGGTTTGCCCTTCGACCTGATCCTGAACCTCTCGTCGCAGGCCCTGGTGCGGCGCAGCTTCAGCGATTCGGCCGACCGGCTCGTGGATATCGGGCTTGCGGACGCGGAAGCGATCGAATCGCTCGTACGGCTGCTCGACGGAAAGGACGAGGACGCGAAACAGCGCGCCAACGCGATCGTCGATGACGCAACGGCAAGGCTGCAAACGAGCACAAATCCACCATCGCCCCGGCGTGAAAGCGTGGAATTTTGTTTCAGGATTATCGCCGCCTCGCCCTACACGACCTTCTTTTGCTCCGCACGGGAAAACGAGGAAGCGGGCTAGCCACGCTCCCATCTGCAAGCGGGCGTGCGCAGGCGCATCCCACCTTCCAACCGCACCCTAACAATCAAGCCCCCAGCCACAACTTTCAAATCAACGGCGCATCGCCCTGCTGCAAAAGCTGTCTTACCCGCGCCGCATCCACTGGCGTTGCCGGATTATAGATGATCATGCTGAGATCGGTCCGGCCTTCCACCGCGAACGATGAAAACTCGAAACAAATTTTCCCAAGCTCAGGATGGTTCAATCGTTTCGTCCCATCGCCGGAAGCACCCACATTGTTTTCCTGCCAGAGCGCGTCGAATTCGGGGCTCATCTGGCGAAGTTCCTCCACGAACTCGAGCACCTGCGTCGCGGCGCCGGCCCGTGCCGCATCCGCCCGGAACGCCGCCACCACATAGCGCGCAACGCTTTTCCAATCTTCCTGCGCGGCCTGGATACGTTCACTGCTGAACATCATTTTCAAAATATTGCGCTGGTGGTGCTGCAATGTCGAATAATCGGTGAGTACGGCGGCAGCGGCGCGGTTCCACGCCACCACATCCCAGGTCGCCGTCCGCACCACCGCCGGGCTCACCTCCAGCGCATCCAGCACCCGCTGCAGCCGTGGCGATATCGCATCCGCCCCCCGGTAACGCGCTTCCGGCGGCCGGTTCAGCCCCAGCATATAAACATGCTCGCGCTCGACGTCGGTCAGCATCAAGGCGCGCGAAATCCGGTCCAGCACATCGGCGGAAGGCGCACCCCCGCGGCCCTGCTCCAGCCAGGTGTACCAGGTCGGGCTGATATTGGCCCTTGCGGCCACTTCTTCGCGCCGCAGCCCCGGCGTCCGCCGTCTGCTCCCGGATAGCCCGAACGCGGCAGGATCCAGCCGGGTCCGCCGATCCTTCAAATAGGATCCAAGCAGCCCTTCATTGCCAACCGAAACGCTCATCCCATTAGCCTTTATACCATGATAAAGTCACTACTTTAACAGGATACACCAGGCGCAGATATAAGTCTCCCACAAACTTGGAGTTTTCGTCATGCGCGTATTCGTCACCGGCGCCACCGGCTTCATCGGCACCGCCCTTATCCCGGAACTGCTCGCAGCCGGCCACACGGTCCTCGGCATGACCCGCTCGGATGCGGGCGCCGCCGCCCTGACCAAAGCGGGGGCCGAAGTTCATTTCGGAACATTGGAGGACCCCGACAGCCTGACAAGCGGCGCCGCCAAAGCAGACGGCGTCATCCATCTGGCGTTCGACCATGATTTCTCGAATTTCCAGGCAAATTGCGACAAGGATGCCCGCGCCATCGAAGCGCTTGGCGCGCCCCTGATCGGCACCGACCGTCCACTCATCATAACCTCCGGCACCGCCGCGGCGCTCGCGGTCGGCCGGCCCTCCACCGAGGAGGATCCGATCAATTCGATGATCCCGCGCGTTGCTTCGGAAACTGCGGCCAACGGCTTGCAGGCAAAGCGCGTGCGGATTGCCTCGATGCGGCTGCCGCAGGTCCATGATCCGGTCAAGCAAGGCCTCATCACCTACGCCGTTTCCATTGCCCGTGAAAAAACCGTCTCGGCCTATATCGGCGAAGGGAAAAACCGCTGGCCGGCTGTACATGTTTTGGATGCGGCGCGGCTTTATGTGCTGGCGCTGGAAAACTGCGTCGCAGGCGCGCGCTATAACGCTGTCGGGGAAGAAGGCGTTTCGATGCGCGAAATCGCGGAATCCCTAGGGCGCGGTCTGAAGCTGCCCACCGTCTCCATCACGCCGGAGCAAGCCGCGGCGCATTTCGGTTGGCTGGCCATGTTCGTCGGTCACGACATGCCGGCTTCCAGCGCGCTGACGCAAAGATGGCTTGGCTGGAAACCGACCGGCCCCAGCCTGATTTCCGATCTCGATAAGGCGCAGTTCTAACAAGCGCTTTCGCCCTCTCGTCTTTTTCGCTAAACCGCCGCCATGAAGTTTGACGTCATCATCATCGGCGGCGGTCACGCCGGCTGCGAGGCGGCGGCGGCATCCGCGCGCAGTGGCGCCGCGACGCTGCTGATCACGCAGCGCGCCGACCGGCTGGGTGAGATGTCGTGCAACCCCGCCATCGGCGGCATCGGCAAGGGCCATCTGGTCCGCGAGATCGACGCGCTGGACGGCATCATGGGCAAAGCAGCAGACGCCGCCTGCATCCATTTCAAACTTCTGAACCGCGGCAAGGGTCCGGCGGTGCGCGGGCCGCGCGCCCAGGCCGACCGCAAACTATACCGCAACGCCATCCAGAGCCTGCTGGCAGCGGAGCAGAATCTCACCATCATCGAAGGCGAAGCCGCGGCGCTGGACCGCGATGCCTCCGGCCGCCTGGCCGCCGTGATTACCGCAACCGGCGAAAAATTCCGCTGCGCCGCCGCGGTGCTCACCACCGGCACGTTTTTGCGCGGGGTTCTGCATTTCGGCGTGGTCACTGAAGCCGGCGGCCGCATCGGCGACGATGCCGCCGTCAGCCTGGCGGATTGCCTGCTCGGGCTCGGCCTGCCCTTGGGCCGGCTGAAAACCGGCACGCCGCCGCGGTTGGATAAAAACAGCATCGACTGGGATGGCCTCGCCGAAGATGCCGGCGAGAACCCGCCGGAGCCGTTCTCGGCGCTGACCGCCGCCGTCACCAACCCGCAAATTTCCTGCCGCATCACGGCCACCACGGCGGAGACGCATGAGATCATCCGCCAGAATATTCACAAATCCGCCGTCTATGGCGGCAACATTGCCGGCCGCGGACCCCGTTATTGCCCCTCGATCGAAGACAAGGTGGTTCGCTTCGCCGATAAAACCAGCCACCAGATTTTTCTGGAGCCCGAGGGCCTGGACGACGACACGATCTATCCCAACGGCATCTCCACCTCGCTGCCGCAGGATGTGCAGGAACTGCTGGTCCGCTCGATCCCCGGCCTGTCGCACGCCAAGATCCTGCGCCCTGGCTACGCGGTCGAATATGATTACGTCGACCCGCGCGCGCTCGATCACTCCCTGCAGTTGAAGGCCGTGCCCGGCCTGTATCTCGCTGGACAGATCAACGGCACCACCGGTTACGAAGAGGCCGCCGCGCAAGGCTTGATGGCGGGGTTGAACGCGGCTCGCGTGGCGGGCGGGAAAGAAATGCCCGCGACTTTGTCGCGAGCACAAGCCTATATCGGTGTGCTGATCGACGATCTGGTAACGCAAGGCGTGACCGAGCCGTACCGCATGTTCACCTCCCGCGCCGAATACCGGCTGTCACTGCGCGCCGATAACGCCGAGGTCCGCCTGACCCCGCTCGGCCTCGCCTGGGGCTGCGTCGGCGCCGAGCGCGAGGCCAGTTTCGCTGCGTTGCAGGCGGAGATCGCCGAATTCGCCGCCGCCCCGGACGATCGCATGAGCCGCGCCGCCGAAATCAGCCGCGCCGACACGCATTATTCCGGCTATCTCCGCCGCCAGGACGCCGAGATTAAAGCCCGTGAGAGCGATGAGGCCGTGCGAATCCCTGAGAATTTCGATTTCTCATCGCTCGCCGGTCTCTCGAATGAATTGCGGGAGAAAATGGCCCGGGTGAAACCGGAAAGCCTTGGCCAGGCCGGCCGAATTGAAGGCATGACCCCGGCGGCGCTGGGCGCCATCTTCGGCGCCCTCAAAAAGCAGCGCCGCGCCGCGTGAGCGGAGAAAAACTCCGGCAGTTTGCAGCGCTGGTCGTCAAATGGTCCGCGAAGATCAACCTGGTCAGCAAGCATGATCTGCCGGATCTCTGGGAACGCCATATCCAGGATAGCCTGGCGCTGATCCCCTATATCTCCGTCGGCACCCTGGCTGCCATCGACCTCGGCTCCGGCGCGGGATTTCCCGGTCTGGTGCTCGCGATCGAAACCGGCATCCCGTTCACGCTGATCGAATCCGATACCCGCAAAGCTGCATTTCTGACGGATGCCGCCCGCGAACTTGGCGCACCCGCCAAAGTCCTCAACACCCGCATCGAAGCGGCAAAAACCACTCCCGCACCCTTGGTCACCGCCCGCGCCCTCGCGCCGCTCGATAAATTGCTGGCGCTCGCGACCCCGCATCTGACCCCAAACGGCATCTGCCTGTTTCCGAAAGGCAAAAGCTATGAGGAAGAATTGAAAACCGCGCAGGAGCACTGGCGCATGAATGTCGAACGGTGCAAAAACCCGTTTAACGCCGAAGCGTGCATCCTTAAACTGGGTAACATTCACCATGCCGGAAAGCCACGCTAGCCATCGCCCCAGAATCATCGCCATCGCCAATCAAAAAGGCGGCGTCGGCAAAACCACCACCGCCATCAACCTCGCCACCGCACTTGCCGCCAGCGGCGAACAGATCCTGCTCATCGACGCCGACCCGCAAGGCAACGCCAGCACCGGCCTCGGCATCGACCAGTCGATTCGCAACGGCGGCAGCTACGCTTTGCTTTCCGGCGAGCAAACCCTGGGTCAACTGGCACTCCCAACCACCGTCCAAAACCTGTTCATCGTCCCCGCCGTCGCCGACCTGATCGGCGCCGACCTTGAGTTCGGGCAATACGACCGCCGCGAATTTTTGCTCCGCGACGCGATCCACAGCGGCAACAGCGCCGCCGGCACCATATTCATCGACTGCCCGCCCGGCCTCGGTCTGCTTACCCTGAATGCGCTGGTGGCGGCGGACGCCGTGCTCGTGCCCCTGCAATGCGAGTTCTTCGCCCTCGAAGGCATCTCGCAACTCATGCGCACGATCGACATGGTCAAACACCGCCTCAACCCAACGCTGGCCTTGGAGGGTATCGTGCTCACCATGGTCGATCGCCGGAACAACCTCGCCGAACAGGTCAGCGCCGACGTCCGCGGCCATTTCGGCACCCAGGTGTTCGAGACCGTAATCCCCCGCAGCATCCGCATCACGGAATCCCCAAGTCACGGCCTGCCCGTATTGCTGTACGATTTCCGCTCCGCCGGAGCGCAGGCCTATCTGAATTTAGCCGCGGAATTTTTGAGGCGGCAGAAGGCCAGGGTTTAAAGCCAGGAAGCACTTCTTTTTCTGAAGAAAAAGAAGCAAAAAGACTTTTTATGCTGGGCGTGGGCGTTGGCGCGCTAACGCCCACGCCCAGAGTATTAGAAGTTTTTTGGTTCTTTTTTGCGAAAAAGAACTGCTTGTCTTTTCTGCTTTTAGGAATCTTCGATGTCTTCAAAAGAACAACCGAAACGTCTGGGTCGCGGGCTTGCTGCTTTGCTGGGAGATTCCGCGGCGCCTGCTTCGGTTTCGGCGCCTGGCGTGCAGAGCCTGGGGGTTGAGCAATTGGAGCCGGGGCCATTCCAGCCGCGCTATTCAATGAACGAAGTGGCGCTGGAGGAGCTGGCGGCATCGATTGCCGAGCGCGGAATTTTGCAGCCGCTTTTGGTTCGCCCGCACCCGGAGAAATCCGGCGCGTATCAGATCATCGCCGGCGAGCGGCGCTGGCGAGCCGCCCAGAAAGCACAATTGCACGAAGTTCCGGTGCTGGTACGGGAGCTATCGGATATCGATGCGATGGCGGCCGGACTGGTGGAAAACCTGCAGCGTGCCGACCTTAATCCGATCGAGGAAGCTCTGGGTTATCGCCGTCTGCTGGAGGAGTTTAAGTTGACCCAGGAGCGTTTGGCGGCGGCGATTGGCAAGAGCCGCGCCCATATCGCCCAGTCCCTGCGGATGCTGAGCTTGCCGGCCAACGTGCTTCAATTTGTACGGGATGGCGCGCTATCCGTCGGCCACGCGCGCGCGCTCATCGGCACGCGCAGTCCTGAATTAGTCGCCAAACGGATTCTCGACGGCAACCTTACCGTCCGGCAAACCGAAGAAATTGTGAACAGGCTTGCCAAGGGTTTACCCGGGGGCACCCCGCCGGTGCGCAGAAAGGCGGATGGTCCAGCTGAAACGACGCTGTCAGAGACGGAAAGTGTCGGGCGCGCGTTGAGTGAAAAGCTTGGTCTAACCGTTAAACTGACCTTCAACGGCAATGGCGGCGCGATGACTTTAAATTATAAAACCCTCGATCAGCTGGATGAGCTCTTGGCGTTGCTGAACGCCTGAATTGTCACACGTGTGACAATTTGGACTTAAGCCATTGATGTACATAAAGAATTTGGGATTTTCACAGCGGCCACGGGCGGAGGAACTGAGATCGGGTGACTGTCCACCTGATATGCGACGGTTTCCGGGAAAATTGTCACACGTGTGACAATTTGGGCCTAAAGCTCTGGTCACATTAAAGAATTTGAACTTTATCGATAGGTTGAAGGGACTGGTTCGTTGAATATTGATGTGAAGCCGAGCGCCGTTGACGGCAAAAGCTGGTCGCATCTGGAGCCTGGACGCAATGGCGAGTTGGAAGTGCTGCGCACCATCGCCATTCTCATGGTGCTCCTTCAGCATCTGCCCATGAACCTGATGTTCTGGCCGACGCCGGTAACCGAGCCCATGGTCAATCTCGGCACTTGGTGTGGCGTGGATCTGTTTTTCGCGGTCTCCGGCTTCGTGATTGCCCGCAGCCTGATCCCGCAGCTGCAAGGGGTTAGGGATGTCCGAAGGTTTGCGCATATCACGGTGACGTTCTGGATCCGCCGGGCCTGGCGATTATGGCCCTCGGCCTGGCTATGGCTGGCATTGCCTTTGGTGCTTTGCCTCACCTTCAATAATTCCCATGCCTACGGCAGTTTTGTGGCGAATTGGTGCATGGCGATGGCGGGCATCGCCAATGTCGCGAATTTCTATCTCATCTACCATTATGGCCAACCGGGCGGGGTCGGCACCGCCTTCGCGCAATGGAGCTTGTCGCTTGAGGAGCAATTCTATTTTGCTTTGCCCTTCGCGATCTTCGTCTTTCGGCGTTACCTGCCGGCGCTGATGGGCTTTTTGCTATTTCTGGCATTTTATCTGGTGCCTTTCGTTTTCGCGAATAACACCCGCAGCGGCGCCATCGCCGCCGGCGTTTTGCTGGCGATTGCCAGCCGGCATCGTCTCTACGCCGATTGCGCGCCGGTGTTTTTGAACGGGAGCCGTCTCGCGCGTATCTGTGTCGTCTTCGGCGGCGTCGCTTTGCTGGTCAGCTTTGGGGATTGGGATTGGCGAATCGTCAGTTTCATCCACGGGCCGATCGCGATTATCTCCGGCCTGATGGTCTGGGTGGCGTCCTACAACGCGGGGTTTTTATGGCGGCCGGGCCGCTCCCGGCAGGTGATGGAGATCGTCGCGGCCCGGACCTATTCGATCTATCTCGTGCACATCCCGGTCTATGCCGGGATGCATGAGGCCTGGTACCGGATGGACAAAACCCACCCGCCGGCCGGACTTCAGATCGCGGCCTATTTCGCGATAGCGGCGCTGCTCATTGCGCTATTTGCGGAATTGAACCATCGCCTGCTGGAGCGGCCTTTGCGCGAGCACGGTAAACGGGTTGCCCAGCGCTATGCCCTGCGGATGCGCGAAGCTTCCGTATAAGGGTCCGGCAAATTGTCACACGTGTGACAATTTGCCATTAAATGCTTGTTTTTGAACAGGAATTTCGAGGTTATCCACAGCTGGCCGGCGGAGTTACCTTCGGGCGGCGTTGCGGGCCCGGGACGCCAGGCCGAGCAGCATCTGCCGGCAATAGGCCTGGTCCGGCGTGTGGGTGGATTTGCAGGCGGCTTCGGCGGTCAGGGCGGCGCGGACCGCGTCCGTCAGCGCGGCCGGCGGCCATAGGCTTAGTGCCCGGGTAAAGGTTGGGATGCGCCGGAAAAACACCGGCGGTCGCAGGCTGCCGACGACGTCCTGTACCGAGGTACCGGGACCGATCTGGGATGCCGCGACGCGCAGGCGCATCAGTTCACCCAGCAGCATGCGCAGGATCGCAACCGGCGAGACCCCTTCGTCATAGGCGAGGCTGATGGCGCGGTCGGCGGCCGGCGGGTTGCCGGTGAGCGTGGCGTCGATCGCATCCTGGATCGAGGTCTCGCCGCCGTCCGGGAGTGCCGCGGCCACATCGGCGAGCGACAGGCTGCCGGTGGGCCCGGCGTAGAGATGCAGGATCTCGACCGCCTGGCGGATGGCGCCTTCCTCACCGGCGATATTATTCGCGACCCAGGTGGCGGCCTCGGACTCGATGCTGATTTTTTCAGCCCGCAGGCGCTCGGCGATGATGCGGGGAAGTTTTGCGGCATCCACCGCGTAGCAGGCGATGGCGGCGGCGTTCTGGTGTTTCTCCGCCAGTGCCCGCAGCTTGGATTTCGGCGTCAGCTCGCCGGCTTCCAGGATGACCATCGCATCGGGTGGATTTTTGAGTAAAGCCTCCGCCGGTTTTGCAGCACTTTCAGCGGCGTCGCGCAGCCGGATGACGCGGCGGCCGCCGGTCAGCGAAGCGGCGGTGGCCTCTTCCAAAAGCCGCGAAGAATCATGGATTTCGGCGTAACGAAACGGATCATCAGCGCTGCCGAGTACGGATTTAACAAGGCTAAGCGCGCGTTCGTGGACGAGGCCGGAGTCGGGCCCGTAGATTAAAATTATGTTGGTGTTTCCTGGGTTTTTTAGAAACCCATCAATACGGCCCGCGTCTATTTTCATTGTGATGCCGTTCGATGGGTTGGCAGCAAAAAGATGGATTGCCGCGCTTTGCTCGCAATGACGGCGGGAGGGGGCCAGCGCCCCTGGTCCAGATTCAAAAAGTCTTTTTTGTTCCTGCGTTCCGATGACGGAGCGGCGTGGCCGCGAAGTCTGAGTCGGACCGCGCGGAATACGCTCAGAAAAAGAACGGCTTCCCCTGCCCTCACCCAGCGCCTGGATGGGTTTTGAAATAGGCTGCCACCTGGGCCGAGATTTGCGCGGCGATTTCGTCGGCCAGCTGTTTGTTGATGGTGTTGGTCTCGAGCGTGATCGCGAAATATTGCTGGTCGATGATGTTGAGCGCGTCTTCGGTGCTGGCGAGGCCTTTGGCGAGCGGTTTTTTCGGGTTGCCGATGGGCGCCAGCGACCAGGAGGCGGTAGCGGTGAAGCGTTGGCGGGTGGAGGAGGTGTCTTGCTGGATGCCGATGCTTTCGGCGTAGATATTATAGTCGACCGTCAGCAGGTAGGTTTCCTGCGTTGGCGCGCCGGCAACCTGCAATTGGTCCTGCAGGGACTGGCGGAGCAGCTGGCCGGTGCGGTTTGGGATGATGCCGACTGAGACTTCGTCCATCTGCTGTTGGACGGAGGCGGCGCTGGTGCCACTGTCGCCGTAAAGCGGCGTGAAGCCACAGGCGCTTAAGGTCCAGAGGCTGGCCAGGACGGCAAGCGCCTTGAGGTTACGGCTTGACGACAAAGTTCACGATCCGGTCCGGCACATAGATTTCCTTGACGATTTCTGCCCCGATCAATGCGCCGGATACCGCTTGTTTGGCAATTGCAAGATTCTGCTCCTTGCCGCCGCCGGCGGGGACCATAATGGTGCCGCGCAGTTTGCCATTGACCTGGACGGCGATCGTCACCTCGTCCTGCACCAGCAAGGCCGGGTCGGCTTTTGGCCAGGGTTGGGTGGCGACGAGCGGGCTGCCGGGGTTGAGGGTGTGGTTGATGGTTTCGGCCACATGCGGGACCATGGGCGCGATCAGCAATGCCAGGGTTTCGATTGCTTCCAGGCGGGCGGCGAGCAGGCTGGGGTCGATTGGGCTTTCGCCGGGGGCCGGCCCGCCGGTGAGTGCGCCGACGAGTTCATAGGCGCGGGCGACGGCGAGGTTGCAGGCGAAGGTGTCGAGCGCGGTGGTGATGGCCTCGATGGTGTGGTGGGTCAGGCGGCGGAGTTTTTTTGCCTCCGGGCTCATCGTTGTGTTGCGCTCGGCGCGCGGCTCGGCGGCGATGACTTCGGCCAGGCGGGCGACGCGCAGGACGAAGCGGAAGGCGCCTTGGGCGCCGGTCTCGGTCCATTCGACATCGCGCTCGGGCGGGTTGTCGGAGAGGACGAACCAGCGGGCGGTGTCGGCGCCGAATCGTTCGATGATGACGCCGGGATCCACGGTGTTTCGTTTCGACTTCGACATTTTTTCGATGCGGCCGACGGTGACGGGGGCGCCATCGGTTGTGGTGACGCTGCCGTCCGGATTCTTGGTTATCTGTTCCGGATAGAGCCAGTTACCGTCTGCATCTTTGTAAGATTCATGGGTCACCATCCCTTGCGTGAACAGGCCGGCGAAGGGCTCGTTCAGATCCAGATGACCGGTCTTGCGCATGGCGCGGGTAAAGAAGCGGGCATAGAGCAGATGCAGGATCGCGTGCTCGATGCCGCCGACATATTGGTCCACCGGCAGCCAATGTTTCGCGGCTTCCCGATTGGTCGGGCGCTCCGCGTGCGGGGAGCAAAAACGGGCGAAATACCAGGAGCTGTCGATGAAGGTGTCGAAAGTGTCGGTTTCGCGGGTGGCGGGTTTGCCGCAGGACGGGCAAGCCGTGTGTTTCCACGTCGGGTGATGGTCGAGCGGGTTGCCCGGACGCTCGAAGGTGACGTCGGAGGGCAGGCGGATGGGTAGGGTATCCAGCGGTGCGGGCTGCGGGCCGCAGGCTTCGCAATGGATGACCGGGATCGGGCAGCCCCAATAGCGCTGGCGGGAAATGCCCCAGTCGCGCAGGCGCCAGTTGACGACGCCCTTCCCTGCCCCGTTTTCTTCGAGCTTTGCGATGGCGGTGGATTTGGCCTCGGTGGTGGAAAGGCCGGTGAGGAAACCGGAATTGACGATGAAGCCGTCGCCGTCCAGGGCCTTGTTGCCGATTTCCGGGATTTCGTCGGGCTTGGGCGCGACGACGATTGGGACGGGGAGCGCGTATTTGCGCGCGAAGTCGAGATCGCGCTGGTCGCCGCAGGGGCAGCCGAAGATGGCGCCAGTGCCGTATTCCATCAGCACGAAATTGGCGATCCAGATCGGGAATTTCTGATCCGGGATGAACGGGTGGTGGACAGTGGCGCCGGTGAAGAACCCCTTTTTCTCGGCGGTTTCGATGGCGGCTTCCGAGGTGCCCTGGCTCTGGCATTCGGCGATGAAGGCTGCGGCATTCGCATTGGTCGTGGCGATGTGGCGGGAGAATGGGTGTTCCGGCGCAAGTGCGATGAAGGAGATGCCGAACAGCGTGTCCGGGCGGGTGGTGTAGACGGTGATGCCGGTGAGACCCTCCATCGGGGTTTCCAACGGGAAGGTGACTTCGGCGCCTTCGGAGCGGCCGATCCAGTTTTCCTGCATCAGCTTTACCCGTTCCGGCCAGCGCGGCAGTTCGGAAAGGCCTTCGAGCAGGTCCGGGGCGAAATCGGTGATTTTGAGGAACCATTGGGAGAGGTTCTTCTTCTCGACCAAGGCGCCGGAGAGCCAGCCGCGGCCGTCGATCACCTGCTCATTGGCGAGCACGGTGTTGTCCACCGGGTCCCAGTTGACGGCGGAAAGCCGGCGTTCGACCAGGCCGGCGGCCCAGAAATCCAGGAAGAGTTTTTGCTGCTGGCCGTAATATTCCGGGTCGCAGGTGGCGAATTCGCGCGACCAATCGAAGGACAGCCCCATGCGTTTGAATTCCTCCCGCATTGTGGCGATGTTGTCATAGGTCCATTTGGCGGGGTCGATATTGCGCTGCCGTGCGGCGTTTTCCGCCGGCAGGCCAAAGGCGTCCCAGCCGATCGGGTGCAAAACGTCGTAGCCGCGGGCGCGCTTGTAGCGGGCGACGACGTCGCCCAAAGTGTAGTTGCGGACGTGGCCCATGTGGATTTTCCCGGATGGGTAGGGGAACATTTCCAGCACGGAGTATTTTTCGGCGCCGCCGGCGGGGACGTCCTCGGCCTTGAAGCAGCCGGCCGCTTCCCAGGCCGCCTGCCAATAGGGCTCGGCCGTCGAAAAGTCATATTTCTGACCTGGATCGGGCGCAGTGCGGGCGTCTGTTGGGTCGGTCACTGGATACTCATCATGCAATTCTCAAAGCATGGGCTGTTTAGCCGCCCAGCCTAACCATTTGCAATGCGCGGGTAATTTGAAGTTTGGCCGCCACGTAACGACTTGGGTAATGATATGGATACAATCGCGGCAAAAAGCATTGAGGCCGGCTTGAAAGGCCAGACGGCGGAGAAAACCAGCAAGCTGGTGCCGCTGGAGGGGTTGCGCGGCATCGCCGCGGCAATTGTGGTGATGTATCATCTGGTGCTCGGCTTTACGCAAAAGGGCGTGGGCGCCGTGCCGCACGGCCATGGCGGCTGGGATGTGGTTTACCAGTTCGGGCTGGGCATGCTGAATGGCAGCGCCGCGGTGGCGGTGTTTTTCGTGCTGTCCGGCTTTATCCTCAGCCTGCCGTTCTCCAAGGATCGCAGTATCGGCCGGATCGCGGTTGCCATGCTGAAACGCTGGCCGCGGCTGGCGATGCTCACCACCATCGCCTGCCTTTTCGCCTGGGCGCTGATCTGGGTCAGCCAAGATAATTATAAGGCCGCCGCGCATGTGATCGGCACCAAATGGATGGCGACGCACGGTAATTCGCCGATCGCGGGTCATCCCGACCTGACCTGGTTCGAGGCTTTGCGCGAAGGCCTGTACAAGGTGTTCCTGTTCGGCGATGTGCATTTCGACTCGCCGCTCTGGACCATGCGGATCGAGCTGTTCGGCAGTTTCGCAATCTTCCTGGCGGCACCGCTGCTTTTTGCAATCAAGAGCTGGCATGTTCGGCTCTCGCTGATTGCGCTGGTGATGGTATGGGCGGGCGGTACCTACCCGATTACCTATATCAGCGATTTTCTCGTCGGCATCGTTATGGCCATGCTGTTCGCCGAGAACAGAATGCCGAATTTTCGGAATTGGCAGGCGGCGCTTTTGGGGATCGTCGCGATCTATCTGTTCAGCTTCACCTATGAACAGAAATTGCTGATCCACGCGCCGATCAAGGCGCTGCTGCCGTCCGGCGATACCGGGCATTTCGTTTGGGACGCCAGTGCGGCGCTGATGATCATGGTGCTGCTCGGCAATCCGCTGCTGCGGCGGGTATTCTCCAAAACCTGGGCGGTGTGGCTGGGGCTGCTGTCGTTCCCGATCTATTTGCTGCATGGGCCGATCATGCTGTCCGCCGGCGCCAGCAGCTTTAACGGCGCCATGACGATGTTAGGGAAAACCAATAGCGCGCTGATGGCGGCGGCGGTGAGCGTGCTGCTGACATTGGCCTGCGCGGTGCCGCTGGTCTGGGTGGATAAAACCTGGACCCGGGTGCTGGGGCGGGTGACGAAGCCGCTGTTGAAACGGCGAGAAGCAAGGTCAGGGCGCCGCCCTGAACCCGCTGGGGCCGGGAGGCCCCAGACCCCGATTAATTTAGCAGGTGCAGGTGATTGAAGCCGTACCCTGATAGGCTGACCCGCATTTCAGCGAAGTCTGGGAGCGCTTCTGTAAAGAAAGCCGCATTAACAAAAGAAGGCGGTTCCAAAGCAGTGAGGCCGTCAGTAACGGCGGCGGTTTGGCGGGCGACGGCGCCGGCGGGGTCGAACCATTTTATGCCGGGGTGGATGGCATCGAGTTCGTCCAGAAGGAACGTGTAATGGGTGCAGCCCAAAGCGATGGTGTCGATCTGCTCGGCGCCGGGCTGGTCGAACAGCGGGGCGATGGCGGCTTTGAGATCGGCGAGGTTTATCGCCTGGCCGCGAAATTTGGCTTCGGCGAGATCGGCCAGGATGGCGGTGCCATGGCTGTGCAGGGTGCAATCACCGGCGAATTTTTGTACCAGATCGGCGAGGTAGGGGCGGCGGATGGTGGCGGCGGTGGCGAGCAGGCCGATGTGGCGGGTGCGGCTGGCCGCGGCGGCGGGTTTGATGGGCGGGACGCAGCCGATGAAGGGCAGCGCGATGGCTTCCCGTAAATGCCCCAGCGCCACGGTGCTGGCGGTGTTGCAGGCAATCACCACCGCATCCGGTTTGGTAAGTTCTATCGCCTGCCCTATCACTTTTAGAATTCGCGCGATCAGCACGCCGTCGGGTTTCTCGCCATAGGGATAGAAACTGTTGTCCGCGAGATAGATGATATTCGCCTGCGGCTGTAGAAGACGGATCTGCCGGACCACGCCGAGGCCGCCGATGCCGGAATCGAAAACCAGGAGGTTGACCGGGCGCGCCAAAGCCTATTCCGGTTTGTCGATCATCAGCTCCGGCACGCGGCTCTGATTTTCGATGTGCTTCTCGATCACAAGGTCGACCGCCTGGCGGGAATCCAGCCGGTACCAGACGCCTTCCGGATAGATGACGGCGCAGGGGCCGAGCTCGCAGCGGTCCAGGCAGGCGGCGGCGTTGATGCGGATGTTTGGGATTTTTTCCTCCTTGGCGCGGACTTTCATATAGTCCTTGATCTTCTCGGAGCCTTTTGAGGCGCAGCAGCCGCGCTCATGGCCGTCGGGCCGGCGATTGGTGCAGATGAAGACATGGGTCTCGTAGAAAAGCGGCGGATCATTCGGCAAGCTCGCGCCCATGGTGGTTCTCCAAGCGGTTTGACCCTATCTAATCAGTGGGAGACTGTTTGAATACGCTGCTATGCGGACATCTGAGGCCCGTTTTGAAGCAGTCTCACCCGGGTTGCCGCGAGGAGTGAACACCATGACCAGCCGGAGAAAAGCGGTACTGTTGGGCTCGGCGGCGGTGGTGCTAGGGGTGGGCGCGCGAATGGCGCGGCAGATGCGGCCGGCATATGCCTCGGCGCAGGTGTTTGAGGTCGCTCATAGCGACGCCGAGTGGCAAAGAATTCTGACCCCGGCGCAGTATAACATTCTGCGTCAGCAGGGTACGGAGCCGCCCTTCAGCAGCCCGTTGTTGAATCAACATGGCAAGGGCGTTTTCAACTGTGCCGGCTGCGGGCTGCCGCTGTTCTCGTCGGCGACGAAATTCGACAGCGGGACCGGTTGGCCGAGCTTCTGGCAGCCGCTGCCGCAGGCGGTGCTGACCTCAGTTGATGATTCCGGCGAGGAGGAGCGCACCGAAGTGCATTGCCGGCGCTGCGGCGGGCATCTGGGACATGTGTTTCCCGACGGGCCGCAGCCGACGGGGTTGCGCTATTGCATGGACGGCCTGGCGCTGACGTTCACGCCGGCTGGAGCCGCAGGCTGACGATGACAAGGCTTACGAAAAATGCCAGTCTTCTCGCGATAAACAATTTTGGGGAACCGACATGACGCAAGAAGTTTACGATATTCCGTTGCAGACGATCGATGGCAAGGCCGCGACTTTGGCTGAATATAAGGGCAAGGTGCTGCTGGTGGTGAATGTGGCTTCCAAATGCGGGCTGACGCCGCAATATGAAGGTCTGGAAAAACTCTACAAGGAAAAGCATGGCGAGGGGCTGGAAGTGCTGGGTTTTCCGGCGAATAATTTCGCCGGCCAGGAACCCGGAACGGAAGATGAAATCAAGGACTTCTGCAGCACGAAATATGACGTGACATTTCCCCTGTTCAGCAAGATTTCGGTCGCTGGCGATGATAAGCATCCGCTGTACCAGGCGCTGATTGCAGCGCAGCCGGAGGCGGCCGGCGGCGACGCCATGCGCAAAAACCTTGAAGGCTACGGCATGAAGCCGAACCCGGCGCCGGAGGTGCTGTGGAATTTTGAAAAATTCCTGATCGGCAAGGATGGCAAAGTGGTGGGCCGTTTCACGCCGGACACGACCGCGGATAATCCGAATCTGGTCGCCGCTCTCGACGCAGCACTGGCAGCTTAACGACGCACATGGGCTTCGGCGCCGCCGAAGCCCATGTGACGGGTCACCGGAATCTTTGGTTTGCGCGCGGCCAGCCTCTTTAAAAAAACCGCGACTCGCAGCCGTGGCCGATCGCAATCACTATCGCTACTGATAGCCGATACAATCCGTTCTGCTGAAGCAGGAGGAGCCCGGGGTGCCACCGGCTGGCGTTACCCCGAACTCGCACGGATCTTTGATCAATCCGGCATGCGCGTCATCCGCCGCCGGATCGCAGCAATTCTAGCGGCCGGCGGACTCGACGCCGGGGGGACAATGCCCATCGCCGGAGAGGTGGTGGCGATCGCTTTGGGCGATGCGTATCAGCTTGCCGTACTCGGCATTGCGGATGCCGGGCAAAGCGATGCGTTTGCCGCGCAAATTGACGCGGCGGTAAAATACGGGCTCAGCCGAACCTGAACCGCAACGCCGGACAATCAGCTGCGCCAGGCGAATGAGCGACCGGAAGATACCAGGCCCTCAAACCCCGAAGCGGGCCAGACATTCGGACAGCCACTCCACCGCCCGCAAAATCGCCGGCTCATAGCCTTCCGCCTCAATATGCGGCCCCAGAATTTCGATATCGAAAAGCCCGGCATACCCGGAATCCAGCAACTCCCCGATCAGCCACTCCAGCGGCAAATCCCCGTCGCCGGGCACGCGGCGGTTCATCCGCATTTCCTCGCCGAACGTAAAGTCGCTGACCTGGGCTATGAAAATTCTGCTCAGGTTCTGCCGGAACAATTCAGGCAGCCGGCGCTCCTTCCAGATATTCTGCATCTCGAGCACGATATCGATATCCACCTCTTTCGCCAGATCGGCCGCATCCGCGAAGCTGTGAACAAAGCCGATGCCGCGCGATGCGACGCTGTTATGCTCTATTCCAACGCGCACCCCCACTTGCGCGGCATAGGCGGCAACGGGCTGCAACGCCGCAACCAAAGCGGCGAACGCCTGGTCGGTGGACATACCCGCCGGCGCCGGCCCCGATACGGTGTACACGCCAGGCGCGCCCAGCGCCCGCGCCGCGTCGATCGCGCCGCGCATGCTCTCAATCCCGCCGATCAGCCCGCCAGCCCCGCCGCCCGCAATCAGCACCGGCTTCAGCCCGGACCCTGCCAGCATCCGCCCCGCTTCAGCCACGTCCCGCTCAACCTTGCCAAACGGAATGGTAATCGAATGCGCCCCAATCCGCCGCGCCAGCGCCAGATCCTGCTCAAACGTCCAGTTGAAGGACGACAAACCGTCGAAGCTGATACGCGGATGCATGGATTTCCCCTCCGATTTTTGGTCTTTTCTCAGCCGCCGCTCGGCGCGCGTCAACTTTCGGTCAACGGTCCCTCGACCGCGCGCCGCCCAACCACGTAACCCCCATCTTTGTTTTATTTTCTTGACAATTTCCCGCACCCGCTTCCGCTCAAAACCCGTTTTGCTAAAATGCAACCAGGTCAGCACGGCTGCCTGAGGTCTCGCGACTTCTGATGAACGTGCAGTTTGCCGGTGACTCCGCCTGGCGCCTCGCCGCCGATTGGGACGGCCAGTTCGGCAGCGCCACCGCCACCAAAAGTTTCGCCCTGCAAGCCGGCACCAAATGGTAGAACGCTTTACATGACCGCCGCATCGGATATCCTGCCCGCTAACAAGGTGAGGAAACAATGCGCTCGAAAATCACGCTGGCCGGCCTGCTCTTATTGCTTCCCGCCTTCCCGGCCGCGGCCGGGGTGCCCGGCTCCATCACCGGCCTGTTCGGCAATGATATCGGTTTCTTCCTGGCGCAGAGCGATCTATGTCAATGGCACATGGATGCCAAAATCCATTCCACCTATGAGTCCGCATTCACCCGGATCGGCATGACAGCGGCACAGCAGGCCGAGGTATGGCAGGACGTGGCAACCCGCCGCAAAATTATCGAAGGCCTGCCGGCGCCCGCCATCGCCAGAATGAAAACCGAGTGTACCCCTGCCACCCAAACGCGAATTGAAAACCTGCTCGGCAGCTAGCGCCAATTCTGCGACGCATAAACGGCAATATCGGAATCCGCTGCGCCAGCGCCGGTGTACAGCCGGAGTCAATTCGCCCCGCTAACCCCACAGCCGCTCAATCTCTTCCAAACTGCGCCCCTTGGTTTCCGGCACCAGCCGCCACGCAAACACCAGCGCCGCCACGCTCAATATTGCATAGCCTAGAAAAACCCCGCTCCGACCCAGCACATTCACCAAATCCAGAAACGTCAGCGCCACGACCAGGTTCGCCCCCCAATTGGCAATCGTCGCCTGCGACATTCCGCGGCCGCGCACCGCCAGCGGAAATATCTCCGAAATCAGCAGCCAGAACACCGGCCCCAGCCCGATCGCAAAGCAGCCCACATAGGCCGCCAGCCCGGCCGCGGTCACCCAACCCAGCATCGCGCCATGGCCAAGCGCAAAACCCCCAGCCAGCACGCACAGGCTGACCGTCATGCCGCCCAGCCCGGCCAGCAGCAGCACCCGCCGCCCAACCCGGTCCACCAGCCAGATCGCCACCCCCGTCATCGCCACATTCACCACCCCGATCCCGGCCGTCGCCAGAATCGCGGCCGAGGCCGAGGACAGGCCGGAGGCCTGAAAAATCTGCGGTGCGAAATAAATCACGGTATTGATACCGGTCACCTGCTGAAACACCGCCAGCCCAACGCCCACGATCAACGGCAGCCGCGCCGTGGCGTGACCAAGCTTGTTTTCCGGCCGGGCCTTTGCCTCAGCCTGCAAATCCGCCCGCAGCGCCGCAAGCTCCGGCGCAATCTCGTGCGGCCCCCTGCCCAATCTATGCAACGCGGCCTCGGCGGCCGCAGTTCGGCCGTGCCCTGCAAGCCAGCGCGGGGTTTCCGGCAGCAGCAGCATCCCGAGCCCGAGGATCACCCCCGGCACCGCCCCCAGCCCCAGCATCCACCGCCAGGCGCCGGATGCGGCCAATACGTAACCCACGAGATAGGAGACCAGAATGCCGAGCGTCAGCGCCAGCTGGTTGAACGACACCAACGCCCCACGCTGGCGCGCCGGCGCAATTTCCGCCAGGTACAGCGGCGTCAGCATCGACGCGCCGCCGATGCCTACCCCCACCAGCAACCGCCCCGCAAGCAGCATCGGCAGGTTCACGGCAAAAGCCGAAACCAGCGCGCCCGCCACAAATATCGCCGCCGTCACCAACAGGATCGGCCGCCGCCCAAACCGGTCCGCCAGCACCCCGGCCACCGAAGCACCCAAAGTCGCACCCGCCAGCGCAATACTGGTCACCACCCCCTGCATCAGCGCCGAGAGATGAAACGCCACCCGCAGAAACAGCAGCGCCCCGGAAATGACACCGGTATCGTAGCCAAACAACAAGCCGCCGAGGGCTGCCGTCGCGGCGATCATGCCGAGCATCATTGATTGTTCCTAAAATGCGGAGGGATCTACCAGTTCTGCGACCCATACACGGCAACACCGGTAGCCACGACAATAAACGCAAACATCACGCGGGAGGCAATTTCGGTCCGCACCGCCGCCTTGCCATCGCCCGCGGAACGGTACCGCTCCGCAACGAGCACGGAAACGATACACAGCAGGCTGAGTGCGAAATAAACGTAGAAAATATCATCAATCACCATCGAGTACCCGACCGCGCCCAGCTGCGTATTCAGCGACGTCTGCAATACAACGCCGGACAGCGCGCCGGTGACAGCGACAGTCACTTTTTCCTTCACCAGCAGCGGCGCGAAATAAAGCGAGGAGAACATGATCAGCGTTATCAGCGCCAGCGGTAGCAGCGATTTCGACAGCGCCGTGAACATTCTACGTTCCACATCCACGCTGAGCGCGAAGCCCGAAAGCTCACGCTGCCGCTCCTGCCCCACCAGCACCGGATCGCCCAGCGCTGATAACGTCACGAGATTACTTCTAACCTCCTGAACCGATCGCGGATTCCATTGGGTGAGATCGCGGAACGCATCGGGTGCTGCCTCCAGCACGAATTTCGAAGGCGGCGGCGCAAACGCCGCTTTCGGTTCCGCCGCCTCGGCATCGCCCGCGTTCTCCGTTGGCGGCGCCGCCATGCCAGAAATTTCAGGAAAGGATTGCCGGTCCAGCACATATACAATGCGGCTGGAATCCGCGGTTGCGTTGAACAGCCGGATGATCAGCCGCTGCCGGTCGAACGGGTAGCGATGCAGGTCAAAATCATTCTTGAAACTGCCCCGCACATGCCAGAGTTTGTAGACCGAACCATCCGCCAGGCTGCGCGCCGCCACCGGCGCCCCCGGATTGAACGTCCCGCTCACCAGATCGGGAAAACTGATCTGCGACGGGTCCTGGCCTCCGATATTCTGCGCCGGCGCATAGCGCAGCCAGAGATAAAAATCCGCGGTGAAACTGTTCGCCGCAATATCCAGCCGCTGCACCTCGTTCAGATACATGCCGGCGTAAACCACCTGCTGAATCCGCGCATAGCCATGGCCGACATGCCGCAGTTCGCCGGATTTGATTTGGGCGGCGTCCGGCTGTGCCACCGGCACCAGCTGCAACGGCGCCGATACGAAAAGCCCGCCCTGAAAGCTGCCGATCCGCAAAGGTTGCTCCCGGCCACGGCCGGTCGTGAACCATATGGGCGCGGCCACACCCGGATACGCATTGTCAGCGCTGTTCAGCGTCGCGAGATATGCCAGCGCCGCCTGCCGGCGCAGGGCGATCGGCGCGTTGGAACCGGAGCGCGCCGCATCGCGCACCGCGGCGATGGCGAGCATGGTCGCATCATAGCTTTGCATGGCGGCCCAGGCCGGCGCGTGACCGAACCGCGCGTGAAAGCGCTGCGCAAAAGCCAGCGTCGCTGCATCCGCGCTGTCAAATATCATCGGCGCCGCGGCGTACAGATTGTTCGTGAAAAATCCGGGGTCGGCCTGCTCCTCCTCGGTGCTGGCGAACAGTTTCGCAAAATTATCATCGGCGATGGTATTGCTGCTGAGAATCGGGCCCATGAACCCGCCGCGCCGCAGCGCCTCGATAACCGTCACCGCCTCGCCAGGCTGCATTCCCAGCACAATGGCCGGATAGCATGCACTGGCGGCGGCGATCTGCATTGCCGAAGCGACCGCGCCGTCGCGTCCGGCATCGTCGACAAAAGGGTAGGAATTCACGGCAATATGCAGGCGCCCTGCGGCCTTGGCGAAGCCGCCGTCGATCGGCTGGCCATGCGCGTCATTCTGGTACAGCACCGCGGCGCATTGCCCGTGCAGCACATAGGCCAGGTAATTGCCAAGGGCGATACCCATCGCGCTGGCGTTGAAAATCGCCTGATAGGTGGTCCCGGCCAAGGGGACCGCATCGCCGGTCGCGGTGGGGTCAATCGCCGCCAGCCCGGCTTTGGCAAAAACCGGCCCCGTGGCCATGGCCGCCACCGTAATAATCGGCCCCACCTCGGCCACCGCGCCGGACGCCGCAATCTCCTTTGCCACGGCGATGGCATGCGCGGGCGAGCTTTTATCATCCGTCACCGAAATCTGCACCGGCACTTCGCCCGCATCCCGGTTCGCCTCCGCCACCGCCAGCCGGGCCCCTTCTACCGACGGCAGCCCGTTGAATGCGCCAGCCCCCGTCAGCGACATTTCAAGCGCGATGGTCTGGGTAACGGGTTGCGCCAGCGCCGCGCCGGCGCCCCCCAGGGCGGATAGTAAAGCCAGGCTAAGGGCCCGAACGAAACTGGAAACTGTTCGCATGTCCGTCCAATGCAAAGGCCGATGCAACCTGCAATACGTACACCGCTTGGCGCCGGCAAGGGTCATCCTGTATATCGTTCGAAAAAACCGAATGAACCGCAAAGGGAGTTTGTCATGACAATAGAACTAACCGGCAAGGCCGCCATGATAACAGGCGCGGCGCAAGGCATCGGCGAAGCCTCGGCCCGCATCATGGCCGGCCGGGGTGCGGCCGTCATGCTGACGGACATCAACGAGGCTGGGGTCAAAGCAGCAGCAGCCGCCATCACCGCCGCCGGCGGCCGGGCCATCGGCATGGCCATGGACGCGCGGGACGAGGCCTCCATCCGCGCCGCGCTGGACGCCAGCTGTGCCGCCTTCGGCCGGCTCGACATTCTGCACAACAACGCCGGCGGCACCGATCCGGCGCGCGATGCCCAGGCGCTCGAGATGACGAATGAAACCTGGCGCGAGGTTTTCGCCTTCAACATGGACAGCATCCACTGGGGCTGCAAACACGCGATCCCCTTGATGATCGCAGGCGGCGGCGGCGCCATCGTCAACACCGTCTCCGGCGCGGCACTGGTCGGCATGTCGAACCAGATCGCCTATGGCTCCGCGAAGGCGGCGGCGGCCAGCTACACCCGCTATATCGCCGTGCAATACGGCCATAAAAATATCCGCTGCAACGCCATCGCCCCCGGCCTTATCATGACGCCGAACGCGCTGGAGGTGCTGCCGGCAAATATCGTCAAGGCGCTCACCAAGCACAACACGCTGCCGCGCAATGGCCGGCCGGAGGATATCGGCGAGCTGGCGGCGTTTCTCGCCTCCGATGCCGCCGGCTACATCAACGGCCAGCTCATCCGCGTGGATGGCGGCAGCGGCATCCGTTCGGCGCATGACGCCGATAACCGCGACATCATGGGCCTTGGCTAACCCAGCAACGCTGTTTGACTCGCACCGGCCGGTGATTTCAGATGGACCAGCAAGCAACCAACGATAAAGATAGGAACCGGACTTCCATGTGGCATACGATCGATTCGGACCAGGAGCTGTTGCGCGATACCACGATGCGCTACCTCGCTGAAAAAGTGCCCCTGGCCCGGCAACGCAAGGATCGCGATGATCCCGCCGGCTTCGATGCCGATTACTGGGCCGCCGGCGCCGAGCTCGGCTGGACCTCGCTGCTGGTCACCGAAGCCGACGGCGGCGGCAGCGTCAGCGGCAAGGGTGCCGTGGACCTGGCGCTGATCGCCTATGCCTTCGGCCGCCATGCCGCACCCGGCCCGCTGGTCGATTGCAACGTCACCGCAGCAGCCCTTTCAGGCCAGGCAGGCGAGCTGCAAAGCGCCGCCTTGGCGGATCTCATCTCCGGCGCCGGCATCGCCGCCTGCTGCCTCGGCGCCGCCCCCTGGCAGCAGCCCGGCGAGGCCGCAATCAGCATCGGCAAAGACGGCGGCGATATCCTGATCAACGGTTCGATCCGCCCCGTCGAATCCGCCGGTCAGGCAAAATATTTCCTCGTCACCGGCCGCAGCGATGCCGGGTTCACCCAGGTCCTGCTGCCTGCGGATGCCCCGGGCATAACCATCAAACCCCTGAAAGCGCTGGACGTCTCCCGCAAATTCGCCAGCGTCACTTTTGAGAATGTGCGCGCCCCGGCCGCCGCCCTGCTCGGCGCGTTCGGCCGGGCCGCCGAACCGCTGGCGCGCCAGATCCAGAACGCCGCCGTCATCCTGGCCGCGGAATCCGTCGGCGCCATGGACGCCGCTTTCGACATGACGCTCGACTGGGCCTTCCAACGCTACACCTTTGGCCGGGCGCTCGCTTCCTACCAGGCGCTGAAACACCGCTTCGCGGATATGAAACACTGGCTGGAAGCAAGCCATGCTCTGGCCGACGCCGCCGCGGATGCCGTGGCCGCGCAAAGCCTGCTCGCCGCCGACACCACCAGCGCCGCGAAATCCTATATCGGCCAATACGGTGTGGAGCTGGTGCAGGATTGCGTGCAGATGTTCGGCGGCATCGGCGTTACTTACGAGCATGACCTACATTTTTTTCTGCGGCGGGTTACCCTGAACAGCCGCCTTTACGGCACGCCGGCGGAGCATCGCCGCCTGCTTGCCGCAACCCAGATCGAACAGGAGCAAGCGGCATGAGCGAAACCATGGATCTGATTGAATCCGTCGAGGAATTCCGCGGCCGCGCGCGCGACTGGATCGCCGCCAATCTCGGCCCCATCCAACCCTGGGACCTGTCCCAGCATTGCGAAAACGACGCGGTGGAGCTGGTGGCCGTGGCGCGCGACCGGGCGCTGCAGCGCCAGCTTTACGACGGCGGCTTCGCCGGCATCTGCGTGCCACCCGATCTGGATGGACAGGGACTTACCCCCGCCCATCAACGCGCCTTTAATGAGGAACTGGCCGGGTACGAATTTCCGTCCCGCTTCCAGGTGCCGACCTTTAATCCCTGCCTCGCGGTGCTGCTGGAATTCGCCACGCCGGCGCAGAAGAAAAAGCACATCCCCGCCATCCTGAAAGGCGAGGAGGTCTGGGTGCAGATGCTCTCCGAGCCCGGCGGCGGCTCGGACGTTGCCGGCGCCTCCACCGGCGCCGTGCGCGACGGCGATGACTGGCTGCTGAACGGCTCGAAAGTCTGGACCTCGCGCGCCTGGTGGGCGGATTGGGGCCTCTGCCTCGCGCGCACCAATTGGAACGTGCCAAAACACCAAGGGCTCACGGTTTTCCTGGTGCCGCTGCGCACGCCGGGCATGGAAATCCATCGCATCGAACGGCTGAGCGGCGAGACCGAAGCCTGCCAGGAATTCCTGACCGACGTTCGCATCCCCGACAGCTACCGCGTCGGCGAGATCGATGCCGGCTGGTCCATAGGCACCCGCTGGATGTATTACGAGCGCATCGGCCACAACTCCCCGTTCGTCACCCATCCCATCGGCCTGACCAAAAAAACCGCCGAAGGGCCTACAATTATCCAAATCGCCCGCAAGGCCGGCCGGCTGGACGACCCGGCCACGCGGGAACTCATCGGCGAGTCCCGCACGCTCGATATTGTCACGCATGAACTGCAGCGCCGGCTGGCGGCAGCGGCGGCATCGGGCAAGGGCAATACCGACCTCTCCTCGATCGACCGCCTGGCACGCGGCATGGCGGGCGCGCGCAAGGCAAGCATTGCCTTCGAACTTGCCGGCTCAACCGCCGCCGCCTGGACCGAGGAGGAGGATGTCGGCTACGGCCCGCCGGGCATGCAGTTCCTGATGCGGCAGGTCTCCTGCATCGGCGGCGGCACCACGGAAATCTCCCGCAACGTCATCGCCGAGCGCGTGCTCGGCATGCCGCGCGAGCCCTCGGGCGACCGCAACGTCGCCTATCGCGACATTCCGCGCGGCCCCAAACGCGGCTGACCGGCCCTACACCTTAGCGAAAGGTCCAGCGTAGCAGCTCTGCTACGCCTAAGGTTCCCGCTCGCACCAACGGAACCGTCGGCAACGGCGTGTGCAGCCCATGCATCTGCCGCGCCCAGTACGGCAGCAGGTCGATGCCGGCATGAATGGTCATGGCCCGCAACGGCTCGGCCAAAACCATCGACGCCGGCTGCTTCAACACCAGCCGCGCCACCTCCCGCGTCCGGGCATCGCATTTCAGCGAAGGCCGCATCGCCTTGATCAGCCGGTCCGCTTGCGCAACCGATGCCGGAACCGGATCGGCGCCGAGCGCGCGCGCCACCTGCGCCATCTCGGCAAAATACCGGTTCTGGTCAGCCAGCGAGATTCCGGGCTCGGCATATCGCCGCCAGGCGGCAAGGAAAGATTTTGCCTCCGTCACATGCACCCAGGCAAGTGCTGCCGGATCATTCGCGGAATATGGCGTGCCGTCCTGCAGCACGCCGGAAACCCGCGCATGGATCGCCTGCACCCGCGCCATCACCGCCTCTGCCTCATCGCGGCTGCCGTAGGTCGTGAGCGCGATGAACCGCGCCGTCCGCCGCAGCCTTCCATGCATGTCGGCCCGGAAATTGGAATGGTCCCACACCCCCGCCAGCACCGCCGGATGCAGCATCTGCAGCAGCAGCCCGGCAATCCCGCCCACCATCATCGAGGTGACATCCCCATGTACCCGCCAGGCGACGGAACGCGGCCCGAACAACCCATCCGGCCGCCGTACCACCGGCGCCTCGCCGCGCGCCTTGTCGTTGAACATGGCGACCACCTGCCCGGCGAGAAGCTGTTTCAGGGGTCTGCTCAAAACCGCCATCGGGGACGCCCTGGCATTTGACGAATTCTTCGATTGATACACGGCAACTTCCTTAACGCTCACCGGCGCGGCGCATGCCATTAGAGTTGCGTTACAGTGCCGCCTTTACAAGCGGCAAGTGAACTTGTGCTCAGGGCGGCGCAGAAGTTTTCGCTGGCGTGACAACCGGCGCGGCAGGCGCGGCCTGTGCGGCAGGCGCGGCCTGTGCGGCAGGCGCGGCCTGTGCGGCAGGCGCGGCCGGCCCAGGCTCAGCTGGCGATGCTGCAGGTGTTGAAGTTGCCGCGGCGGGGCTCTCCGGCGTTGGCGCCGCACCGGGCGCTACCTGCAAATCCTCCCCTACAGCTTCCGCCGCCGGCATCGGGCCGATGTGAATCTCGCTATTGCTCGAATTGATCGGCGCCACGGGCGCCGGCGGCGCCACCACCGTCACGGTATAATCCGGCACAATCCGCGCCTGCTGCGCATCCGAAATCACCAGCACATGCTGCCCGATGGCAAGCGGCGTCTTGCTGGTCTGGGTCACCGAAACCAGCTTGTCGCCGCTCTCCTGCACGATATATTCCCAGCCCTTGGTATTGGCCACGGCCTGCGCCGCCGCGGTCCCGCCAATGCCGCCCACCAGCGTGCCGCCAATCGCGCCAAGCGCCGTACCCACCGGTCCGCCAGCAACCTGCGAGCCGGCAACACCGCCGGCCGCACCCCCCGTCGCCGCACCTACCGTGCCGCTCGCGGTGATCATCACCTGCCGCACGCCGATAATCATCCCGCGCTGCACGGCAGCCTCCTCCTGCGCGGCCGTGGCGGCATAGGTATTGGGAGAATAAGCCGGTTTGCACCCGGCCAGGGCAATCATCAGCCCGGAAAACAGAAAAAGAGGCAAAGCCAGGCGGCGCAATAGGACGGGTCCGTTTTCTTGCAGACAGAGCCTCAGTATATGCGCAGCGCCGCGGGCTGTCACGCTCGCCCGCTAGTCATTTTGTAACGCAGTGTGAAGCTCCACCAGCGCCAGCCGCGCATATCGAAGCGGCCGCGCCTGGCGCAGCCAGATGCTGTAAAACAGCCCCGCAATCAAAGTGAAAACATACAGGCTGGGCAGCCAGGCCACGAACGTCGTGCTCACCGTCGAGAGCATCGTGAAATTGCTGCACACAATGGCCAGCGCCACGGCCAACCCAACGGCAGCACATAGCGAGGCAAACAGCACCGCAACACCCGCCTCCTGCCGGCGCCGGATAACATAGAAAACAATCGCGATCGCAGCCGCGGCCTGCAGCGCGATGATCCCCAATGTTCCCATGCCGATCAGCACCGGGATGATCGCCGCATACGGATCGGTCCCCGCCCAAGCGATTCCCGCCAGACAGAATCCCGTCGCAACCGAAATGAAAAGCGTCGCCGCAACCGGCACGTTTTTAGCATCATCAAACCGCGCCAGCGCCCCCGGCAGCAAGCGCTCGCGGGCCAGCGCAAACACATAGCGGGACGCCGCCGCATGAATGGCAATATAGGTCGCCAGCATCGAGGTGCACAGCAGCACCCCCGCAACATCGGATGCGATTACGCCATCGTATTGCGTAATTAGGTCCAGCATCAGCGTACTGCCGTGCGCCAACGCCGTCCTCTTCGCAGCCCCCGCCCCTATCGCCCCAATCGTGATCCACGCCGTGACCAGATAAAACGCACCGATCAATATCACCGAAACATAGCTCGCCAGCGGAATGCTGCGCACCGGATCCGCCGCCTCCTTGGAATACAGCGCGCCCGATTCAAATCCGACAAAACAGGTGAACGCCACCATCAGCGAAACCCCAACGCCCGGCTCGAACCACTGCCCCGGCGCGAACGACGCCAGCGGAAACGCCCCCCACCCCTTCGCGGCAATGACGCTGCCGTCGAACACGACCAGCACAGCCGTCTCAACCGCGATGATCACCGCCAGCAGCTTGGATGAGGCATCCATCGAGCGGTAATTCAATATCCCCGTCAGCACCGCGGAGACCGCCGCACAGATCGTCCAACTGACTTTCAAACCTACCGCCAGAAACACCTGAGAATCGAAATATCCGCAGGCGGCCGCAAGCCCCAATGCAAAACTGCCGTAGGAGATGATGGCGCAATACGCGGTCCCGACGCCCAAAGGTTTGCCCAGACCCTCCGCCACATAGGTGTAGAACGCGCCGGTACTCACCACCCGCCGGCCGATGAACGCATAGCCGGTGGTGAAGGCGATCAAAATAAGTCCGGCGATCAGAAACGCCACCGGCACATTGGCGCCGGAACCCCGCGCGATCGCAATCGGCAGATTGCCGATCATCGACGCCAAAGGTGCTGCCGCCGCGATCACCAGAAAAACAATATATTGCGTAGAAAGCTGATGCCGGCGCGGCGGCAGATCGGCGTTACGGCTCACGCGCACCTCCAATAATTCAGCAGGGTTCGCTCAGCGCCGGCTGTACAAAATAAACGCCACGCCGACCAGCGCCAACCCCACCCCGCGAATAGCCCATGGCCGATGATCGATCATGAAACTGCTGGCCGGCCAGTTCACCACCCCGGTGCCCTGGCCGATCCAAAGCAAACCGCCGAGCAGCAGCACGACGCCAATCAGGAGGAGGACAATCTTCATAGCGGTTCTCCCAACAATGGCATCGCCGCGCCGTTCACCATAATCGCCTGACGGCATAATCATCGAACAGCTTCTCATTCGATACCAAAATCATTTCTTCGACTTGCGCTTGCGCGATCAACAACCGGTCAAACGGGTCCTTATGCGTGATGTTCATCGCGCCGGCCACGGCGGCATGGCGGAAGGTGATGGCAAGCTCCGCAAAACCTTGCGACCGGACAATCGGTTCGAAATCACGCGCGAGCAATTCAGCCTGGGCCAGCTTGCCCAGGCGAAATTTCGTGCTGATCTCCATCGCCGACGCCGCGCTCACAGCGACCGTATTTCCCATATCCCCGATCGCTTCGCGCGCCAGAATGCTCAGCGCCTCGTCTCCCCCAAGCCACCAGATCAGCGCATGCGTATCGAGAAGCAGGTTCAAGAATTCCAGCCATCCATCTCGTCAGCGGGCAAAGGATCATCAAAGCTGGCGTCAATCGAGATTTGGCCCCGAAGCGCCCCAAAGCGGCGGCGGACGGCGGGCGCTACAGGCACCAGGCGAACGACCGGAACCGAGCCCCGGGCGATGACCACATCGCCACCCTCGATGGCTTCGGCGATCAACTTGGACAGGTTGGTTTTGGCTTCATGGACCGAGAACTGCGTCATCACAAACTCCTTAGCTAAAAGCTTAGCTAAGTTCGAAACAATTAACAACCATTTTCCGTTATTGGTAACCCGGGGCAAGGGTGACCATATCTTATTTGCGAGAAACTGCCCTCAAGGCTGTTTCTGACTTCAGGAAATCAGTTATCTTAAACGCATTTTCAGCTGCAGAGGATCACGCCATTGACCACCGAAAACCCCCGAATCGCCGACCACCCGATCGAACAGGTCTTCCTCGACCGCTGGTCGCCGCGCGCCTTCACCGGCGAACCGATCCCGCAATCGGTGCTGTACACCCTGTTCGAAGCCGCCCGCTGGGCACCGTCCTCCTATAATTCCCAGCCCTGGCGCTTTCTCTACGCCACCAACGGCAACGCGCATTGGGACAAATTCCTGAACCTGCTCATCCCCTTCAACCAGAGCTGGGCCAAAACCGCCTCCGCGCTGGTCTTCGCAGTCTCCGAAACAACCATGGCGCAACAAGGCAAGGACGCCCGAATCCCCTCCCACAGCCATTCCTTCGACGCCGGCGCCGCCTGGGGCTACCTCGCCCTGCAGGCAACCTATCTCGGCTGGCACACCCACGGCATGGTCGGCGTCGATTTCGACCGCGTCCGCACCGAACTCAAAGTCCCCGATGAAGTCCGCATCGAAGCCGCCATCGCCATCGGCAAAATCGGCCCCAAAACCCTTCTGCCCGAAGCTTTGCAGGCCCGCGAATTCCCCAGCCCCCGCAAGCCGGTCGCCGAAATCGCCCTCGAAGGCGGGTATTAGGAAACCAGCAGTTCTTTTTTGAAAAAAAGAACCAAAAAACTTTTGATAATCTGGGGCATGGGCTCTGGCAGCGCCAACGCCCATGCCCCAGATTCAAAAAAGTTTTTGCTTTAAGCCGCCTTCAGCGACGCCATATCGATCGAGAATCGATATTTAATATCGCTCTTCATTCTCGACCCCGACGGCCACAATATCGAGGCCGTCTGCCTTTTCATAAAGGACCGAAAAATGGTGCAAGTCATTCGCGTCGGATCGCAGCCCTCCACCAAGGGTCCGGCAGACTGGTTTACCGGCACCGTCCGGGTCGACCCGCTGTTCGGGCCGGATCCGGACCGCGTCGCCGGCAGCCTGGTCACCTTCGAACCCGGCGCCAGGACCGCCTGGCACACGCACCCGCTCGGCCAGACGCTCGTGGTCACATCCGGCCTCGGCTGGGTTCAGCACGAAAACGGACCGATCGAGGAAATCCGCCCGGGCGACGTCGTCTGGATTCCCGCCGGTGAACGCCATTGGCACGGCGCCACCCCAACCACCGCCATGACCCATATCGCCATTCAGGAAAAACTGAACGGCATCGTGGTGGAATGGATGGAACATGTTACCGACGTCCAATACCTCGCCTGACGAAGGCGAGCGCCCGCCTTCGTCAGGTTTCAAGCAGCCTTCAGCGAAGCCATATCGATTGAGAAACGATATTTGACATCGCTTTTCAACATCCGCTCATAGGCCTCGTTGATTTTCTGAATCGGAATCACCTCGACATCCGCGGTCAGTCTATGCGCGGCGCAGAAATCCAGCATCTCCTGCGTCTCTGCAATCCCGCCGATGGCCGAGCCGGTCAGGCTTCTGCGTTTCATCAGCAATGGGAACACCGGCACCGGCAGCGGATGCTCGGGTGCGCCGACCTGCACCAGCGCGCCGTCGCGCTTGATCAGCTCCAGGAACACCGAAATATCCATGGCCGCGGAGACCGTGTTGATGATGAAATCAAAACTTTCCGTATGTTTCTCCATCTCGGCGGTATCGCTCGAGATCACCACCAGATCGGCGCCAAGCCGCTTGCCGTCTTCCACCTTCGAAGGCGAGGTGGTGAACAGCACGGTGGTGGCACCCATCGCATGCGCCAGCTTCACGCCCATATGACCAAGCCCGCCGAGACCGATAATGCCGATTTTTTTGCCCGGTCCCGCACCCCAATGCCGCAGCGGCGAATACAGCGTAATCCCGGCGCACAGCAGCGGCGCTGCCGCCGCCAGATCCATCCCCTCCGGAACCCGCAAAACAAAATCCTGGTCGACGACAATGCTGTCCGAATAGCCGCCGAACGTCGGCCCGCCGATCACCGGCTCGGTGCCGCCATAGGTGCCGACCTGGCCCTTGATGCAATATTGCTCCAGCCCTTCGACGCAGGCCGGACAGACCCGGCAGCTATCCACCAGGCAGCCTACCCCAACCTTGTCCCCAACCTTGAATTTCGTGACCTCGGCGCCGGCCTTCACGACCTTGCCGACGATCTCATGCCCCGGACAGGCCGGATACTCGGTGAAATTCCACTCATTGCGGGCAAAATGCAGATCCGAATGACAGACCCCGCAGAACAGAATCTCGATCTGAACGTCCTTGGCCCCGACGTCGCGCCGGTTGAAACTGATTTTTCCTAACGGTTCGGTAGCGCTCGGTGCTGCAAATCCAGTGCAAACCAACATGTGTAACTTCTCCGTTAAGTGATTTTCATAAATTGGGTGGCCGGCCGCCGCTGTAAACCCCAAAAACCGATTTGCCCCGGCTCGGCCTAATGAAGTATCTATGAACGATGCCCGTAGAAGTTGCAGCCCGGCCTACCCTGTACAACCCGGCGCCGGATGCGCCTACCCTGCTGCACAATGTCTTCGGCCTGCCAGGCTTCCGCGGTGAGCAGGAAGCCATCATCTCCCATGTCATCGACGGCAACGACGCCATCGTCCTCATGCCGACCGGCGGCGGCAAATCCTTGTGCTACCAGCTCCCCTCGCTTTGCCGCGACGGCGTCGGCATCGTCGTCTCGCCGCTGATCGCGCTGATGCGCAACCAGGTCGCCGCCTTGCGCCAGCTCGGCATCAACGCCGCCGCGCTGAATTCCAGCCTGGAGCCTGCCGAGCGCGCCGCCGTGCGCGCCGACCTGCGCGCCGGCCGTCTCGATTTGCTCTACGTCGCTCCTGAGCGGCTGATGATGCCCGATTTCCTGGAGCTGCTGGATGGCGCCAACATCGCGCTGTTCGCCATCGACGAAGCCCATTGCGTCAGCCAATGGGGTCACGACTTCCGCCCCGAATATCTGCAACTGGCGGAACTCGCCGAGCGCTTCCCGAACGTGCCCCGCATCGCGCTCACCGCCACCGCCGACACGCAATCGCGCGAAGACATCCGCCGCCGCCTGCGTTTAGGGGATGCCCGGCTGTTCCTCGCCAGCTTCGACCGTCCGAACATCCGCTACGCCATTGTCCCCAAAGCCTCGCCGCTCCGCCAGCTGCAAACCTTTCTGGCGGCCCATGCGGGTGAATCCGGTATCGTCTATTGCCTCAGCCGCGCCACGGTCGACGATACCGCCGCCGCGCTGAATGCCGCCGGCGTCAAAGCCCTGCCCTATCACGCCGGGCTCGGCGCCCAAATCCGCTCGCGCAACCAGGATGCGTTCCTGGCCGAGGAAGGCATGGTGCTGGTCGCCACCGTCGCCTTCGGCATGGGCATCGACAAGCCGGACATCCGCTTCGTCGTGCATCATGACCTGCCCGGCAGCCTGGAAGCCTTCTACCAGGAAACCGGCCGCGCCGGGCGCGACGGCGCCCCGGCCGAAGCTCTGCTGCTGTATGGCATGCAGGATATCGTCTTCCGCCGCCACATGATCGAACAATCCGCCTCCCCGCCGGAGATCAAGCGCATCGAGCGCGGCAAGCTCGACTCCCTGCTCGGCGTCTGTGAGACCGCCGGCTGCCGCCGCCAGGCCATCCTCGCCCATTTCGGTGAGACCCTGCCGGCCCCCTGCGGCAATTGCGACACCTGCAACACCCCAGCATCCACCTGGGACGCTACCACCGCCGCCCGCAAAGCCCTCTCCGCCATCCTGCGCACTGGGCAGCGCTTCGGCATCGGCCATCTGGTCGACCTCCTGCTCGGCACCGCCACCGATAAAATCACCCGTTTCGCGCATGACAAGCTGCCCACCTTCGGCGTCGGCACCGAACTCGACCGCAAGGGCTGGAGCTCGGTATTCCGCCAGTTGATCGTCCACGGCGCCGTCGAAGTGGATCACGACGCTTACGGCGCGCTCAGAATCACCAATTTGGCCAAGCCCATCCTGCAAGGCGGCGAAGAAATCCACTTCCGCCACGACCAGGCCGCCACCGCCGCCGCCATCCGCCAGAAAAAGGACCGCGTTGCCCTGCCGCCGGCCGCCAACGCCTTGTTCGAGGCATTGCGCGCCGAGCGCACCAAACTCGCCCGGGAGCAGAACGTCCCGAGCTACGTCATCTTCCACGACGCCACGCTGATCGCCATCGCCACTGCCCGCCCTGCTTCGCTGGCGGCGCTGGCGGATATTCCGGGCATGGGTAAATCCAAACTCGACCGCTACGGCGCTACCGTCCTCGCAACCGTCGCCGCCGCCGGCTAGGCCGACACGGGTCGAATGCCCCCGGCCAGCCTATCGTTAAGAGATCATGTCAATTTACTGCCGGACCGCACGGCATGCCCGGCTTTGAAATTGATCCAGCCGCGCAAGGTTGACCTGACCTGCCCGCTATCCGCAATGTGACGCTATCGCATCGTCGATGCTGGTAGCGAGCGGGGTAGCAATGTTCGGGCGGCTTACAAAATCCAAACGCGCGCGCGTCGCGCGGCTTGAAGCAGCGCTCCAGGAAACCCGTCAAGCCATCCTGCCCGCGCAGGGCCAGGCGTTAGCCGGGCATGCCGAAACCTTGGCCGCCGATGCGGCCTGGCTATCATCCCTGCAACGGGGCCTGGATGATCTGCGATCCGCGCATTCGGCGCAATTGCAGGATCTCGGCCGCTGGATGAGCGCCACCACCCAGGCAGTTACCGCGATGAGCAGCGTTCCTGTTATCCCCTCGCCCGAGCTGCAAGCGATTGGCCCGTTGGCCAGACGCGTGGATGACCAGCACGCGGCCAGCCGCGCATTGCAAATCCGGACCGTCATGGGCTGGCTCGCGCAAGCCAATTTTGAAGCCGATCTGCTGATCTCCGTCATCGTGCCGACGCGCAACCGGCGTCATTACCTGGCGCGCGCCATCGCCTCCATCCTCGCGCAAAGCTATCCGAATTTTGAAATCGTCATCATCGACGACGCCAGCACCGACGACACGCCGGAATTTCTCGACAGCATCACAGATCCCCGCATCCGCCGCCTGCGCGGCGCCGGAACCGGCGCTTCGAATGCGCGCAATCTTGGCCTGCAGGCCGCGCGAGGCGACATCATCACGCATCTCGACGATGACAATCTGATGGACCCGCATTGGCTGCGCGGCGTCGCCTGGGGCTTTTCACGCTGGCCCAAAACGGAGATTCTCTACGGCGCCCGCATCATCGAGGACGGCGCCGCGCGCGACCGCATCGCCTCCGGCGCCATGCCGGCCTTGGATTGGCAGCCCTTCGATCGCGCCCGATTGGAGAGCTCGAATTATATCGACATGAACGTCATCGCCCACCGCGCCAACTTGCCGGGGGCGCATTTCAACCCGGACCGGCAGGCACCGATCGAATGGGAGATGGTACTGCGGCTGACCGTCAGAAAAGCGCCGCTTGAACTGCCGGTCATCGCTTGCCTGTACGCGAACTTCGCGCCGGGCCGGCTCAGCGACAGTCCATCCTATGTTCAGGAAAACCGGCTGGTTCGCGCGCAGGTGCATGAAACACGGCAAATGCGCGTGCTCTCCTACAACGCCTTGTTTCCGCTGATGTCCGAAACCTATATCGAGGAAGAGATGCTGGCGCTGGAATCGGCGGGCGCCCAAATCGCCTTCGCCTCATTCGCGCAATCCGCCTCACCCTATCCCATACGTCACGAATTATACGCGACGCTCGATGCCGCCGTAGCGGCGTATAATCCCGACGTTATCGTCGTCTACTGGACCACGCACGCGCTTGGCGCGCTCGATCATCTGGCGCGCATCGGCCGGCCTTTCGCGCTCCGCGTTCATTCGTTTGATTTCAGCATCGACGCCGTCACGCGCGTGGCTGACCATCCCGGCTGCATCGGCGTCTGGGCGTTCCCGCATCATGCAAAATTGATCCCCGGCGCGCATGCGCGCGCACCAATTTTCATGACGCATGGCGCAATTCCCGATGCCGGCGCAGACCGAACCATGATCACATCGGTCTCCGCTGGATTGCCAAAGAAAGATTGGCCGCTGCTGCTGGACGCGATGAACCAGCTCGCCGAATTCAGCCGCCGCATCGTCATGGCCCGGACCAACGGTTTCGAAGCGCTGCCGGACGAGGTCGCACGGCTTGCCGCGGAACTGCCAAATCCCGTCGAGGTCAACATCAACCTGCCGCGCAATCAGGTGTTCGAGCTGCTCTCTCACACTTCCGTGATGCTTTACACGGTGGTCCCCGGCATCGCCTTGGGAATGCCCATGTCGATCATTGAGGCATTGCGCGCCGGCGCCTGCGTCATCACACCCGACGCGCCGGAAATGCAGGCGCTTTGCGGCACCGGCTTCCGGCCCTATCGTGACGCCGCCGATATCGTCCGTCACGCCAGGGAAGTTATGGCCGGCGGCGCGGCGATCGACGCCGAACGCAAAGCCAACCGCAATTGGGCTTTGCAGCAGTTTTGCGAGCCGGCCGAGGCCCGGATCTTTCACGATCAGCTTTCCGCGGCTTTGACCGGCTGGCGCACCCGGCGCCAAAATGTCTGAGCCTCGAACCGGGGCAAGTGCTCGCCTGCGGGCGATCGCGCCATCCGGCTCCAGCCAGGCGGCCGGCCCCAGACCGCTTAACGCTTGAATTAGCCGCCCAAGGTTGACCTACCCTACCCGCTATCCGCTATGTAGCGCCGACGCATCGTCAATGCCGTTAGTATCAGGGTTACAATGTTTAGTTGGCTGAAAAAACCAGACCTCGAAACGCGCATTGCACAACTCGAAGCCGACCTCCAGGAAGCCCGCCAGGGTGTTCTGCCCGCGCATGGCGAAGCTTTGTCCGGCCACGCCGAGACTTTGGCCGGACATGCGGCCTGGATGAAGGCCCTCAATCAGGGTCTTGCCGAGCTGAATTCGGCCCATTCCGCGCAATTGCTCGACCTCCATCGCTGGATGAGCTCGACCACCCAGGTCGTCACCGCCATGAGCAGCGTGCCCGTCATCGCCTCGCCGGAGCTGCAGGCCATCGGCCCGCAGGCACGACTGGTCGACGACCGGGTCGCCACCTCCCGGATGCTGCAAATCTGGACCGTCATGCGCTGGCTGGCGCAGGCCCATGTCACTTCCGAGATTTTCATCTCCGTCGTCATGCCGACGCGCGACCGGCGGGACTATCTGGCCCGCGCCATCGCCTCGATTCTCGCGCAGACGCACAGCAATTTCGAACTCGTCATCGTCGATGACGGCAGCACCGACGATACGCCGGCATTGCTGGCATCCATTGAGGATAAACGCGTCCGGCATTTCCGCACCACCGGCCTTGGCGCCGCCTCGGCCCGCAACATCGGCCTCGATGCGGCGCAGGGCGAAATCATCACCCATTTCGACGACGACAATCTGATGGACCCCAATTGGCTGCGCAGCGTTTCCTGGGGTTTTTCCCGTTGGCCGGACACCGAAATCCTGTACGGCGCCCGCATCGTCGAAGATCCGCCGGCGCAGAACGGCGTGCCGTCCGGCGCCCCGCCGGCCATGGAATTTCAGCCCTTCGACCGCGCCCGGCTGGAAATCGGCGGTTATATCGATATGAACGTGATCGCCCACCGCGCCGGCCTGCCGGAAGCCCGATTTGATACGACATTGCCGTCCAGCATGGATTGGGATTTTATATTGCGCCTTACCGCCAAGCGAACGCCGCTGGAATTGCCGGCGATTGCCTGCCTGTATTCGAATTACGCGCCGAACCGGATCAGCGACCGCAAAAACCGCTTGCGGGAAAACCAGTTCGTCCGCGCCCGCGTGCACACCACGCGGCCGATGCGCGTGCTCGCCTGCAATGCTGCCTCACCGCTGCCCGAAGCCTTGCTTGAGACGGAGATGCTGGCGCTGGAAGCGGCCGGCGCGGAAATTTCCTTCGCGTTATTCGCAGCGCTCGACGAAGCCGTTGCAGAACAGAACCCCGACGTTATCATCGCCTACGCCGGTTCCCTCGCATCGACTGAACGCGATCATCTGGAACGCATCGGCCGGCCTTTCGCGCTCCGCGCCGAATCGTACGATCCGGGCACCCTGAGCGATCCCTGCTGCATCGGCATCTGGGCCGCCGGCGCGGAGCCCGCCGGCGCGGAGCCCGCCGGCGCGGAGCCCGCCGGCGCGGAGCCGGGCACCGGCGTCCAGAGCCTCACGCTGGCGGATTTTCACGACGAGATTTCGGCTGCCCTGGTCGCCTGGCGAGTGCAGCGTCAAGATGTCTGAGGGCAAGACCGCACCGCCAATGGAACTTCCCGGCCACAAACCCGGCGAGGCTTTGCCCGATTTCGCAAACAGCGAGGCGCCCCCGCTGGCTTATCCGTCCGCAGCGACACCGGCCGACGCGGCACCGGCCGACGCGGCACCGGTTGCCAATTCCGAACTGTTGCGGGCAGCCTCGCCGGCGATCGCATTGTGGTTAAGCCGGCGGCTCACCTTGATCGGGCTGGCGCGCCGCACCGGCGACGAGCGCTATAAACTCGTCCGCATTTTTGCAGCCGATATCCAGATCAACCACGTCCTGCCCGATAGCCTGCTGCATGTCCTGTTGCGGCGCCGGATGCTGCTCGGCCTGCTCCGCCGGACCTCGGCGAGCGCGTCGCGCATCGTCGAACAGATCATCCGGTATTCGCTGCCCGCCGGCGAACGCGATCTGCCACCGGCAAGTTTGCGTTCGAATAAAAGCAAGTTCGACGCCGCGCGCGAAAATATATTGCTGGTCGTGCACCAGACATCGCGTACCGGGGCACCCGTGCTCGGCTGGAACATCGTCCGGCATCTTTCGAAACATTATAATGTTTTCACGGTAACGCTTGGCGGCGGCCCGTTGCTGCAGGATTTCGTGGCGCTGAGCGTCGAGACCCACGGGCCGTTCGGCTATAACAGCACGAACACGGCCACCATCGATCTGGCGCTGCGCAAATTATTCAACGGCCATTTATTCAAATACGCGATCATCAACAGCACCGAATCGCGGTTGCTGCTAGAACCCTGTGCGGCGCGCGGCATTCCTACGGTTTTTCTGGTTCACGAATTCGCCTCTTATGTCTATGCGCGCGACGAGCTGCGCGCCGCCTTCGACCTGGCAAGCGAGATCGTTTTCCCCGCCAGGCTGGTCGCGGATTCTTCGCTGAAAATCTATCCCGAATTAAGCGCGCGCCCGCTGCGCATATTGCCGCAAGGCATGTCGGTGCTGCCGGAAGCCGGCAGAACCCTGGCGACCACTTTGCATCCCGCATTGCAGGAACTGGCTGCCGCCCGCGCTGCGGGCGCCATGGTCGTGCTCGGCGCCGGCACCGTGGAATTCCGAAAAGGCGTGGATCTGTTTCTCATCACAGCGATGCGCGTCTGCCGCGAGAACGATAACTTCCGTTTCATCTGGGTCGGCCATGGCTACAAGCCCGATGAGGACATGGCGTACTCCGTCTATCTGCGCGAACAGTTGGAGCGCGCCGGCCTCGGCGAACGGATGATCTTTCTGGACCAGCAGCCGGACCTCGAACCGGTCTACGCGCTTACCGACATGTTCATGCTGGCATCCCGGCTCGACCCGATGCCCAATGTCACGATCGATGCCGTCCATCGCGGCATTCCCGTCATCTGCTTCGACCAGGCAAGCGGCATGGCCGATGTTCTGAAATCCGATCCGCTCACCGCCGGCTGCGTCGTCGACTATCTGGATACCGCCATGGCCGCCGAGGTGATCCTGGCGCTCGGCAGCGATCGGGTTGGCCTCGACAGGGTCGCCGCCGCCACCCTGCAGCTGGCCGCCTCGGTCTTCGACATGACGAAATATGTCGATGCGCTTGACAGTCTCGGCACCAGCGCCGCCGCCGCCGTATCCGCGCCCGAGACAGCAAGGCTGCCGGCCTATTCGGGTGACGAATGAACCCACCCAGCCAGCATCATCTGATCCTGGGCGGCACCGGCTTCATCGGCCGCCACGTGGCGCTGCTGCTGGCGCGCGCCGGCTTCACCGTCACCATCACCGGCCGCAAGCAGCCGGATTTCGATTTTCCCGCCGAGATCGCGGACCGTATCCATTTCCGGCAACTGGACATCGCCTCACCCGACTGGGACCGCCTGGTCGCCACCGCGGATGTCGTTCACCATTACCTCTGGACCTCCATCCCCGGCCGTGAGGCCGCCAACCCGGCGGACGGGTTGATGGCCAATGTCGGCGCTACCATCGGCCTGCTGGAAGCCCTGAAGCGCCGCGGCGACGGCCGAATACTGTTCATCTCCTCCGGCGGCACCATCTATGGCAAGCTGCACCGCATCCCGGCCGATGAAGACCACCCCGTTGAGCCCATCACCGCCTACGGCGCGGAAAAGGCGGTGGCCGAGCTCTACCTCCGGCACTACAGGGCGATCAGCGATCTCGACGTCCGTATCGCCCGCGTCGCCAATGTCTACGGCGCCGGCCAGGACCCGGCCCGCGGCCTCGGCGCCGTCACCACCTTCATCGACCACGCGCTGGCCGGCCGCAAAATCTCGATCTTCGGCGACGGCTCGGTCATCCGTGACTATGTCCATATCTCCGACGTCGCATCGCTGCTGGCCACGCTCAGCATCGTCCCCGCGCCCAAGGATTTCATCTTCAACGTCGGCAACGGCACCGGCACCAGCCTGAACGATATCGTCGCCATACTGGAAGCCCACCTGGCCCGCCCGCTCGACGTCGGCCGCACCAAAGCCCGCTCATTCGACGTCCCGGTCAGTGTGCTCGCAATCGCCCGCGCCCATACGCAGCTCAACTGGTCCCCGCGACTCAGCGTTCTCGCCGGCGCCGCCCGCACCATCGAAGACCTCGGCGCCGGCCACGCATTCTCCACAATAGATCCCTGGAAACCCTCAGCCGAAATCCTGCCGCTGCGCGCTTCAGTCTGAAGAAACTTCTTTTTGTGAACAAAAAGAAGCAAAAAAACTTTTTTTGCTGGGGCATGGGCCGTGGCGCCCCCAACGCCCATGCCCCAGAGTAATAAAGTTTTTTGCGCAGCTTTTTTCAAAAAAGCTGCTGCTTTACTTAGCTTTTACTTGAATCCGAAAAGTTCCACATCGAAAATCAACGTGGCGCCCGGCGGGATCAAGCCGCCGGCGCCGCGCTGGCCGTAGCCGTGTTCGGCGGGGAGCACCAAGGTGCGTTTGCCGCCCACCTGCATCGTGGAAACGCCGATATCCCAGCCGGAGATCACCTGGCCGACGCCGAGCTTGAACTGGAACGGCTGGCCGCGGTCGACGGAGGAATCGAATTTCTTGCCCTTGGCGCCCTTATCGTCGAGCCAACCCGTATAATGAACCGTCACGGTCTGGCCCTTTTTCGGAAACTCGCCGGTGCCGATCACGTGGTCTTCATATTGAATCCCGTTTTCCAGGGTAATGACATTTGTTTCGGCCATTTGAACTGCGCTCCTCAAGCGATGATTTTCGCCGCCTGGGTAGCCAATAAGGGGGTTCGACGCAAATAGCCCTATCGCTTGGACGCGTGATAGCCAAAGGCGGCCGCGTCTTTTTCGCAAACAAAAGCGCCGTGTTTGGTCTTGCCGTAATATTTTGAACCCTCCGTGTGATAGACATGGCTGGAGGAGAAGCTTGACCAGACCACAACATCATTTGGACAATGCGCAGCGGCGAGCGCGGTTGTTTTAAATTTATCCGATTCCGGCACCTTCTTCGCGCTCTGCTTAACCGGCGCCTTCGCACTCGCCGCCACCGGCGTCTGCGCCAAAGCATGGGACGCCGCAAAGCCAAATAGAACCGCCGGCAATAGCCGGACTAAGCGAGATCTCCGCATTCTGCAAAGCTCCTCGAAACCTAAAGTAGTACTATGACACCAGTCTATAACCTGCAAGTGTATCGCAACGGCATGTCTGGCCCAACGTGGTCGCCGTTGCTGCCGCATCACCGCGGGATTAGAGTCTCCGCGCCTTCACCGACTTTGGGAACCGAGAACGATAATGAACCTAATCGCCGACCGCCTGAACCGCATCAGCGCCAGCCCGACCATGGCGATCACCGCCAAAGCCCGCGCCCTGAAGGCCGCCGGCCAGGATATTATCAGCCTGTCCGCCGGTGAGCCGGATTTTGACACCCCGGAACATGTGAAACAGGCCGCCATCGAGGCGATTCACGCGGGCGACACCAAATACACCGACGTGTCGGGCACCCCGGCTTTGCGCCAGGCGATCGCCGCGAAATTCAAGCGCGACAGCGGCATCGACTACAAACCGGAGGAAATCATCGTTTCCACCGGCGGCAAGCAGGTGATTTTCAACGCCATGCTGGCCACGGTCCAGACCGGCGATGAGGTCATCATCCCCACCCCTGCCTGGGTCAGCTATCCGGATATCGTCAAGCTCGCGAACGGCACGCCGGTGTTTGTGCCCTGCGGCCAGAACAACGGTTTCAAGCTGCGCGCGGAAGATCTGGAAGCCGCCATCACGCCCAAGACCAAATGGCTTTTCATCAACTCGCCGAACAACCCGTCTGGCGCCGCCTATTCGGCCGAGGAGTTGCGGCCGATCTGCGACGTGCTTTTGCGGCACCCGCATGTCTGGATTTTCACCGACGATATCTACGAAAAACTTAGCTACGACGGCTTCAAACCCGCCACCATCGTCGAGGTCGAGCCGCGCTTACGCGAGCGCACCATCACCATGAACGGCTGCTCAAAAGCCTTCGCCATGACCGGCTGGCGTATCGGCTATTGCGGCGCCCCAGTTGCCTTGATCAAGGCGATGGACAAGCTGCAGGGGCAATCGACCTCCAACACCTCCTCCATCAGCCAGGCCGCCGCGGTGGCTGCGCTGAACGGCCCGCAGGACGCGCTGGCCGAGATGGTGGAAGTCTACGCCGCCCGCCGCGATTTGGTGGTTGAGCTGCTGAACAAAGCCCCAGGCATCACCTGCAGCAAACCGGAAGGCGCGTTCTACGTTTTCCCATCGATCCACGGCTGCATCGGCAAAACCACACCGAAGGGCACGAAGATCACCAACGACGAAGATTTTGTCTCCGCCCTGCTGGAAGAAACCGGGGTCGCCGCCGTCCACGGCTCCGCCTTCATCTACCCCGGCCACTTCCGCATCAGCTACGCGACTTCGACGGAAGCTTTGCAGGAAGCCTGCGAGCGCATCCAAAAATTCTGCAACGCGCTGAAGTAACTTCTTTTTCTGAAGAAAAAGAAGCAAAAAGACTTTTATTATTCTGGGTCTGGGGCTTGGACTATTCGAAGCCCCAGACAACAAATTTTACAAGCCGGAAAGCGCGTCCTCGCCATCCAGCGTTGCCGCGACGGCGTGTACCACGGCGGCAATCCGCACCGCGGTCTGCACCTGCTCCTGGCTCAGCCCAGCATCGCGCACGACTTTCTCATGCGCCGTCAGGCACATGCCGCAGCCATTCACGGCGGACACCGCCAGCGACCAAAGCTCAAAATCCACTTTTTCCACACCCGGCTTGCCGATGACATTCATCCGCAGCCGCGCCGGCAGCCGCTCATAATCGCCGCCCACCAGATGCACGAAGCGATAGTAGACATTATTCATGCCCATGATCGACGCCGCGGCCTTTGCCGCGGCCAGCGCTTCCGGCGATAACTGCGCGCCAAACTCACTAACAACGGCCCGGGTGACTTCCGCATTCCTCGAAGCCAGCGCACTGGCCACAAACGCCCCAGCCCGCTGCTGCGCCGTCAATGTTGGATCCGCCGCCAACGACCCAAGGTTTAACTTGATATCCTTGGCATATTCCGGAAGCCGTTCTTTCAACGCTTCAATACTCATCTCGAACCTCCATAAAAAAACACCGGGCGTCACCACCCGGCGCTCTCAAAAAATCTAACACACAGCTACAGCCTATCGAATTCGCTGTGGTGAGTCAGCCTCAGCTGGCCGCCACGGCGGATTTAGGCTGCGGGCTTGAGGAATTCTTCGCCTTTCTGCCAGTTGCAGGGGCAAAGCTCATCTGATTGAAGACCATCCAGCACGCGAATAACTTCCTGCGGGTTACGGCCAACATCGAGATCGTTAACCGAAACAAACCGAATCACATTGTCGGGATCGACAATGAACGTCGCCCGCAGCGCCACGCCGGCAGATTTGGAAATAATGCCCAAAGCTTCGGAGAGTTCACGCTTGGTATCGGCCAGCATCGGGATCGCAAGACCCTTCAGGTCTTCATGATGCAAACGCCAGTTCAGATGTACGAATTCGGTATCGGTCGAAGCGCCGTACACGACAGTGTCACGATCCGCGAATTCGCCCTTCAGCTTGCCGAAAGCAACGATTTCAGTCGGGCAGATGAAGGTGAAATCCTTCGGCCAGAAGAAGAAAACCTTCCACTTGCCCGCATCGCTCTTCTCGGTGATGTCGACGAATGCGGTGTCCAGCTTCAGCCCGGCAGGGCCGCCCTGGACAGCTTGAACGTTAAAGCTTGGGAATTGATCGCCAATGGTCAGCATGCAGAGTTTCCTTCGGTTGTTAACGGGTTTGCCAAGCCTATATGTGCGAACCGGCGATATTATGCCAATGAATAATTCAAGGCAACTTGATCGAAAAAACCGATGATGAAACCATGACCCCATTACCCACGCCACAACAGCTCCGCTACCTCGTCGCATTGGCGGAAACCGGCCATTTCGGCCGCGCCGCCTCGGCCTGCGCCGTCTCGCAATCGACCCTTTCCGCCGGCCTGCTGGTGCTGGAACGCCAGTTGCAGGCGCAAATTCTCGATCGAACCGCCGGCAAGCACGTGGTTTTCACCACTTTGGGCCACGAACTCGTGGCCAAAGCCCGGCAGGCCCTGGCGGCTTTGGGCGCAGTGGCGGAAGCGGCGGACGCCGCCCGCGCCCCGATGACCGGTCCACTGCGCCTCGGCATCATCCCCACCATCGGCCCGTTCCTGCTGCCACGTCTGATGCCGCAGCTGCGCGCGCATTACCCGGCGCTGCAACTCTTCCTGCGCGAAGACCAGACCGAGCACCTGCTGGACCAGCTCGGCGCCGGTCAGCTGGATGTGCTGCTCCTGGCCGAACCCTGCGCCTGCGGCAGCGTCGAAACCCTGGCGGTGATGCGCGACGAATTCCTCGCAGCAATCCCCAAAAACCACCCGCTGGCCCTGCGCGACAGCGTCCCAATGCCGGCGCTCACCGCCGAGCGCCTGCTGCTGTTGGAAGATGGCCATTGCCTGCGCGACCAGGTGCTCGCCGTCTGCGGCCCAGGCGCCGCCCGCTCCGCCGATTTCGCCGCCACCTCGCTGCACACCCTGATCCAGATGGTCGCCGGCGGTCTCGGCGTCACGCTGGTTCCCAAACTTGCAGTCGCCGCCGGCATCACCGCCGGCACGGATGTCGAGCTCCGAAAACTCGAAGGGGCAGGGGGCTGGCGCACCATTTCGCTCGCCTGGCGTCCCAACTCGCCGCGCGCCAAGGAATACCGTGCGCTGTGGCCGTTGATCGCCGCCGCGGCTACGCCGGATGTAAATTAAGCAGGCGCTTTTTGAAAGGGCTGGCCGCCCGCGCAGCCGCAAAAACTTCTATAACCCGAGCCGGGATTGATCACGCAACGGGCTTATAGTTTCGAAATCACTTCGTCGCCGAAGCGCTGCACATTCTCGCAATATTCCGCGCGCGTATTGCCCGTCATATGCACCGACCCAGCGGTCGCGCCCAGCTTGCTGAATTCGCCAATCAAATCGACCAACGCCTGCGGCGAACCTCTTTCAGCAAAGGCATCGATCCCGCTGACGTCGATCGCCGGCATCTCCGCCCGGCCGATCTTCTCGCAATGCTGCTTCAAATAATCGATGCCCACCTGCAGATCCGCAGCATTCTCCATGCCAGCGGTTCGCGAGGTATTCGCCAAGGCGCCGCCGCTGGGCGCAAAAAACGGATTCCAGCCATCGGCCAGCTCCGCCACCCGGCGGATCGCACGCTTGCTGTTGCCGCCGACAAACAGCGGCACCGGCTGTTGCACCGGCGGCGGTAGAATCCGGCTGCCGAACACCTTGTACCCGGTGCCGTCGAAGGAAAATTCTTCCCCGGTCAGCGACACCCGCAGCGCCTGCATATATTCATCCGTCAGCTCGTTGCGCTGCTCGAAATCAACCCCCAGCGCCCGATACTCACCCTTCAAATACCCGGCGCCGACGCTCAACGTCACGCGCCCGCCGGAAAACCGGTCGAGTGTGGCCACATCGCGCGCCACGATAAACGGGTTGCGATACGGCAGTACCAGAATGCCGGTGTGCAGCCGTAGCTTGCTTGTCACCGCCGCCAGCAGCCCCAGCAGCACGAACGGCCCCTGCGCGTGGTGCCCGCCGGCATCCAGCCAGCGGCCGGTAGGGCAGGGGTGGTCGGTGACCGCCGCCCCGCTGAAGCCGGCTTTCTCGACCGCCTGGCCAACCTCGGTGACCGCCTGCATCGTGGTGAATTCATCAACCGGCGTAATCCGGTCGAACGGCAGCTGAACAGAAAGCTTCATCGCGACGTTTCCTTCATTGAGCTATCGAGCCGGATTATATCTCTTCCGCTTTCAGCGCTATCCCAACCCTCAGGCCAGGGTGATTTTCCGCCAGTACGATACGGCCATCATGCAACGCCATGGCAGCCACCCTGTCTAGAAGACGCCCAATGCAAGGCCGGAGGCCAGTGCGGCGCCGGTTTCGTGGCAGCGGGATAGGTCGGCCGAAGGGATTGTTTTGCGTGCCAGGATGGCCTCCGGGGTTTGGGCGTAGGTCAGGATGATGATGGGGTCGGCGATTTGTTTCAGGCGCCAGCCGGTGGTTATGCGGGTTAGTTGGCGGAGCGCGTTCTGGCCGTCGCTGCCGGCGCAGATCAGGGCGGCGAAGGGGCGGGCGTTGAGGCGGTCGAGGCAGGGGTAGTAGCAGCGGTCGAAGAAGTCTTTCATCAGGCCGGACATGGCGGCGAGGTTTTCGGGGAAGGCGAAGATGTAGGCGCCGGCGGTTAGGACTTCTTCGGGGTGGGTGTCCTGGGCGCGTTTCAAGACGGTGGTTATGGCGGGTTCGGTGGTGGCACCCGCGGCGGCGGCTTCTGCCATTTGGCGGGTGCCGTCGGTAACGGAGTGGTAGACGACCAGGAGGGTTTTCATGTCGCGTGCTCGTGAGGAGAGGGTGGGGTAGCGCGGCTTTGCCACACTACCCCACCCTACGATTAGCGGCTGGGTTTGGGTGGGGTGGTGCTGTAGTCGTAAAAACCCTTGCCGGATTTGCGGCCGTACCAGCCGGCTTCTACGTATTTTACCAGCAGGGGGCTTGGGCGGTATTTGGACTCTCCCAGGCCCTCGTGCAAGACGCGCATGACGGAGAGGAGTGTGTCCAGGCCGACGAAATCGGCGAGTTCCAGCGGGCCCATGGGGTGGTTGGCACCGAGTTTCATGCCGGCGTCGATGGACTCCACCGTGCCGGTGCCTTCATGCAAAGTGAAAATCGCCTCGTTGATCATCGGGCAGAGGATGCGGTTGACGATGAAGCCCGGCGAGTCCTCGGCGGTGGCGATGGTTTTGCCGAGTTTGGTCGCGACTTCGTGGACCGCGTTGTAGGTGGCCTCGGAGGTGGCGATGCCGCGGATCAGCTCGACCAGTTTCATCATCGGCACCGGATTGAAGAAATGCATGCCGATGAACTTTTCCGCCCGGCCGGTAAGGGATGCGAGTTTGGTAATGGAGATGGACGAGGTGTTGGAGGCCAGGATGGTTTCCGGCTTCAGCAGCGGTTGCAGCTTTTCGTAGATGTCTTTTTTGACGTGCAGCAGTTCCGGCACGGCTTCGATGATGAAATCGGCATCGGCCAACGGCGCGTAGTCGCCGCTGGTCGTCAGGCGGGCCAGCGCCGCGTCCTTGTCGGCGAGAGAAAAACTGCCCTTGGCAACCTGCCGGTCCATGTTTTTCGTCATGGTGGCGATGGCCTTGGGGATCGCGCCCTCGAAGCTGTCCACCAGGATCACTTCATAACCGGCGACGATGGCGGCATGGGCAATGCCGTTGCCCATGAGTCCGGCGCCGACGACGCCGATTTTTTGGATGCTTCCAGGGGCGCTCATAGACCTTTTTCGAGCTCCGGCAGGATGGTGAACAAATCGCCGACCAGGCCGTAATCGGCGACCTGGAAGATCGGAGCGTCTTCATCCTTGTTGATGGCGACGATAACCTTGCTGTCCTTCATGCCGGCGAGATGCTGGATGGCGCCGGAAATGCCGACGGCGATGTAGAGTTCCGGGGCGACGATCTTGCCGGTCTGGCCGACCTGATAGTCGTTGGGCACGAAGCCGGCATCGACGGCGGCGCGCGAGGCGCCGATGGCCGCGCCGATCTTGTCGGCGACCGCTTCCAGCAGCTTGAAGTTCTCGCCGTTCTGCATGCCGCGGCCGCCCGAGATGACGCGGCGGGCGGAGGTCAGTTCCGGACGTTCGGACTTGGACAGTTCCTGGCCGACGAAGGTCGATAGCCCGGCATCGCCCTTGGAGCCGATCTTTTCGATTGCGGCCGAACCACCTTCCGCCGGGGCGGGATCGAAGGCGGTACCGCGAACGGTGATCACCTTGATCTTGTCGGCGGTCTGCACCGTGGCGATGGCGTTGCCGGCATAGATCGGACGC
>JAMFSE010000105.1 GCA_026225115.1 Rhodovastum atsumiense
GCATCCCGTCCGCCGTTGGCTATCAGCCGACGCTGGCGACCGATATGGGCGCGCTGCAGGAACGCATCACCTCCACCAAGAAGGGGTCGATCACCTCGGTGCAGGCGATTTACGTGCCGGCTGACGATTTGACCGATCCGGCGCCTGCCACCTCCTTCGCCCATTTGGACGCGACCACGGTGCTGAACCGCGCGATTTCCGAAAAGGGCATCTACCCGGCGGTTGACCCGCTGGACTCCACCTCGCGCTCGCTCGACCCGCGGATTGTGGGCGAAGAGCATTATCAGGTGGCGCGCGACGTGCAGCGCATTCTGCAGACGTATAAATCGCTGCAGGACATCATTGCCATTTTGGGCATGGATGAGCTTTCCGAGGATGACAAGATCGTCGTGGCGCGTGCCCGCAAGCTCGAGAAATTCCTGAGCCAGCCGTTCCATGTCGCCGAAGTGTTCACGGGCTCGCCTGGCGTGTTCGTGAAGGTCGAGGACACGATCCGCTCGTTCAAGGGCATTGTCGCCGGCGATTATGACCATCTGCCGGAATCCGCCTTCTACATGGTCGGCACCATCGAGGATGCGGTGAAAAAAGCCGAATCCATGACCGCCTCGGCCTGAACCAATGCCGATCACGCTGGAAATCATCAGCCCGGAAAAACTGCTGCTGTCGCGCCCGGTGGACATGGTCGTCATCCCCGGCACCGAAGGCGATCTCGGCATCCTGCCCGGCCATTCCAAACTCATCACCGGCCTGCGCGGCGGCCTGGTCGACCTCTACCAGAACAATAAAATCACCGACCGCTTCTTCGTCTCCGGCGGCTTCGCCGAAGTCACCGAAGAACGCTGCTCGGTCCTGGCCGACGACATCACCCGCCAATCCGACCTCGACATCCACGCCGCCGAATCCGCCTTGGCCAAAGCCAAGGAAGCCTTTGCTGCCACCGACATCAACAACCGCGACGACTACCGCGAAGCCTCCGACCGCCTGATCTCAGCCCAAGCGATGGTCGATTCGATTCAAAAGTAAGAACTTCTTTTTCTGAAGAAAAAGAAGCAAAAACACTTTTATACTCTGGGCTTGGGCGTTTGCCCCGCCACCGCCGTCATTGCGAGCGAAGCGCGGCAATCCATCTTCCTTAAAGCTGCAATACCTGCACGGACCCGGAGCGAAAATAGGGAGCCTAATAATGAGCATCGAAGAAAACAAACGCATCGTCGTCGAATACCTGACGACCAATAATCCCGCCCTCGCCTCGGATGACCTGACCTGGTGGACGCCCGCCACCGGCCCCATGAACCGCGAACAATTCACCACCATCATGAAAACCGTAGTCCCGCAGCTCGCTTCCCGCGTCACCATGACCATCGACCACATCACGGCCGAAGGCGACCGCGTCGCCGTCGAAGCCCACGGCCACGCCGTACTCACAAACGGGCAAATCTACGCCAACACCTATCATTTTCTCTACATCCTGCGCGACGGCAAAATCATCCAGCAACGCGAACACGCGGACTCCGCCTATGCCTACAAGGTGCTGGGCCCGGAGCTGGTCGCCGCCATAGAGGCCATCAAACCCTGATCCGGCGCGGCCTTATTCTCGGCACCTTGCTGCCGGCAACGGTGCTTCTGGCCAGCGTCAGCGCCGACTTATACAAATCGGGCGCGGCGAAGTCATTCCTCGCCACGCCCGCATCCGTTCATCTCATCGTTCCAGGGCCGGGACCCAGGAGATACCCGCCCGGCTACAGGCCGGCGCTATTTGCGCAGCAAAAAGCCTAAAGCGAAGAACAGCCCCGCCGCAACCGCCAGCGCCGTCAACGGCTTGTCCACGACATTATCCCGGATTTCATCGGCCGCCGCGCCAAACGTCTTCTGCGCCTTGCCGGCCGCCTGGTTCCATTTGCCCTCGACCTGTGTCGAGGCATCGCCAGTCAGCCCGCCGACCGCATCCTGAACCTTACCGCCCAGATCACGCGCCGCACCTTCGAATTCATTCTCATCCATGCTTCTAGCCTCCGTTAAGTTGCGGAGTGACACGTGGTGCCGATGTTTCATCAATCCAATAAGCTGACCGGGTTAAATGGCTGACATCGTTTCGGGCCGGCGTACCGGAACATCGACCCATGGCCCGCTTTGCCAGGCGGAGTTCGCCCGCACCCGGGCAATAATCCTATTATAAATGACGGGCTGGCGAATATTGAGCCGGCCGCGGAGCATTTCGATGTCCTCGCCAAGAATAGCCCCCACCTCCAACCCCGGAAACCATTCCGCCTCGCGGCCAATCCGCCTCGCCTCTTGCACGGCCGCCCCGACATCGCTGCTGTCGATCTTCAACCGCCGCAGCTCCCGCCGCACCGCGATCGGCCCAACGGCAACGATGACTTTATATCCCCGCATTTTCAAATGCTCATAGGTCATCGCCAGCACGCACACCTCCCCCAGCTCGTCACGCCCATAACCGCCCAGCACATGGTGCAAATCATGCGAGCAGCGCACCGCGTGATGATAATAAAGCCGGACCGCCTCGGGCCGCCCCGCCAAATATCTTGTCACCGCGGGCGTTGCATCCAAAAGCCCCTGCACCGTCAGGCCCTCCCGCTCCATATGCGCCAGATATTGCCGCCCCAGTGAATTCTCAGGCAGCCCGCGTAGATAATCATGGTCGTCGAGCAGCTTCTCCAGCAGAAACCGCTCCCGGATGACCGCCTGCCCCGTCGCACTCCTGATGAAGCGGTCGATCACCGGCCGCTGTGAACGGCCCGCCAGCGCAATATCCAAAATCCCGACCTGGTCTGTATCCTGCGTGTTACGAAACAGCCGGACAGCCGCGAGCAACGCCGTCAGCGGCTGGATCCGCTGCGCCGGATAATCGCCAATACCAAGAACCTCATTGGATGCAGTGCTATGCACGCTAAGCCAGCCGGATCGCCGCAAGCATCGCCGCAACCGGCTTCATTCGCTCATCCGCAAACAGGCTGGGAGATAAATGCATGCGCAAGCGACCTCATCAGGGGTCATTTTTTCTAACAGAGCCGGCGTTAAAACGTCAAAATAAGATTTCAAAGCATGGACTGGCCCGCCGGCAAGGACGATGCTGCAGTCCGGAGCACCCTATGCAGCACAGCCTCTATCGCCGAACACTACTCACCGCCGCCATCGGCGCGGCAACACTTCGCCTCGTCCGGCCGCAACCAGCAACCGCGGCAACCGACCCCAGCCTCCTGGCCGCCATCGCAAGCCCAACCCGCACGCCTGCAAATATCAAGCGCGACCGCTACCGCCATCCAGCAGAAATGCTCACCTTCTTCGGCCTGCGCGATAACCAATCCGTCGTCGAAATAGAACCCGGCGCCGGCTACTGGACCGAGATCCTCGCCCCCTACCTCAAAGCCCACGGCGCCTACCGCGCTGCCCTCCCGCCGCCCAGCAGCAACAAAAAAGAAGCCGCCGCAATCGCCGCCTATCTGAGCAAACTCCACGACGATCCAGCAGCCTACGGCAAGGTCATCGTCACCGCCTTCGGCGCCCAAACCCCGATGGCGCCGCCGAACGCGATCGACCTGATTCTATCGTTCCGAAACCTGCACGACTGGATGGCAGAGGGAACGGCCCCTGCCAACCTCTCCGCAATTTTTGCGGTCCTGAAACCCGGCGGCATTTTCGGCATCGAGGATCACAGGGGCCTTACCACCCAGCCGCAGGACCCGTTGGCCAAAAGCGGCTACGTGCGGGAGGACTACGCCATCGCGCTGATCGAAAAAGCCGGCTTTAAACTCAGCGGTGCTTCGCCCATCGGCGACAACCCGCGCGATACCAAAAACTACCCCAAAGGCGTCTGGACCCTACCCCCCGTCTTGGCGATGGGCAGCGCGGGCCGCGCAAAATACCTTGCAATCGGCGAGAGCGATCGCTGGACGCTGCGATTCACCAAACCATAAAAAGGCCGGGATCGCTCCCGGCCTTTTTACTTGCAAACGCGCTTTACTGCAGAACGATCTGCACGCGCCGGTTCTGCGGCTCACGCACACCAGGCCCGGTCGGCACCAGCAAATCCGTATCGCCAAAGCCCTGGGCGGTGATCTCGGACGCCGGCACGCCGTCGGTAACCAGCTGCGCCGCAACCGCCTTCGCACGCCGGACCGATAGTCCCTGGTTATAGGCCGGAGTACCGGAAGTATCGGTATAGCCATTAACCGCAATCGTCGTCGTCTGCTGGGTCTTGCTGTCGGAAGCCGCCTGCGAAATGATATCCAGGGCCCGCGGGGTCAAATTATATTTGTCCCAGTCAAAGAACACCAGATAGGTCTTCGCCGGCGCCGGCGCCGGCGCC
>JAMFSE010000106.1 GCA_026225115.1 Rhodovastum atsumiense
GAGCACCGGAGCGGAGCGTATTTCAGTACGTGAGCAGGGTGCGGCCGACCGCCGGAGCACGGAGAATCGCCGTCAGGCGGCCACCAGCGCGGCTTGTGGAATAATCTCTATATGGGCATGTTCATGATGGATTGGTACGCTTGCACCATGCGGTCCCGCAGCGCGACGGTGGTTTGCAATGCCAGCTGGGCCTGGGTGACGGAGGTGACGATCTGGGTGAGGTCACCCTGGCCGTTGAGCCCCTGCGCGGCCGCCGCGTCGGCCTGCTGGCCGGTTTGCACGGCGCTACCCAGCGCGTTTGACAGTGCTGTGCCGAAGCCTTCCGAGCCGCCGACCGAACGATCCGAAGCCACGCGTGCATAGGCCTGGGCGGCGGCGTTCGGCGTGACGGTGAGCGAACCAATGGCCATGGCGATTATTGCAGAAGTGCAAGGGTACGATTGAGCATGCTGCGCGAGGCCTGCATGACCGAGAGATTGGCGCTGTATGAGCGCTCCGCCTGCTGCATATCCATAATTTCGATCATTTCATTGACATTCGGCGTTTCGACATAGCCGTTTTTGTTGGCTGCCGGGTTGGAAGGATCGTATTTCAGCGGATACGGCGTCGGGTCCGTATTGATGGCGCTGACATTCACCAGCGGCGCGCCGGCGGCCGCATCCATCTGGTCTGAAAACGTGACAGTCTGGCGCTGATAGGGCGCCGCACCCGGGGTGGTGCCGGTGGTGTCCACATTGGCGAGGTTTTCGGCGATCACCTGCAGACGGGTGCTCTGCGCATCCATGCCGGCGGCGGAAATGGTCAGGGCATTGGTCATGTCCATAATCTGCGCAGCTTTCCGTTTTAGCCGGTTGTGCCAAGGGCGGTTTTGAACATGCCCATATAGCTCTGGTATAAATTGGCGGTGAATTCCTGGTCGGTTTCGTTTTTCGAAATCGCCACCAGCTGCCGGTCGAGCGAGACGGCGTTGCCGTCCGGCGAATGCTCGCCGGGTGCCGTGACCTGGCTGGCCGGCGAAGGATCGGCAGCACCCGGCAGGTCATTGGCGTCATTCTGCAGCATCTTCACCTGACCGGAGCTATTGTCGAGAAAATCTGAAAACGCAATGACGCCGGCGGGCTGATAGCCCGGCGTATCGATATTCGCGAGATTCCCCGCGAGCAGATTCTGCGCGTCGCTCAAATAGCCAAGCCGGGCCGACGCCAACTGCATCAAGGATATCGTCATCAACCCTCCATATATATTTTGGAGTGTCATCATAAAACATTGAAGATGGCGTTAATGGATTTCTGAAGATCGCACATTCTCGCGGACGGTTTCTTTAAGTGGGAAGGTTCCGTTAATTCTTTTCCTGGCTAATGCGGAAAACATATGGTTGAGGCCGCACCCGCAAAATGCCAGGGATTTTCGAAGCAGGAATATTCAAACATGTTCAGCAGCAATCCCGTGCTATCCGCCCTGCTGGCCTTAAGCATTACATTGGCGCTGATCTGGCTAGGCGCGAAGCTGCTAACGATAACCTGCCGTACCGGATCGCTCGGGATCTCACCGCCGCGAATATCTTCGAACTCAGCAACGCTCACCATCGAGTCAGTTACCACCATTGCACCACGCCGCCGCGTCGTCGTGCTGCGCTATGGGGAGCACCGGCTGGCCGTTCTGACCGGCGGCCCGCAGGACGTCTCGCTGGGCTGGCTGCCTGCTGGTGGCGGGCCTTTCGGCCCGCCACCAGCGTCTTCTTCCTCCTAGCAATAATCTTCACGCTGGCACTGCCGCATTGCGCGATCGCGCAATCGGTCAGCCTTGACCTCGGCAGCAATAGCGGCACGCCCGATCCAGGGGAAACGTCCAAGCTGGTACAGATCGTCGTCGGCATCGGCATCCTGTCGCTGGCGCCGAGCCTGCTGGTGATGATGACGGCGTTCACGCGCATCGTCATCGTGCTCAGCATTCTGCGCAACGCACTTGGCACACAGACCACGCCGCCGAACATGGTGCTCATCGGCCTCGCCCTTTTCCTCACCTATTTCGTGATGCAGCCGACCCTGCAGCAAGCCTGGGAAAACGGCCTGCTGCCGATGAGCAACGGCACGGTCGACACCATCACCGGGCTGCAGGCGGCGGCACTGCCGTTCCACGGTTTCATGACGAACAATACCAGGCCCGATGACATCGGGCTGTTTCTGAAACTGGGCAATATCCCGCCGCCGGGCAGCGCGGACGCCACCCCCTGGCGGGTGCTGGTGCCGGCCTTTGCCATTGGCGAAATGCGCCGCGGGTTCGAGATGGGTTTCCTGATCTATTTGCCGTTTCTGGTCATCGACCTTGTTATCGCCTCGATCCTGATGAGCCTCGGCATGATGATGCTGCCGCCGACCGCGGTGTCATTGCCGTTCAAGCTGATCTTCTTCGTGCTGGTGAACGGCTGGCAACTGGTCTGCGGCAGCCTGGTACAGAGTTTTTCCCCGCCGCATTGAATCGGTTTTCATTCCGGTAGAAACCACTTTAAATGACACCATGGCGCTGGTGCCGCTGGTCTGGCGCATTTTCGAATTGCCCAACCTCACCCAGATGGCGATCTCGATCAGCGCAATCCTCGCCCTGCCTTTCGCCGCCATATGCTCGCAACTTCAAACCGGTCCCCACGCCATGCCGGTCATCGGAACCCAGGCCATGGTCGCGCTCATCCTAACCGTCGTCCAAGGATGGGGACCCGCCCTCACGCTACTGCCGGCAATAGACCGCGCCGCCGGAATGATCGGCGCGATTTTACTGCTATTTGCAGTAAATTTTGTATCAGGCCAGCCAAGCAAGAAGCACTTCTTTTTTGAAAAAAAGAAGCAAAAAACTTCTGCTATGCTGGGACATGGGCGTTTGCAGCATCACGCCCATGGTCTAGATTCATAAAAGTTTTTGCGCCGCGCCTAGTATACTTCAAAAAAGCGGCTTACTTTCCCTTAGCCGTAGCCTACGATTCCTTTGATTTCCAGGAAATCGTTCAATGCGAAATCGGCGTATTCGCGGCCGTTGCCGGATTGTTTGTAGCCGCCGAAGGGGGCGGTGAAGTCCATGTCCGGGTAGTTCACGTAGACCGAGCCGGCGCGCATCTGGGCGGCGACTTCGCGGGCTTTGTCCTGGTTTTTGCTCTGCACGTAGGCGGCCAGGCCGTAGACCGTGTCGTTGGCGATATCGATGGCTTCTTCTTCGGTATCGTAGGGGATGATGGAGAGGACGGGGCCGAAGATTTCCTCGCGGGCGATGGTCATGTCGCGGGTGACGTTGCCGAAGACGGTGGGCCGCGCGTAGTAGCCGCGGTTGAGGCCTTCGGGGCGGCCGAGGCCGCCGGCGGCCAGGGTGGCGCCTTCGTCGATGCCGGCTTTGATCAGGCGCTGCACTTTTTCGAATTGGATATTGCTGACCAGTGGTCCCAGGATGGTGCCTTCGGCGAAGGGGTTGCCGGTGATTTGCGTGGCAGCTTCCTCGGCGGCGATTTTCAGGGCTTCGTCATGGAGTTTGCGCGGCACAAGCATGCGGGTTGCGGCGTCGCAGGACTGGCCGGAGTTGATGAAGCAGGCGCCGATGCCTTTGCGGACCGCGTCGTCGAGGTCGACATCGGGGAGCAGGATGTTGGCGGATTTGCCGCCGAGTTCCTGGGCAACGCGTTTAACGGTATCAGCGGCAGCTTTGGCGACGATGATGCCGGCGCGGGTGGAGCCGGTGAAGGACATCATGTCGATGCCCGGGTGTTCCGCCATTTTCTGGCCGACAGAGGGGCCATCGCCGTTGACCAGGTTGAAGACGCCGGCGGGGATGCCGGCTTCATGCATGGCCTCGGCGAAGATAATGCCGCTGATCGGGGCGATCTCGCTGGGCTTCAGCACCATGGTGTTGCCGCCGGCAAGGGCGGGGGCGACCTTGCAGACGATCTGGTTGAGCGGCCAGTTCCAGGGGGTGATCAGGCCGCAGACCCCGATGGGCTCCTTCACCACTAAGGTGGTGCCGCGTTTTTCGGTGAATTCGAAGGTCTCGAACACATCGATGAGCGCCTGGAAATGCGCCTGGCCGACGAAGGCCTGGGCTTCCTTGGCGAAGGCGATGGGGGCGCCCATTTCGTGGGCGCAGGCCTCGGCGATGTCGTCGAACCGGCGGTTATAGGCGGCCAGGCATTCCTTCAGCAATTCCAGCCGGTATTTTTTGTTGGTGCGGGCAAAGGCGGGGAAGGCGGCGCGGGCGGCGGTTACAGCCTTGTCGATATCGGTGGCGCTGCCGCCGGAGATTTCGGTGAAGACCTCCTCGGTCGCGGGGTTGATGACCTGGATGCGGTTCGGCGTTGCCGGGTCGACCCAGGCGCCGTTGATGTAGAATTTCAGGTTGTTGGACATGGGTTCTCCTATCTGGCCGCCACGATGGCTTCAGCTTAACCTGCAAATGGGAGGATAGACCATGGCTTTCAGGGGGGTCTTAACAGGTGGCTGTCTCTGCGGCGCGATCCGCTACGAAATTCGGGTCGATGGCGATGAGGTGGTGGATTATTGCCATTGCCGGCAATGCCAGGCGGCCAGCGGGGCGCCGGTTCTGCCATGGATTCAGGTGCCGCCCTCGGCGTTCCGGGTAACGGCGGGGGTGGCCAGGGGATTCGCCTCCTCGGCGAGCGCCACGCGGTGGTTCTGCACCGAATGCGGCGGTCAGATCTATATGACCGATATCAACGACAGGTCGGTCGGCATCACGCTAGGGACGCTGGATGATGCAAATTTGGTGCGCCCGACCGTTCATGGCTGGACAGCGTCACGCCTGGCGTGGTTCGACACTGCGGATGACTTGCCCAGATATCCGGAATACCCACCTTACGACCTGTAATGACTGAGGATTAGATGGCGGAAGATCCGTATAAAATTCTGGGCGTGGCGAAGGAGGCAAGCGCGGAGGATATCCGCAAGGCCTACCGCAAACTGGCGAAGAAGCATCATCCGGATTTGAATCCGGGCAACAAGGCGGCGGAGGAGCAGTTCAAGGCGGTCTCGGCTGCGAATGAGCTGCTTTCCGACACCGAGAAGCGGGCGCGCTACGACCATGGCGAGATCGATGAGAGCGGGGCCGAGAAAGCGCCGCCGCGCGGCTATCGGCATTACGCTGAGGGCGCGCCTGGCCAGCGCTATTCTTATTCGTCGGGCCCGGAAGGGTTCGGCGGTGCTGCGGGTTTTGGCGGGGAAGAGAATTTCGAGGATATTTTTTCGACGATTTTCCAGAACCGGGCCGGCGGCACGCAGGCGGCGCGCGGGCGCGATGCGCACTACGTGCTGGCGGCCGAATTTCTGGACGCGATCAACGGCGGCGCCAAACGCCTGACCCTGCCGGATGGCCAGGTGCTGGATGTCAAAATCCCGGCCGGGACCGAGGATGGCGATACGCTGCGCCTGCGCGGGCGCGGCACGCCGGGCCGCAACAACGGGCCGGCGGGCGATGCGCTGATTGAGATAAAGGTGATGCCGCATAAATTCTATAAACGCGACGGCCAGGACATTCGCTTCGAATTGCCGGTGAGCGTGCAGGAGGCGGTGCTGGGCGGCAAGGTGACGGTGCCGACGCCGGCTGGTGCGGTTGCCATGACGATCAAGCCGCATTCCGATAGCGGCGTGGAGCTGCGCCTGCGCGGCCGCGGCGTACCGGCGCAGGGCAGCCGCGCCGCCGGCGATCTATACGTCAAACTGCGCGTGGTCATTGGCCCGGTGGATGTGAAGCTCGAAGAATTCCTGCGCGAATGGAAGCCGGAGACGGCATTTGATCCGAGACGGGAGATGGAGGGAGACAGCAAAGGATGATCACTGTCGAAGCCCTGTTTGTGGAAATTCACGGGCTGCAGCGCCAGGACCTCGAGCGCTGGATCGGCAATGCCTGGGTGCGTCCGGATGGCGATCCGGGGCATTATCTGTTTCGCGAAATCGACGTGGCGCGCATCCGGTTGATCATGGAATTGCGCGAGCATCTGGAAATCGAGGAACCGGCGCTGCCGACGGTGCTGTCGCTGCTCGACCAGCTTTACGACTTGCGGCGCCGCTTGCGCGGTTTGAATGCGGCGCTGGAAGAAACCGTTCCGGCTGAGATACGGGAGAGGTTGCTGGAGAGGTTGGGTGGTGGGTTAAGTTAGCCACTCTCGCCGAGTCTGATTCTATTGTATCGTTGCTAATCCGTCCTTAAAGTGCCGACATGCAAAACCGAATGGTAACACTGCCCAAATGCAGGGCGCAAGGCCAGTTTACAAAAGTACCTTGTAACCATGGGGCGTTGGCAGTGCGACGCCCATGGCCTAGATTTACAAAAGTCTTTTGCTTCTTTTCTTCAGAAAAGAAGTGCTTACTCAATTAAAACGTAATGATGCCCCTGATGCCAATGACGAACTCGTTGTTGAGGTTATGCGTCGGGTCATTGGGGTTGGGCGTACCGCCGCCGGGATTGGCGATGAACTGAAAATCCGGCTGCAGGATCAGCCAGGGGGTTGCCTGCGCCTGATAGGTGAGTTCGATCAACTCTTCCGTGGTGCGGCCGGGAAGCCCCGCGTCCGCATCGGCGCCGGCCGCCTGGCTGCTGACTTTGCCGAGGCCGAAGTCGATGCCGACACTGTCATTGTCGCGGCCGGGGAAGGGGGCGGTCAGCGTGGCGCCACCGTTGAAGCTGAAGCTGACCAGATTCTGCGCCGACGGCGCGCCCATGATGCGGGCGAAGACGTTGACGGTGCGGGCGGTGTCCGTCTTGCTCTGCCAGATTATCTGGTCGACGACGCCGTACAGGCTGTAATTGCCGACATGGGTTTGCGGATTGCCGTTGCTGGCACTGCTGGCGAGCGGAATGCCGTTGCTGTCGTAGCGCTGGTCGAGGAAGCCGGTGCCGCTGTCGTACCAGCCGCCGAATTTATAGGTTCCGGCAAGCCCGTTCAGCTTGGTCGCGTACTGGACTTCGGCAATCCATAGCGCGCCGGTGTTAAGATTGAACAGCGTGCCGCTGGGGTTGAGCGCCTGCGCGTCGTCGGAGAAGGCGCCGCCGCCGGGATTGTCGTCGAACACGCCTGCAAGAATCGTAACGTTGCTGTTGGGCTCAAAGCCAAGCCGCACGCCTGGCGAGGACAAGGGATAGGCCGGACCGCCGCCGTAAAGATCATCCGACGGCACCAGCGGCCAGCCCGCCATGGTGTTGACGAACAGGCCTGAATAGGTGCTGCCCATGAATTCATTATCGATGCTCTGCTGACCGATTTTGATATCGAATGTGTTGTTCAGGAATTGCTGGTCATACCACCATTCCCACAGACGCGTCGCATTCTCACCCTCATTGCCGTTGGCGGCCTGCAGATTGTCGAGATAGGCGGCACTGAGCGAACTGCCGTGAATCTGCAGCGCGCTCGCATGCATGGTACCGCCCGGCAGGCCGAACGCCTTGCCGGTATCGATATCAACCGCCATGGTCGTCACACCCTGCATCGTCGCGCCGGTTTTGACGCCGCCGGCAAGATTGGCCAGGAGATTCTCGGAATCATTCAGGTTAAATGTGATCCCGTGATCACCCAGCACCGTGCGTAAGCCGCCGATATTGCCAAGCAACTCGCCGCTGGTGTCGTTCTGCGCCATCGCCGGCGTAATCCCGGCCATTATCAGTAACGACACTGCGGACACACTTCCCCGCATCCAAAATTTGTTGGATTTTTTCATAGCACTCTCCTGTTAGATTATTTCAGGAAGTAGTTCTTTTTTGAAAAAAAGAACCAAAAAACTTTTGTTACGCTCGGCCTGGGGCGCGATATCGCCAACGCCCATGGTCCAGAATAAAAAAGTTTTTTTGTTTCTTTTTGTTCACAAAAAGAAGTGCTTCCCTTACCTCAAGCCGCAAATAATGTTTGCCCGATATATTGGCCTTTGCTGATGCCTGGCGGGCAGGCGAAGATGGCGCTGCCGACATGCGTGGTGAATTGGTTGAGCGCGTCGATCTTCGACATTCTGTCGAAGAGTTTCACGAATGCGATGCGCGGGTCCTGCTGGTAGGATTGAAAGAACAATCCGGAATCGTATTCGATTCCCTGCTTCCAGGGCGGCCAACGCTCGGCGACGAAATTGGCGCCGTTGTTGTAGGAGTAGGAGCGCCGCAGCATGGTGGCGCCGTTGTTGTTCACCGGTGCGGCCAGGCGGATATGGGCGTTGTCGGGGATGATGGCGTTGCCGTCGGCATCGGTTGCGTCGAAATCCGGCGTGTCGAATTCAGCGGTGCTGCCGAGCGGCGCGCCGGTATGTTTGGTGCGGCCGAAAGTTTGTTCCTGAAAAGCAACGTTCATGCGGTCCCAATGCTCAAGCCCGATGCGGATGCGGCGCGCCACCATGTAGCTGCCGTTCTGCATCCAGGCCGGACCTTCGGCGCCGGCCCAGACGACGGGTGCGACGTTGGCCGAGGTCGGGTTCATGGTGCCGTCCTTGAAACCCATCAGGTTGCGCGGCGTGCCTTGCGTTTTATTGGCGGTGGAAAAACCGCTTTGCACCCATTTGAGGGTGGCGGCGCCGTAGGAAATCCGGGCCAGTTGGCGGACCGCGTGGAATGCCACCTGCGGGTCGTTGGCGCAGGCCTGGATGCAGATGGCGCCGTTGCTCTGACCGTCGATCAGTTCGTCGCCGTTGAAATGCGGCAGGTCGACCAGTGCTGCCGGGCGCTTGGCGGCGATGCCGTAGCGGTCGTCGCCGTTCAGCGAAAACATGTCGGGGCCGAAACCGAAAGTCAGTGTCAGGCGCTGCGGGTTCAGCCCCACGGCCTCGCCGCTATCCAGCGGCGGGTCGGCGAGATTCTGCGTGCCGGGTTCCGCCGGCAGGCCGGCGGTCAGACGGGCGGATGCTGCGGTCCAGGCGGCGAGCATGGCGATCAGGTCGCTGCGCTTGGTGGCGGCAAGGTCGAAGGAAGCGAAGTAGAGCGAGGACTGCATCGGCGTGGTGATGCCGCCCTGGTAGGTGCCGTAAAAGGGCTCCTCGTCGGCCTGCGCCGGTGTCGGCCGCGAGGGCGCTACCTGGGCCACGGCCGCCGCCGGCCGCAGCGCCGCCAGCCCGGCCCCGGCAATGCCGGCGCCGGCCAAAAAATTCCGGCGGGATGGTCTCGCCTGTTCGTCGTCCGATGTCATTGCGTTCCTGACCTACTTTGCTTCCACCAGCGCGTTGATGTCGTCCTCGACATAATAAAAGCTCTTGCCGTCCGGGTTGATCGCGATACCGAACAAATCGCCGCTGCCCGGCGGGCTCTGCGCCTGGTCACCGTCGATCAGTCTCCTGGCCAATTGCTTGCCGCCATCCGGGTCAACTTCGACCACAAAGCCATCAAGCCCGTTAATGACGAGCAAATTTCCGTTCGGCGCCGTCGCCAAAGCCAGCGGCCGGTTCAAAAATCCGCCTTTGGCGATTTCTTTGCCGGTACCGGCGGAGCTGGTCCGCGACGCCGCATCCGGGATCGAAACCACCCGGTTGCCGATCGCGTCGGAGATGTAGAGCTGGCCTTGCGAACCGAGCGCCAGGCCGGTCGGCCCGATCAGGAACACGCCGGGATCGGCCTGGCTGGCGAGGCCATCGGCGATTACGGTTTTTTCGGTCACCACCGGCGGCTTGCCGTCCGGAATGCTGAGGTCGATCCGCAGCACGGTGGCCTTGTCATGCACCGTGGGGGCGCCGGACGTGCCGATATCGAACCCGACATTGCTGACGAAGAGTTTGGCGGTATCGCCGTTATCGATTACCGCCATATTGCCCCAAGGATCGTTGATCTCCGGCCCGGCGATGGTGCCGGCGACCTTGCCGAATGAATCCAGCACGATCAGACAGCCCTGGCCGAGGGTCTTGCTGGTGCCATCGGTGCTGGGGGCACTGCCGACGATCACCCAGCCGGATTTCAGCATGGTCATGGCGGTGGTCAGCCCGACGCCGCCGGGGCAGCCAGGCAGGCTGGCGGGAGTGGCGGCGAAAACCGACATCTGCCCGGTCGAGGGCCGGTAATCGACGATCGTGCTGCCGGTTCCCTGCAGATTGCCTTTGTTGTTGAAATTGCCGATCAGCACATCATTCTTCCGCACGCTGCCGGCCGATGCCGGGGCCACCACCAGCGCGTAGGGATTCTGATCGCCATTATCGGGCGAGGTTGAGGTCAGGAGCTGGTGTTTTTTGAGGCCGGGCAGAAAGGCGGCATCGGCCTTAGCCGGCGCCGAGGCGATGAGCGCCAGCCCAAATACCGCCATCGCGGGCAAGATTGTAGAGGATTGCTGGTTACGCACGGCCATTCTTAGTCACTCCCTGGTCTGGATAATAATGCAATTCATTCGCAGTTAAATAGGTAAAGGCATCCCTAACGATCAATGCGGTCATGCCGAAACGGGCTCCGCATAGGCCACCACGTCGCCTTCGACGGCGAGCCAGACATCGCTGCCCGGCTCCGGGATGGATTGGCTGAAAATCCGCGCCGTCACGTCGCCGGGTTCGGCGCCGACGATGGCCAGGCGCAGAACGGCGTCGTGGCCGTAGAAGGTGACATGGTTGACGATGGCGCGGACGCTGCCGGGCACCGGCGCATTGGTTACCTTGATCTGTTCCGGGCGCACCATGACCTCGACCGAGCCATGGACGGCAGGGCCAGCCAGGCTGAGTGCGCCCAGCGCGCAAATCACCTTGGGACCGATGGCCTGACCGGGGAAGAACACCGCGGCGCCGACGAAATTGGCGAGCTCCGGGCTTACGGGCTGACGGTAAAGCGCTTCCGGCGCGCTGATCTGCGCCAGCCGGCCGTTCTGCAGCACGCCGACGCGCTGACCCATCGAGAGTGCTTCGTCCTGGTCATGGGTGACCAGAATGGCGGTGGCGCCAGCGGCGCGGATGGCGGCGGCGACGGCTTCACGGGTTTCCGCCCGCAGGCCCGCGTCCAGCGCCGAGAAGGGTTCGTCCAGGAGCAGCAGCTTGGGGCCGGGGGCCAGCGCGCGAGCCAGAGCGACGCGCTGCTGCTCGCCGCCGGACAGTTCCTGCGGGCCGCGCTTGGCATAAGCGCCGGGCAGACCCACCAATTCCAGCAGTTCGGCGACCCGGTGGCGGGCACGGCGTTCGGCGCGCTTGAGGCCAAAAGTGATGTTGTCGGCGACGGATAGATGCGGAAATAATGCGCCTTCCTGCGCCACGTAGCCGACGCCGCGCAGCTCCGGCCGCTTGCAGATTGTGTCCGAGGCGACGAGTTCGCCGCCGATGCGGATCTCGCCGCTATCCGGGCGTTCGAAGCCGGCGATCAGGCGCAACAAGGTGGTTTTGCCGCTGCCGGAGGCGCCGAGAATGGCGATCAGCGTGCCGGGGTCCACCGTCAGGCTGACATCGTGCAGCAAGGGGGCGCCGCCGAAGGATTTGGTGAGATTTTGGATGGATAAATTCGCCATCAGGGCACCGGCCGGAAAACGGTGGCGGCGCCAAAGCGGCGGGCCAGCAGCCAGGAGGCGGCCACCGAGACCACGGCCAGCACCGCGGCGTAGGGGGCGGCGGCGGCGAAGGCCAGGGTCGAGGTATCGGCCCAGATCTGCGTGGCCAAAGTCCGCGTGCCGATCGGCGCCAGCAGCAGCGTCGCGGTGAGTTCGGTGACGACGGCGATGAAGACGAGTGCGGCCGCGGCGCCGAGGCCCGGCGCGGCCAGGGGCAGGGTCACGCGCAGCAGCACCTGCAACCAGTTGAGCCCCAGAGAACGCGCACCTTCCTCCAGCCGTTTCTGCGCCTGCATCAAGGCCGAGCGCACGCTGACCAAAGCCAGCGGCAGGAAGACGATGGCATAGGCGATGACGAGCAAGGCGGTGCTTTGATAGAGCGGCCGGATGCTGTGGACGGTAAGGGACACCAGCGCCAGCGCCACCACGATGCCGGGAATGCTTTGCGCGAGATAGGCGCTGCGCTCCAGCAGCGTGACCAGCCAGCCGTCATAGCGGGTAGAAAGAATGCCCAAAGGCAGGGCCAGAACCAGCGTCAGAATGGCGCCAAGCACGCCCAGCCGCAGCGAGGCCCAGCCGGCGGCAAGCAGCGAACCGAGAGAGTAGGCAACCGTGCTGGTGGCGGCATAGCTCGGCTGGGTGAGCCAATAGGTGATCATGCCCAGAGGCACGCCGATGGTGATCAGCGCCATCAGCGCAAAACCGACCGGCGACAGAAATTTCCAGCGCCCGGCATTGTAGCAGGCCGCCTGCCGGCGGGTGCCGCGCGCTAGACGGCCGTATTGCGCCTTGCCGCGCACCAGATATTCCGCCGCCAGGCAGGCGATGCACAGCACCAGCAGCACGGCGGCCAGCAGCGCTGGCTCGGCGCCGGAAAAACCGGCGCGGTAGGCCGAGTAGATGGCGGTGGTGAAGGTGCGGAAGCGCAGCAACGCGAAGGCGCCGAACTCCACCAGCACGTCCAGCGCCACCAGCAGCATGCCGCCCAGCAGCGCCGGGCGCAGTTGCGGCAGCGCCACCCGCAAAAATACCGAGCCCACGCTGTTGCCGAGCGAGCGGGCGGTTTCCTCCAGCGCCGGATCCATCTCCCGCAGCGCCGCCGCCACCGGCAGATAGACCAGCGGGTAATAGGACACGGTGACCACCAGCAAAGCGCCGGCAAAGTTCTCAAGGCCGGGGTCGAGCGAGATCCAGGCGTAGCTGGTGATGAAGGGCGGAATCGCCAGCGGCACCACCGCCAGCACGCCCCAGAGCCGCTTGCCCGGCAGATCGGTCCGCTCCACCGCCCAGGCAGCTGCCGTACCGATGACGCCGCATAGAACAGCGGTGCAGGCGATGAGCAGCAGCGTGTTGACCAGCAATTCGCCCACCAGCGGCCGCAGCAGAAGTGCTGAGGCCATCTGCCAGCCGGCGCCCGCCGCATCCGCCAGCGTCACGCCGAGCGGCAGCAGCACCAGCCCGGCAGCGAGGCCGGCTGCCGCCAGCAATCCCGGATTGGGAAGCCGCAAGGCGCGTGTGGAGAGGAGGGCGATGCCAGGCATGGTGTTTAGATCAAGCCTGCCTGCTGCAGCAGCGCGCCGGCATCCTGGTCGTCGCCCAATTGCGAGGCGTTGATGGCTGGCGGCGCCAGATCCTTGAACGGGGTGAGCTTGGCATTCGGCGGCACGCCGGGACGCAGCGGATATTCATAATCGATATCGCTCTGGCCCAGGATCTGCTGCGCCTTTTCGCTGACCAGAAAGGCCAGGAATTTCTGCGCCGCCGCCTGGTGCTTCGAAGACTTCAGCACCGCCGCGCCGGAGATGTTGATCAGCCCGCCGACATCGCCGTCTTTGAAGTGATAGACCTTGCTGTCGATTTTCGCAGGTCCAAGGTCAGTATCCAGCCGGTACCAGTAATAGTTGTTGATAATGGCGGCGGCGACACTGCCGCGGGCGACGGCGGCAACCGCGCCCTCATCATCCTGATACACGATGCCATTGGCCTTCAGCCCGTTCAGCCAGGCCAGAGCTGCGGTTTTGCCATATTGCTTGATGACGGCGCTGACCAAAGGCAGGAAATCGGCGTCAGACGGCGCAAAGCCGATCTTGCCTTTCCATTCCGGTTTGGCGAGGTCCAGCAGCGAGGCCGGCAGCGCGGATTCCTTGATCAGCGCGGGGTTGTAGGCCAGCACGTTCTCGCGCGCCAGCACGCCGAGCCAGTTGCCGTCGGCGGCGCTGTATTGCGCCGGAACTTGTTTCAACGTCGCCAGGTCGACCGGGGCGAGCAGGCCCTTTTCGTCCAGCAGATTCAACTCGGGCGAATTCTCGGTGAAAAACACGTCGGCGGGGGAGTCCGCACCTTCCTGCAGGATCTGTGCGGCGATGTCCGGGCCTTCGCCCTCGCGCACCTGCACGGTAATACCGGTTTGCTTAGTGAATTCTGCTGTCAGCATGGAGTCAACCTGTGAATGCTGCGCGCTGTACAGCGTCAGCGTTTCCGCCTGCGCCGGGGCATTTGCCAACTCGGTTGCGCCCAGGCCGGCGACCAGAATACTCAAGGCAATCAAACGCTTCATCAGTCGAAACTTCCTCTAGAAATTGAGAATGAGAATTATTCTTAATTAGCCCAATGCTCTTAATGGAGCCAAATTATCGTGTCAATTGCGTGGCCGACTACATCGCGCTGTCGTCGTTTTGTCGCAGACAGCAGCGCCGCAATCGGTTATGCGGGGGCGTATAGGAGCGCCTGATGAAAATTTCCCGCCGCAGCCTGATCACCAGCACCGCGACGCTGACGGCCGGCGCCGTTCTGCCGGTCTTGCCGGCGCAGGCCGCCGCGGCGGCGCTGCCGTTCGTGCTGATCGGCGACTGGGGCCGCTACGGCATCGATTTCCAGACCAGTGTCGCCGACCAGATGGGCAAGACCGCGGCAGCCATTAACAGCCAGTTCACCGTCTCGATGGGGGATAATTTTTACGAAAACGGCGTCACCGGGTTGCATGATCCGTATTGGAATCTTTCCTTCGAGAAAATCTACACCGCGGATTCGCTGCAATCGCCCTGGAAAATCATTCTCGGCAACCATGACTATCGCGGCAATGTGCAGGCACAGCTGGATTATTCCCATATCAGCCATCGCTGGCAGCTGCCCGCCCGCTATTACATCGAAAGCGTCACCTTGCCGGATGGCGGTAAGGCCGATTTCTTCTACCTCGATACCTCGCCTTTCATCAGCTATTACATGGGAACCGCGGTCGATATTTACGGCCAGGATACCCAAGCGCAGGTCGCCTGGCTGGACAAGGCGCTCGGCCAATCCACAGCGCGCTGGAAAATCGTCATCGGCCATCATCCGATCTACACGCCGTTCAAGGAACAGGACAAAGAACAGGGGGATATGATCGCCCGGATCGACCCGGTCCTGCGCGCGCATAATGTGCCGATTTATATTTGCGGTCATTATCATTTGCTGCAATCGACCACGGTCAAAGGCCTCACCTATGTCGTCAACGGCGCCGGCTCCGAGACCTACGCCACCGGCCCGGTAACAAGGGACGGCTTCACCAGCAGCAACCACGGCTTCATGACCATTGCGCTGAGCAGCGACAGGCTCGATTACGCGCTGATCGATATGAGCGGCAAAACCCTCTATGCGCAGACTGTCACGCCGGGATAGAAAAGCCCGGAGATAAAAGCTAACGCCTACCGGACATGATGCAGAATTTTTTCGATACCCAAAAAGCCAGGCTTGCGCAGTGGCAAAAAGCTATCGCCCAGGTACGCAAGATTTACTTGGCGAAGCACGGCCGGCAACCGAACATCTTCAGGCCGCGCCGCTACACGGAAAAAATGCAGTGGCGGAAATTGTTTGATGCGAACCCGATTTTTCCGGTGCTCTGCGACAAACTGGCGGTGCGGGATTTTATCGCCGCGAGAGTAGGCAAGACATATCACGTTCCGGTTCTATGGATCGGCGCGCCTGCGGATATTCCATTTGACGCAATCGAGCCGCCCTATGTCATCAAGAGCAATCACGCCTGCGGCCAAGTGATCATGATAGCCGATCGGGCAAGCATCGACGCGCCCGCCATTCGCGCTGCAACCGCGGCGTGGCTTTCGCAGCCCCATGGCGTCCATCTGGAGGAGGCGGGGTACTGGGATGTGCCGCCCAAACTGTTCATTGAACGCATGCTGTTGACCGATACGGGCGGGCCGCCGGCGGAATTCAGACTGCATCTGTTTCACGGCAAAACGGCGTATATCCAGACCACGGTTATCGAGCATGGCCACGCCCGGCACGGGGCGTTCCACACGCCGCAATGGGAAGCGCGCGACTGGTATTTCACGCAACATCGAAATCTCGTTTATCCGAGACCGGAGCGGCTGGATGAGATGATCCGGCTGGCGGAAATCCTCGGGCGGGATTTCGACCATTTGCGCGTCGATTTTTTTGATGACGGCCGGGCGCTATGGGCCAGTGAACTCACTTTGTATTCCTGGTCGGGCATGGGAATATTTCATCCCGACGAAGCGGACTTCATCTTCGGCAGCTTTTGGCACCTGCGCATGCCGATGCTGCGCGCGCTTCGAACGATATTGCTGCGCCGCCGGGCGGTTCCGCAAACAAAGTAACCCACCTTCCTTTGCAGGCTCATGGTTCTACGACCCAAATTGTGCAGCTGAAACGCGCAGTTCCTCGAGCGGTCTTTTTGAGGGGCGAGTCAATATGCTAAAACTCGGTCCAGTTATCCTGCTTCACAATCTTTAGTGCGCGGGGCGCCATTGCCGGCGCCGCGCCTTTAACGGCAGCGGCTTTTACGCGGGGGCGCGCCGGGCGGAGCGGCAGGCCGCCGTCCGGTGCGGCCTCTATTTTGAAGCGGGCGACCAGAGATTTGAGGCCGCCGGCTTCGTCGGCGAGATTGCGGCTGGCGGCGGCGGATTGCTCGGCGACCGCGGCATTCTGCTGTGTCACCTGGTCGATGGTGTTAACGGCTGTGTTGACCGTGGCAAGACTGGTCGCCTGTTCCTGCGCCGCCAGCGCAATTTCGGACACCAGGGCGCTGATTTCGGTGACGCGGGCGAGGATTTCGTCCAAACTGGTTGACATCTCGCCGACCAGGACACCCCCCTGGCCGACGCTTTTGGTGGAACTGCTGATGAGGGTTTTGATCTGCTTGGCGGAATCAGCGGAGCGCCCGGCAAGCGCGCGCACTTCGGTGGCGACCACCGCAAAGCCGCGCCCGGCATCGCCGGCGCGGGCAGCCTCGATACCGGCATTGAGCGCGAGCAGATTGGTCTGGAAAGCGATCTCGTCGATAATGCCAACAATCTGGTTGATTTCGCGCGAGGAGCTGGTGATCTCCTCCATTGCCACCAGCGCACGGCTGGCGACCTTGGTCGAAGTATCCGTACGGCTTTTGGTGTTGCCGGCGACCTCGGATACTTGCGCGGCGGCGGCGGCGGTTTTGCGGACCATGGCGGCAATCTCGTCGATCGCGGCGGCGGTTTCCTCCAGCCGGGCGGCTTGCTCCTCGGTACGCTGCGACAGGTTTTCAGACGCTTCCGAGATCTCGTTGCTGCCGCTGTTCATGGCCGCGACTGCGCTGCTTATCGCCGCCATGGCTTCGGCCAGCTTGGCGATGGAGGCGTTGAAATCCAGACGCAATTTCTCATAGCCCTCGGGGAAAGCGTCGGTGATGGCGTGCCGCAAATCGCCGTCGGCAAGACACTCCAATGCGGCCGCAAGATTGGAAACCACGATCTGTTGCTGCTGGCGGGCCTGCTCGTTCTGCTGCTCCTGGGCGTGCCGCGAGGCCTGCTCGCGGACTTCCATCGCCTCCTGCTCCTGGCGCATGGTGATCATGCGAAGCTGATTTTCCCGGAACACGGCAAGCGAGTGCACGATCGCACCGAACTCGTCGCGGCGTTCGAGCCGTGCCAGATCGAGATCGTTATCACCTCTGGCAAGGCGTTCCGTCGCCTGCGAGATGTCCCGGACGGTCCGTTGCACGGCAAGAATGATAATGCCGGCGACAGCCGCAACGAGCACCAGCGTGGCGGCGGCGAAGGCAATGATCCAGGCAGCGGTCGATCTTGCCGCCCGCTTGCTGGCATCGGCGCGTGCCACCGAGGCTGCAGTGACCTGGCCCGAGGCGGCATTCAGCGTTGCGGTCATCTGCCGGTAGGTGACCTCAAATGGCTGCAGAAACGAGGCGGCGGAATTGAAATCGATCCCCAGCATCGAGCCGACCACCTGAACGCCGCCGCGATAATTGCCGAGTTTTTTGACCAGACTCTCGAAATCGGCGCGCTGCGCGGGGGGCAGCGTGCCGGAGAGTTGTTGCAGATCCGCTTTCACCGCATCGATCTGCGCCAGCACATCGCTCACGGCCTGCTGGCTGGAGGCGGCCGAAGCGCCGGCGGCCTGTTTGGTCATCAGGATATAGAGCGCGCCATTGGCGGCGGTGATGTGCGCGGCATCGCCGGAAATCCGGTTCTGCAGCGCATCGTTCTGGATGATACCGCTCAAGACATTGCCATCCTGGCGTTGTGACCACAAATTGCTCGCAACCAAAGCGGCGAGCATGGCCAAAGCGAAGGCCGGCGGCAGGCCGACCTTGAAAATCAATGGGACGTCGGCGAATTTTGGAAATTTCATCGGGGTTTTCCTGAGCCGGACACGGGCTCAGATTTCCGTGATCATCAGCATGAAGGCGGATGCGAAAGCGACCCCGCTGCTCTGCGCGGCAGCCTTGTTGACGGTGATCTGCACGCCGTTTGCCGTCTGCACGGTGACAGCGCAGCTTCCGGCCTGGGTCGCGGCAAGGTCGTTGGTGATGCAGAGCAGCTTGGCGGCGTTGGCCTGGCTTCCAACCTTCGCCGCTTCGGCGCCGAGACCTGCGGTCAGGAACAGGAAACCCGCCGGCGTGGAGCCGAGCTTGTCGATCGTGATCGGGACCGGGATCAGGGTCAGGGCGCCGACGGTAAGGCCGGAGCCCAATATGCCGAGCAATGCCTGTTCATCCGCCGCCGAGCCGGCATTTGCGGCATCATAGACGATTCCCATTTTGACATTGCCGGTAAGCGGGGTCGTGGTGAACCCGAGAACCCGGGCGACGACCTGAATATCCTTCGCACTCACCGCGGCATGCGCCGGCAGCGGAAGCAGTCCGGCGACGGCCATGCCCATGGCGATGAAACGCCCGGTGCGACTGACCGGCACCGTCTTATTTTTCGGTGGGGTCATCAAATATCCCGTTAAACCAATGCATTTTTTGAAAGAACGCCGCGGCCGGAAAGCATCCAACACTCGTTTCATTTTGCCCTGCTTCAATAAGTGAACGTGGCGGAGAATAGCACCCGGCGATACGGTTGCGGCGCGCCGAAGCCGTTTTGGTTCGCCTGGGTGAGGGCCTGGCCCGCTACCGCCAGAATGACGTGACTGTTCACCGTGTAGCCGATGCGCGCGCTGGCCGTGATGTAATTGGCGACCGCGACCGGGGTGTACACGGTGCCGGTCGCCGTGGCGCTGTAGATATTATTTTCGTAATTGGATTGCCAATGCGCTTCTGCATCCGTTTCCCATTGGTGCCAGGAATAGCCGCCGCCGAAATCGATTGCGCTGGTGGGCGTGGCGTTGTTGAAATTTGCCGGCGCGCTGGGTGGCCCGAACGGCGTTTTGTTTCGAACTGAGACCAGGGAATAGGACGCGTTCCAGCGGAACCCGGCGTCATTGGAACCGCTCAAACCCATCTCGCCGCCGGCGGCCTGGCCGTTGCCGGTATTCTCACTGTAGAACTGGTAGGCCCCATCGGCGAAGTGGCCCGGCAAGCCCGAAGCGTTCGCCATGAAGTCTTGCGAGATGTTATAATATATGGCGGTCCGCAGAATGGAGTGGATCGGCGAGATTTGCCGGTCATAATCGATTTCGTAGTTGGTGCTGATCGAGGGTTTCAGATTGGGATTGCCCGCAACGACAACGGAAATGGGTCCTTCGGGAATCTGGATATCGAACCCCAGATCCAGAAGGCTCGGCGCCTGCACGGCGCGGCCGGTCAGAAAGCGAAATGTGTCATTTGCCGTGGGCTGCCAGACCACGCCGACATTATAGCTCGGCGTGGTGAAGTTCGAAGCATTGTAGTCAGCCGGCGTATAGATGTCGGCGGAACTTAAAGGGTCGTCGCGTTCGATTTCCAGGTGATCGATGCGTCCGGCCGCGGTGAAGGAAAGGCTTGGGCTGATCTGCCAGTTCCACATCGCGTCGGCGGCAAAATTATTGTAATGCAACGTGCCTGCGAACAGCAGGCCCGAGCCCCGGTTATTGCGGTATTCCAGTCCCAGCCGAATGGCGTGCGCATTCGCAATCTTGAACAGATCGTTCAGTTGAATGACGTAGATCTGGTTATTGTCGTTTTCCGGGGTGCTGCTGGCGCTGCTGTGGTAGGTGGTTTCCGCTTCATTGGTGTAGCCCAGCAGGCTGATCAGACCGAGCTGCGTGTCTGCGGAAATACCGGCTTTATAGGATTCAATTCGATAGGACTGGGTAGAGTAGTTAAAGATCGACCCCTCATAGGATGCATTCGAAACGCTTTTCGTGGTTTCCAGGGTGACTTCGGTATTGTCTGTAGGCTTAAAACGCGCATCCACCGCGTAGTTTCCGGCATAGGGACGGCTGGCATCCGGCGGCGGGCTATAGCTTATTGCCGATTGGTTGAATTCATCGGTTTTGATGCCGCCAAGCTGCACGGTGATGCCGCCTTTTCCAGGCTCGTTCAGCGTGCTGACCAGCGAGCCGGTATAGGTGCCGTGGGTGCCGATGCCAAAATTCAGTACATTGGTCTTATCGAACAGCGGATCGTAGGTAATGATGTTGATCACGCCGCTGGCGGCGTTGAAGCCGAACAACGCTGAGGCCGGCCCGCGCACGATTTCGATCTGCCGGATATCGGCCAACTGCACCGGCAGGTTTTGCCAGGCGGTATAGCCATAGTCGTCGAGATAGACCTGCCTGCCGTTGATCAATACCAGCAGACGCGGATTATAGGGCTGACCATAGCCGCGGATTGAAACATCATTATCCAGCGCGCCTTCGGTCCGAACGTCGATGCCGGCGTAATAGCGAAGAATATCCGGAATATCGGTTGCCCCGGACCGCCGGATGTCGTCGGCGGTGATGATCTGCAAATTCGCGGGCGTCTGGCTGGCCTTTTGCGGTGAACCGGTCGCCGAGGTCGTGACCGGCTCGCCGAACATCGCCGACAGCGCGCCATAATTTATCTCCTGCGCCCGGGCGCAGGGCGCCAGCGCCACACTCACAATCGCGGTGCAGGCAAGACCGAGGCTGGTTCTGACGCTCATTTTTGAATTCCTGCGTTATGGCTCAGCGCCGCCGGCCAAGCCGGCAGCGCGGCGCGTGACCGGGATCGGGCGCAACCGGCGCCTACAGAAACACCGCTTGCAAAGGCCAGCGCGGCCGCAGAAAAACGCCTACCAAAAAATACTCGTTCACTGTCCACTCTCTACATCCCTGATTCAAAGCAGCAGGCCGCGTACCGGCCCTTGCCGACCGCTCATAATGTTAGAGTGTTGAGAAAGTTTTAAAATTTCAGGAGATTCGAAATATTTTGGATGCCGCCGGCGATGCAGGCCATGGTCATGGAGGTGTCGCGCTCACGGCCGCGTCAGCTTGTGACCCGCGTTTCCCGGCCAGCCAATTTAATTATTTTTTCGAAACGAACTGGTTTCGAAAGAAGTTTTTCTACAGACCGGATCCGCCGGTTTTCTGCATCAGAAAATCCGCAAGATCGGGCCCGAAGGTCAGCAAGCCGATGACGAAATTGCTAATGACCACCAGCCCCACGGCCCGCAGCACGGATATGTTGAGGCCGGTGCGCACCGTGAACCAGTGCAGCCAAAGCATGTAGGCGCCGAGCAGGACGATAACGCTTTCCTCGGCCCTGATCTGCGGTATGCCGGCCGTCACCAGCGCCGCGCCGATAAAGGCGGTCAGGACCAGCAGCGGGATCAGCAGCCAGAACGACCAGTTGAGCGCGGTCGCGGTGCGCAGCCAGGAATGCTCGCGGCCCATCAGTTTGGCATAGGCATGGGTGATCACCGGCAGCGCCAGCACGCCCGATACCCGCGACAGCACCGCGATCGCCGCCAGTTTCGGCTGCCCGTCAAAGGCGATGATGCCGGCGCCGACAATCGGGAATGCAATCAGCGGCGCCAGCGAGGCGGATAGCGCGTCGCTGGTATTGGCGAATTCGGCGATGCCGGATTTGCGGCCGCGCGCCAGCAGAAAAATGCCGCGCAGAATACTGCCCTGGCCGGGCCGCACCGGCATCATCGATTTTGGCCGGATCATTGCAAAAAGCTTTCGATGACGGATTTATAAATGCCGGAGAGCTTGCGGATTTCGGACACCGCGACGCATTCATCGGACTGATGCATGGTGATGCCGACCAGGCCGAATTCCGCCACCGGGCAATAGCGCGAAATGAACCGCGCGTCGGAGGTGCCCCCGCCGGTATCCAATTCCGGCGCGATGCCGGTGACGCGTTCGATGGCGCCGGTCAGTTTCGCCGTGGCTTCTCCAGGTTTGGTCAGGAACGCCTCGCCCGAACATTTCACCGCGAGATCGGCGTTTGGCGCGAAATTATCCAGAGTCTCCCGCAGCCATGCGGTCAGCGAGGCTTCGCTATGCAAATCGTTGAAGCGGATGTTGAGCTTGGCCGTCGCCTCGGCCGGGATCACATTGCTGGCCGTATTGCCGACATCGACGCTGGTGATCTGCAGGGATGAGGGCTCGAACCATTCGGTGCCGACATCCAGACGGTGCGCCGCTAGCACGGCGAGTGCGGGGACCAGCCGGTGGATCGGGTTATCGGCAAGCTGCGGATAGGCCGCATGGCCCTGCCGGCCGGTGACGGTGATGCGCGCGTTCAGGCTGCCCCGTCGGCCGATTTTGACGGTATCGCCAAGCTGAACCTTGCTGGTGGGCTCGCCGACGATGCAAAAATCCGGAATCTTGCCATTGGCCTGTGCCCATTCCAGCATTTTCACCGTGCCGTCGGTGGCATCGCCCTCTTCATCGCCGGTGATCAGCAGCGAAATGCGGCCCGTGGCCTGTTCGGTATTGGCGGCGGCGGCGATGAAGGCGGCGATCGCGCCCTTCATGTCGCAGGCGCCGCGGCCGTACAGAACGCCGTCCTCGACAATCCCGCCGAATGGATCGTAGCGCCATTTTTCGGTCGGCCCCGTCGGCACCACATCGGTATGGCCGGCGAAGCATAGATGCGGCCCCGAAGTCCCGCGCTCGGCGAACAGATTATCGATATTGCCGAAGCGCAGCCGGGTGACAGCGAAGCCCAGCCGCTCCAGCTCGGCGGCCAGCACCAGCTGCGCGCCGCCATCGGCCGGCGTTACCGAACGGCAGCGCATGAGGGCCTGGGCAAGCAATAGCGGATCGGTGGCGGTCAGGGTCATGCACGCAGCAGATCGTTGATGGAGGTTTTGCTGCGCGTCTGCGCATCCACGCGCTTGACGATCACGGCGCAGGCCAGGCCCGGTCCCGGTGTGCCGTCCGGCAGCGGCTTGCCCGGGAGGGTGCCTGGAACGACCACCGAATATGCCGGCACGCGGCCGGAAAAAATCTCGCCGGTATTGCGGTCGATGATTTTCGTCGAGGCGCCGATGAACACGCCCATCGCGAGCACTGCACCACGCTCGACGATCACGCCTTCGGCCACTTCCGAGCGCGCCCCGATGAAGCAATCATCCTCGATGATGACCGGCTCCGCCTGTAGCGGTTCCAGCACGCCGCCGAGGCCGACGCCGCCGCTGATATGACAATTTTTGCCGACCTGCGCGCAGGAGCCGACGGTGGACCAGGTGTCGATCATACTGCCCTCGGCGACGCGGGCGCCGACATTGATAAAGCAGGGCATCAGCACCACGCCGGGGGCGATATAGGCGGAGCGCCGCACCACGGCGCCTGGCACCGCGCGAATGCCGGAGGCGCCAAACCGGTCAGCGCTCCAATCGGCGAATTTCATGGCCACCTTATCGAACACCGGCGCGCCGCCGGCGCCCCCCATCGGCGCATTCGCATACAGCCGGAACGACAGCAGCACCGCCTGCTTCAGCCATTGATGCACGGTCCAGCCATCGGCACCGGGTTCCGCCACCCTGGCGGCGCCGGAATCCAGCAGCTCCAGCGCTGCTTCCACGGCATCGCGATCGGCGCCCAAGGTTCCGGGGCTAAGCGCGGCACGGCGCTCCCAGGCGGCGGCAATGGCCGCTTGCAGGCTGGGGGGAGTGGAAGTGCTGGTCATCGGTCATCCATCAGTTACGTAAACGCGGCGGACCATGCGTGGGGCGCGCGCAAACTGTCAACGCACCGGCCCCGCGGCGCCCTCGGAGATGCTCCCGAAGTAACCGGCTCTTTACCCGTTATGCGTAGGATTACCCGCATGACCTCGCTCCCCTCGCCGCTTCCCCGAACCGGGGACCATTGGCTGAATATCGCCGCCATGCTGGCGGATCTGGCTTTTGAGATCGATATCGCCGGCCGGTTCACGGCCTTCGGCCGGGCCGATGTGCTCGGTTATGCCGCGCAGAACCTGGTTGGGCAGAGCCTTTCCGACCTGTTCGCATTGCCCTCAGCTTGTGAGACCGGCCCCGCGAGTTTCAGCGCCATCTTCGCTGCCATCTACAACCGTAACGCCGAATGGCGCGGCGTGGTGGCGCTGCAGCGGGCAGACGGCACCCAGGGCAATTACCAGCTCTTCCTGGCGCCCAAGTTCGCCGGTGACGCCGCTATCCACAGGAACGGCGATTCCGATGGCGCCTACGGCCTGCTGATCGACCTGGAGGCGCCGGAATTGCGGGCCCTGAGGCCGGAGGAAGAACGCAGCAAAGCAGCACTTGACCCGCAAACCGGCCTGTGGTCCGCCGCCAGTTTTGCCGATGAAGCCGGCCGCCGGTTCGACCGGCTGGACGTGGAAGGCCTGCCCGGCACGCTGCTGTTGCTCGGCTTCAGCCGCACCAAGCCGATTGGCCGCAATGCCGTGGCCACGCGCCTCGCCGAAGAACTGCGTGATATCATCCGCCCAACCGATTTGCTGGGCCGGCTGGACGCCACCACTTTTGCTTTATGGTGCGATGGCATGGACGACCTCACCGGCGCCGAACGCGCCGCCCGCTTCTGCCAGCGCCTGCCGGCCGCCCTGCCTGGCCAGCCCTGCATCTCGGTCGGGCTGGCGGCGCGCTGGCCGAACAAAACCGAAGATGCGGCAACGCTGATCCGCCATGCCGGCGCCGCACTCCGCCATGCCGATCGCGTCGCCCAGGCGGCGGCAGATGCCGGCAGCTCGGAATCCGTCGCCATGGGAACCTGGCGCGCCTGGAACCCCTCCGTCCCCAGCTGATCGCTGATCAACCGACAGAACATGGCCGCTACCCTTGTCTCGAGCGCCTGCCTGCCCTAATTCCACGCCATGACCGAACAACACCCTGAGCCGGCCCCGGCCGAGCCCCCGGAAACCACGCCCGAATCCCTGATGCACGAAGCCGCCGGCCGTATTCAGGCGCTGGAAGCCGAATTGCAGGAAACCAAGGATAAATGGCTGCGCTCGGAAGCCGAAATGGCCAATCTGCGCGCCCGCACCAAACGCGAGGTCGAGGAAGCCCGGCTCTACGCCGTGCAGAAATTCGCCAAGGACGTCGTCGAAGCCGCCGAAAACCTGAAGCGCGGCATCGACAGCCTGCCGAAGCGCACCGAATCCGAACCCGAAATCGTCACCAAAATGCGCGATGGTTTTGAGGGCATCGAACGCTCTTTCGTCGCCCTTCTGGAACGCAACCATATCACCCGCACCGATCCCACCGGCGCTGCCTTCGACGCCAATTTCCACCAGGCCATGGCCGAACAGGAATCCACCGAACACCCGCCCGGCACCGTGCTGCAGGCCTGGAGCCAGTCCTGGCTTCTCAATGGCCGCTTGCTGCGCCCCGCCATGGTCGTCGTTGCCAAGGCGCCCGCACCCGCCGGCGTCAAAATCGACACGACAGCCTGAAGGCAAGACAAGCAGTTCTTTTTTGAAAAAAAGGCTGGCCGCCCGCGAACCAAAAAACTTTTTTAATCTGAGGCATGGGTTGCGCCAGCTGAATGCCTTGGCGCTACTTCTTCTCCAGCTCATGTCCTATCCCGAAAATCTCGCGCAAAAATCCGGGGGTTAGCGCAGAGAGCGGGTTGACCGAAATTTTCGGATTGGCGGTGGTGCCGGTCATGCTGTAGCGCATGGCGAACAGCCCGCCGCCCTTCTCGGGGCTGAACAATCTGCCGATCAGCGGTATTTTCCCCGGTAACGCGTTCAACCCGTAGGCCGGCACCACGGTGCCGTGAATATCGTAGACGCCGGCGTTGAGATCGACTGTCCCCGAAGCCGTGAAGCCCAGGGTGGCCGCGTAGGCGCGGGCGCTCTTCAAGGTCATCACGCCGCCCTCGAGACTGAAGGGGGCAATGAGTTTTTTGAACGGCATGCCGGGGCCCGATGTCGCATCCGGGATGCCGAAGACCGTGATCGCTTCCAGCAGTTTCGCTACCGCGGGGGCCTTGAGTAAACGGAAATTCGTCAGCGTGGTTTTGCCGGAAAGCAAAATACCGGTGCCGTAGCTGGCGTCGAAATCCAGATTGCCGCCGCTTAGCTGGCTATAGGCGCCAATGGCGCGCAACAGCTCCCCGCCATCCGCTGTTTTCAGCTGCAGCTGCTCCTGGTCGCCCGGCTGCGTGCCCGGCACCGCCTGAATGGAGAGATTAACCGGCTGGCCGGAAACAAGCATGCCGGTGGCCGTGGCATCGAACACCGAGCTGCCCTCGCCGTCGCCTTCAAAATCGAAATTGCCGAGCTCGGATGCCGGCGCTTTCGCCAGCAGCAAATGGTCGAAATGCGCCGTCGCGCGCCACGGAATTCCGGATGGCGGTTGCGGGTTCCCGGCCATCGCGCTTTGCGGTGCGGCCGGTGCGGCCGGTGCCGCCGGTGCCGCCGGTGCCGCCGGCGCGGTAAGCTCAGCCACCGGCTTCGGCGTTACCGATTTCGGCGGGTTTATCGCCGAGGAAGCATCCAGCATGTTGCCGAAGAAATCGAACCGCCATGGGTCACCCTTGCGCGCCGGCAGGACAATTCTGCCGGCGCCCTCGGTATTGCCGATCTGAACATGACCGAGATTGATCCCGCCCGCCGACGCCTGGCTTTCGATATCGAGCCCGGGTGCCCAGGCATCGATGGTGACGATCCGGCTGATACCGGTGAAATTCTGCCCTTCGATGCTGGCCGAAAATTCAAATTTTCCAGGCGTGCCCACCGCTTTGCTCCAGCCGAAGACCGGCAGCGTTATGGCAACCGGCGTCAGGTCGCCGCTGACCGTCAGGCTGCGCGACAGCGATGGCGTGGTGCCGATCCGCACATCCAGCGGCACCGCGCCGGTGAGCGCCGCATCCGGATTCAGCCCGAACGAGGACAATGTCCTGGCGGTGATCGCGCTTTTCATCTCGAACTTGAAACTGCCCGGTCCGAACAGCGCCGAGCTGGTGATGCGGGCCGGCTCGCCGGCGAGCATCGCCGAGCCTGCCACATCGAGCCCCTTGGTGGTGACGTTGATATTCAGCGCGCCCTGCCGCAGCGACAAATGTTCGACCGGCAGCGGAACCAGCACATTCGTCAACTTCGCCGCCACTTTCAGCGCGACGTCATCGATGGTGAGTTTGTTCTTGAACGGCAGCACCATGTCGATTGCGCCGGTCATGTCGCCGGTGGCGCCCAACACCGGCTGCGGCATGGTTTTCAGCAATTCCAGAGGCGGCGCGCCAAGCACCGCGAAGGCGCTGGGGATGCTGCCACTGACCGGAATATGCAGCGTGCCGGTCTGGTCACGTTGCGCGACGCCGGCGATATGCATGCTGGCCCCGGTCAGGGTAATGCCGCCAAGTGCGCCGTGATCGGCGGCGATCTCAATATTGTCGGGATCGGTTAGCGCAAGGCTGCCGGACAGATCCGTTATCGGCTGGGCGCCCGGCAACCAGGTCAGGGTGAGATCCTGGGCTTTGAAACTGCCCGAGGCGTTCTTCAGCGTCAGGTTGGCGAGGTGGCGCGACGCGCTGAAGGTGAAGGTGAAGTTCGGCGCATCCGCGGTGCCGGCGATGATATTTTTCGTCACCCAGTCACGGGTTTGCGGCACCAGTTGCAAGGGCCAGTAATGCGGCAGGTCCTGCGCCTGCACGGCATTGCCGGTAATATTGAGCGTGCCTTGCCAGAACTTGTCACGATGCGCGGCGCCGGACACGCGGAGTACCGGGGCGCTGCCGCCGATTGGCGTCAGGCTGAACTGGCCATCCGTCAGCGTCACGTTTTTCGGCGTGAAGTGAACCAGGAATTTAGCCCCGGACAGCGGCCAGGCCATCCCCGGAGGCCCAAGCCCGCCGGCCCCGAGGGTTACCCATAAATTGGCCTCGGTGAGCGTGAAGCTGCGGCCGAGGTGAATACCGGCCAGCATCGAGACCGGCACATCGGCGCCGGCGAAACGGGCATCGGTGCTGTTGACGTAAACCGTCGCATCCTTGCTGAAAAACTCGGCAGGGGTCAGCTCCAGCCTGGCATCCGGTATGGCCGCCAGCTGCGCGCCGCTGGTATTGCGCACGGTGATTCTGCCCAGCTGCAGGTACAAAGGCGCGCCGCCGCCTTTTTTATAACCGCTCCAGCCCAGCGCCGCCGAGCCGACATTGATGTCGATATCCTCGCCCGACACCGCATTTGCCAGCAGCGTCGTGATCCAGGGAATTTGCAGCGGCCCGTGTGAGAGCCGGAACGCCAGCCCGCCCAGCAGCAATGCCAGCACCAGGAACAACGTGATGAGGAACATGCCCAGCAGATGTAGGAACCCGCCAATCGTCCGCCCCGCTTGACCGGCGAGCCGCTTCATCCTGTCTTGTGCCGCAAATGACGCCCGAGTCGAACCTGTCCCAAAAATTCCCGCCGCCGGCTGAACCGGAGGCGGCGGCAAGGCTGGCGGAGCGATTCGTCGCACTGGGCGGGGCGGGGCGGCGCTTCGCCAAAACTGCGGAAGGTACTGCTCTGCTCGCAGCGCTCGGCGGCAATGCCCCCTACCTCGCCGACCTGGCGCTGGCAGAACCCGGCACGCTGATCGGCGCCATCGTAAAAGGCCCGGATGTCACTTTCGACTCGGTGATGCGCGAGCTGCAGCTGCTGCCGCTGCGCACCACCCGGCATCTGCTGATGCGGGCGCTGCGGGTGGCCAAGCGCCGCGCCGCGCTGACGATCGCGATTGCCGATATCGGCGGCATGTGGAACCTGGCCGAGGTCACGGCGGCGCTCTCCGGCCTGGCGGCCGGCGCGCTTGGCGTCACCATCAACTTTCTGCTGCGCGAACTGCATGACCGCAAAATTATCAAACTGCCCGCGCCCTCGCAGCCCAGCCAGAACAGCGGTTTTGTCGCTTTGGCGCTCGGCAAGCTCGGCGCCGGAGAACTCAACTATTCGTCCGATATTGACCTCGTTCTACTCTATGACCCGGAGAATCCCGTTTATCCCGCGCAAGCGCAACCCGTCATGGCAAGATTAGCGCGCGATCTCGTTAGTCTACTTAGTGACCGCGACGAAAACGGCTATGTTTTTCGGGTGGATTTACGGCTGCGGCCAAACCCTGCGGCGACACCGGCGGTGGTCTCGCTGCCGGCGGCACTCAGCTATTACGAAAGCCAGGGCCGCACCTGGGAACGCGCGGCGTTTTCCAAAGCCCGGCCGATCGCCGGCGACGTGACGTTGGGTGCAAAATTCCTGCTCGCCATCCGGCCCTTCATCTGGCGCAAGCATCTGGATTTTGCAGCGATCGCCGATATTCACGGCATGAAGCGGCAGATCGACATCCGTGAGGATGCCACCAGCCCTGCCGGGCCGAATTCGCTGCTGGGACATGACGTGAAGCTCGGCCGTGGCGGCATTCGCGAAATCGAATTCATCGTCCAGACGCTGAGCCTGGTATGGGGCGGCCAGGACCCGGATTTGCGAATCCCGGAAACCATGAAGGCGCTGCCGGCTTTGGCCAAGGCAAAGCATCTGCCGGCCCAGGCTGCCAAGGAGCTTGGCGTTGCCTACCAGACGCTGCGCAAGGTCGAGCACCGCCTGCAAATGGTCGCCGACCGCCAGACCCACGCGCTACCCAATACCGAGGCGGGACTACGCGCCTTCGCCATTTTTCTCGGCGAGCCGGATTTTCTGAAAACCTTCCCGAAATTGCTGGAGCGCGTGCAAGGACATTTCGCGGCGTTTTTCGATGCCGGGGAGGACCATGCCGGCATCGACCCGGGCGCCGCGGGCAAGGCGCCGGAAGCTTTCACCGCCAGGCTCATTGCCCTCGGCTTTACCGATGCGCAGCATGTCGCCGAGCGTCTGCGGGCCTGGGCCAATGGCGACGTGCCGGCCCTGCGTTCCGAGCGTGCGCGCGAACTGCTGGAATCGCTGCGCCCGGCTCTGCTGGCCGCCCTCGCCCGGCAGGCGGATCCGGACCGGGCATTCATTCGCTTCGATACGCTGATCTCCCGGCAGCGCGCCGGCATTCAGCTGCTCTCGCTGTTCCAGCACAACCCGGCGCTGCTGGGCCGGCTGGCGGCCGTGCTGGGCGCCGCCCCGGCGCTGGCGGAGCATCTGGCGCAGGACGCGCAGGCGCTGGAAGCCTTGCTGGCCCCGGCCGCGCGCTTTGCCGCCCCCAAACCGATTCTGCGCCGCCTGCTAAAGGAGGCCGGCGACCTGGAAGAAGCCGTCGACATCACCCGGCGCTTTGTCCGGCGTGAGGAATTTCATCTCTCCGTCGCCACCTTGGAAGCCAGGCTCGACGCGGATGAGGCGGGCAGGCTGCGCAGCAATCTGGCGGCAGCGGCCATCGGCCTGTTGTTGCCGCGGATCATCACCCAGCATGAAACCCGCTATGGCCGCATCAAGGGCATGAAATTCGGCGTCGTGGCGCTTGGCAAAGCCGGGGGAAACGAAATGCTGGCGGGCTCCGACCTCGACCTGATGCTGATCTACGATCACGCGAAACTGGACAGTGCACCCACGCAATATTTCGTCCGCCTCGCCCATGCGCTGACCGGCGCCCTGACCGCGCAGGGCCCGGAAGGGCCGATCTACAAAGTGGATATGCGGCTGCGGCCATCCGGCAATCAGGGGCCGGTCGCGGTGTCCCTGGCCGCCTTCCGGCGCTACCACGCGGCGGAATCCTGGGTCTGGGAACGCCTCGCCCTCACCCGTTCGCGCGTCCTCACCGCAACGCCCGGCTTTCAGGCCATCCTCGCCGGTGAAATCCTCCTGGCGCTGACCCGCAGCCAGGAGGCCGCCACGATCCGCAGCGAAACGCATGCGATGCTGACTAAGCTGAACGCCGAAATCGCGCCCGCCGGCCCCTGGGATGTGAAATATCGCAAAGGCGGCATGATCGAGCTCGCCTTCATTGCCGAAGCCCTGCAACTGATCCATGGCCCCGCGCAGCCGGACCTCTTCCGCGCCAATACCGCGCAGGCCTTGCGAGCCCTGCAAAGCGCCGGACATCTTTCGAAATCCGACTCAACCTTGCTGCAGGATGCCGATTTCCTGTGGCGCACTATCCAGGGCATCGACCGCATCACCGGCCTGCGCGACCAGGACATCGACCCGCCACCCACCATGCTGGCGCCGCTGCTGCGCGCCACCGGCACCGGCAGCCTCGCCGAACTGCGCGCCACCATGGCGCAAGCCGAAGACGACGTGCATGATTGTTTCATGCGTAATATAAGTAAGTAGCCGCTTTTTTGAAAAAAGCGGCGCAAAAAACTTCTGTTACTCTGCGGCATGGGCTGTGACGGCGACAGAGCCCATGCCCCAGATTGACAAAAGTTTTTTGGTTCTTTTTTTCACAAAAGAACTGTTTATTTTTAACTTGGGAGACAAATTTTATGAGTATTTCTGAAGGCGGTAAAGCGCCGGATTTCTCGTTACCCGCTTCGGGTGGGCGCACCGTCTCCCTGGCGTCGCTGAAGGGCAAGCCCTTCGTGCTGTATTTCTACCCTCGCGCCGACACGCCGGGTTGCACCAAGGAGGCTTGCGCTTTTGAGGAAGCTTTGCCGCAGCTTGGGAAGGTCGGGGTTACGGTGATTGGGGTGTCGAAAGACAAGATGCCGCCGATCGAAAAATTCGCCGCCAAGTATAATCTTACTTTTCCGCTGGCTTCCGACCCGGAGGCGAAGACCATCGAGGCCTATGGCGCCTGGCAGGAAAAATCGATGTACGGCAAAAAATACATGGGCATCGAACGCTCAACGGTGCTGGTCGACAAGACTGGAAAGATCGCCAAAATCTGGCCGAAGGTAAAGGTTGATGGCCATGCGGCGGATGTTTTGAAAGCGGTACAGGGCTTAGGTTAAGCTCGATTTCGGCTTCAGCCGGTATAAAATCGCCTGCCATATGTTGATGTGGACTCGTGACAGCTCCCTTATATCGGCTTTCTCGATTCCATGGTTTGCCATCACCTGGTTCCTCTCCGAGGTGGGATCGACGCCGCTTGTTTCCAGCAGCTTGTAAAGTGACCCTGTGCGTAGCGCCCTGGTATGCGTTACGCAAACGGAATCGATGATCGCGAGCCTGCTCCCGTTTTTCGCAAGCAGTCTTGGCCAGATATGGCTGATGCCCCAGCCGGAAAAACTATCGCCGAAGGTCGCATGGCAAACCGCGAGCGCCCTTCTCGAGAATACCGGGCACATGTTTTCGACAAAACTGGTGCGCCGGTAACGGAGCCCGGCAACCGGCGCGGTGATGGGGTAGGAGATCGGCCCGTTGATCGCCGGCTGCGCCAGATCGAACCCATGGCGATCACAGCATATGAACAATGCATTCCAAACCGAAGCCGGCGCCGCGAGATCGTCATCGGCGAAGCAGACATAGTCGTATTTTTCGCGCAAATGCGGATTGTTCCGCATGATCTCATGATAAGCCGGCCAGGGCGGCCCGGTCATGACATGGTAGTATTCGCCATCATCGCTGTATTCGCCGCCGACGTTTCCGAAATAGGATACCAGAAGATCAAAATGTCGTTCGCTATTCGCATCGATCCAGTTGCGGTGCAGCGACTCTTCGCCGGCGCGCACCGCCAGCAGATAGCGCCGGCCGGCATCCGGTTTCAACTGTTTCAGCCGATCGGGCATTTCAGGCGCTGGCGTCGTCCAGGGCCGCGATGACCTGGCCGTCCAATTGCAGCGCCGCCGCCTTCACCAGATCCTCCAGCTGCGTCAGGCTGGTGGCGCTGGCGATGGGGGCGGTGATGCTCGGCCGGGCGATCAGCCAGGCAAGTGCTACCTGCGCCGGCGTTGCGTTCAGCCGCGCTGCCTGTTCGCGCAGCGCGTCGACCACTGCAAGTCCTTTGGGGTTCAGATATCGCTTGACGGAACCGCCCCTGGCCTGGTGGCTGGCGAGGTCGGATTCGCTTTTGTATTTGCCGGTGAGAAACCCAGCCGCGAGGCTGTAGTAATTGATCACGCCGATATCTTCGGCGAGGCAAAGCGGCTCCAGCTCGGACTCAAATCCGGCACGCGCCACCAGATTATATTCGGGCTGCAGCGATTCATATCTCGGCAGCCCGTGCCGCTTGCTCACCTCCAGCGCTTCGGACAGCCGGGCAGCGGAAAAGTTGGAAGCGCCGATGGCCCGCACCTTGCCCGCGGCGATCAGCCCGGCGAATGCCTCCAGCGTTTCTTCCAGCGGTGTTTCGGCATCATCACGATGCGCCTGGTAGAGGTCGATATAATCGGTTTGCAGCCGCTTCAGGGAATCCTCCACCGCCGCCGTGATCCAGGCTTTGGACAGACCCGTTTTACCGTCCCCCATATCCATTCCGCATTTGGTCGCGATGATAACCTTGTCGCGGTTACCGCGGCCTTTCAGCCAGGCGCCGATAATGGTCTCCGACTCGCCGCCGACATGTCCGGGCAGAAACCGCGTGTAGACATCCGCCGTGTCGATCGCATCCAGCCCGGATCCGACAAGCGCATCGAGTATTTTGAAACCGGCAGCCTCATCCAGGCTCCAGCCGAACACATTGGCGCCGAACATGATCGGCGGCAGCGTCAGTCCGGATTTTCCAAGCGGCTTCCTGATCAATTCGTGAACCCTTCGAGGACCATCTTGCCGCGTGCCGTACCGGCCTCGATGGCGGCGTGGGCGCGCTTCAGATTGGTTGCGTTGATGGCGCCGAAATTTTCCGTCATCGTCGTGCGCAATGTGCCGTTATCGACCAGATGCGCGATCGCCTCCAGCGTGCGGTGCTGGACGCTGATGTTTTTGGATTTCTGCATGCCGCGCGCGAAAACATATTCGGTGTGGATCGAGGCGGATTTTTCCCAGAGTGAGGAGATGCTGAGCGGCGCGCCGCGTTCCAGAATGCCGATCGCCCCATCCGGCGCCACCAGCCGGGTCATCTCCGTCCAATGCGCTTCTTCATGCGTGGTGCAAAAAATATAGTCGGGCTGCGCGAGATCCAGCACTGCAAGTTGCTTTGCCATGTCCTGGCGATGGCTGATGACATGATGCGCGCCCAGCGATTTGCACCATTCTTCCGTCTCCGGCCGCGAGGCCGTGGCGATGACGGTAAGATCAGTCAGTTCCGCCGCCAGCTGAATGGCGATCGAGCCGACGCCGCCGGCGCCGCCGATGATGAGGAGATTGCCGCCGACGGATTGGTCGCGCGGAATTTTGAAGCGCTCGAACAGCATCTCCCAGGCGGTCAGCCCGGTCAGCGGCAGTGCCGCGGATTGCGCGAAGGTGAGGGTTTTGGGCTTGCGGCCGACGATGCGCGCATCGACCAGCTGGAATTCAGCGTTGCTGCCGGGCCGGTTCGGCACGCCGGCATAATAGACTTCGTCGCCGACGCCGAAATTCGTCACTTCGGTGCCGACGCCGCGGACGATGCCGGCGGCATCGAAACCGAGCACCCGCGGCACGCCGAGCGGATCGTCATAGCGGCGAATTTTGACATCGACCGGATTGACCGAGACTGCTTTTACCTCGACCAGCAAATCGTGATGCCGCGGATCCGGCGCCGGCAATTCGATATCGATAAGGGCATCTTCGGCGGTGATCGGTCTGGAATGCTCAAAAGCGACGGCTTTCATCGTAACCCTTTCTAGCGTGGAATCCGGCTTGGATTTCTATTTATGAGCGCTTTTCAACCGCGCTGATCAGACATAAGGCCTACCCTATTCTTAGTAATGCCTGGCCGTTGACGCTCAGCCATGCGGTGGCGGCAGATCTGTGCGAGGTCAGGTTTTCGGTAAGGGCCCAGAAATTGCGGCCGTGATTCATATGCCGCAAATGCGCGACCTCATGGCCGACCACGTAATCCTGCACGAATTCAGGCGCCAATATCAGCCGCCAGCAGAACGCCAGCGTGCCATCGGGCGCGCAGCTGCCCCAGCGGGTTTTGGTGTCTTTTACCCGCACCGATTTCGGCGCGACGCCAGCCTGCTTCGCCTTCTCCGCGGTCAATGCCGTCAGCCGCTGGCGCGCCAGGCGCCGCAAATGATCGGTGACCCGGCGCGCCAGAAATTCCTGACCGCCGCTGACGAAAATCTTGCCGTCTTCGATCCAGGCGCCGCCCGGCCGGCTGCCGGCGGGCACAATCACATGCGGCTCGCCGTTAATGGGAATAACCGCGCCTGAAACGAACGGAATGGCGCCCGGCAGCTCCGCCAGTTTTTCCGCCACCCAGGCCTCATGCGTTTGCAGCAGCGAGAGCCCGGCCCGGCGCGAGGCGCGCGGCGGCAGGGTGATCACCACCCCGCCCTGGGCGGGATCGATCCGGAGCGAGACTTTGCGCGCCCTGGCGCTGCGGCGGAATTCCACCCGCGCCAGCGCCCCCTGCACCGGCAGCAGCTCGGTCGACATCGCGGGCATCATGGCCGTGCCGCCTTTGCGCGCGCGGGGAGTCCCGGCCATTCGACGATATGATGCTCCAGCGGCCCGGCGTCGCGCTCGCTCAGTGCGCGGCCGTTGATGGCGGCGCCGGCTTTGCGCACCGTGTCCGGCGTGCCGGAAATCAGCGGATGCCAGGGGAACAGATCCTTGCCCTCCGAGAGCAGGCGGTAGGCGCAGCTGGGCGGCAGCCAGTCCACCGTCTTCAATTTTGCCGGGGTTAGCTGCACGCAATCGGGCACCCTGGCCCGGCGATTCGCATAATCGGAGCATTGGCAGGTTTTCAGATCCAGCAGCCGGCAGGCGACGTTGGTGAAGCTGATCTCATCGGTGTCGTCATCGCGCAGTTTATGCAGGCAGCAGCGTCCGCAGCCGTCGCAGAGCGATTCCCACTCCCGCCGGGTCATCGCCGATAGAGGTTTTTCCCGCCAGAACGCCTTTAAATCCGACATGGCGCGAAGGATACACCGCAGGTGCTGCGCAACGGAAGCGGCAATCTGTTCATGACAATAATTTGTCCAAACTGGCTTCATCTCCCCAGACCAGCTGCACCGTTACCACCGTGGTTTGTGCCCGCAATGCCGGCGGCAGCTTGACGAAATCCTTGGCGGTGGTGACGAGGCTGGCGCCCAGGCCGATCGCCAGCCGCTGCAGCCGCCGCGCATCGGCATCGGTGTAGAGATGATGATCCGGAAACGGCGTTGGTGCCACGATCTCCGCGCCCAGGCTTCTGACGGAATCGAAGAATTTCTCCGGCCGGCCGATGCCGGCAAACGCCACGACCCGAACCCCGGCCAGATCCACGGGGCAGGCCGGCGCCAGGCTGGCGCGCAGCACCGGTAAATTCGCCGGCAGTTTTTTCAACGCCCGGGTGGTGTCCGGGCCGATCACCACCGCGGCTTTGCAGCGGCCGGCAGCGGCCTCCACCGGCTCGCGCAAAGGCCCCGCGGGCAGCAGCCTGCCGTTCCCGAAGCCGTAGCCGCCATCGATCACCAGCAGGCTCAAGGTTTTGACGAGGCCGGGATTTTGCAGCCCGTCATCCATCACGATAGCGCTGGCGCCCTTGGCCATCGCCAGCTGCGCGCCTGCCGCCCGGTCGCGGGCAACGATAACCGGGGCGACGGCGCCTAGCAGCAGCGCCTCATCACCAACGTCCCGCGCCAGATGCTCTGGGGTCACCAGAACCGGCCCGGTAAGGCTGCCGCCGTAACCGCGCGTGAGCGCAAACGGCGTGCCCGGCAGCCGCTGCAGCAGATCGAGCGCGACGATTGTTTTGCCGGCGCCGCCCACGCCTGCGTTGCCGACGCAGATGACGGGGATTTTTGCGGTAAAGCCCGGTTCGGCCATGCGGTTCGCCGTGATTTTAGCGGTAATCCGCTCAAGCGGCGACAGCGCCAGCGCCAGCAGCGAATCGCTGACCCAGAATTTCGGGGTGTTCAAGCGCCGGCTTCCAGAATCAATTCCGCCAGCCGGGCCGGCAGGTCTTCCAGGCCATCGAATGCCAGGCGGGCCCGGGCGCCCGCCGCCGCCGCCGCTTCAGGGTTCGCCAGCCAGCCTTGCACCGCAGCCGCCAGGCTTTGCGCGTCCGAAATCTCGAGCATCGCATCGAAGGCTTTCATCCTTTGCACCAACTCGGCAATTTCCTGCGTATACGGGCCGCAGATCACGGCAACACCCAGCCGCGCCGCTTCGGTAATATTATGCCCGCCGATCGCCACCAGTGAGCCGCCGACCAGCGCAAAGGGCGCCAACCGGTAGAACAGCCCAAGCTCGCCCAGCGTATCGGCAATATACACAGCGCCGGGCACCGGCGGCTGACCGGCGCTGCGCAGCGCCACCGGAATCTCACCGGCAAGCTTGGCGATCTCCGCACCGCGCGCCGGGTGGCGCGGCACGATGACCGTCGTCACATCCGGCCATTCCGCCAAAAGCCGCCGGTGGGCGGCGATGACAATTTCTTCCTCGCCGGGATGCGTGCTGGCGGCCAGCCAGCCTGGCCCCGGCATGGCCTGTTGCATTGCCGCCAGCGCTGCCGTGTCCACCGGCAGCACCGGCGCTGAAAATTTCACATTGCCCCATTCCAGCAGGTTTTTCGCGCCAAGCCGCCTGAGATTCGCGGCATCCTGCGGCGATTGTGCATGCACCGCTTGGAACCCGCCCAGCAAATCCCGGATCAACCCGCCTGCCAGTCGCCAGTTGCGCGCGCTGCGCGCCGACATGCTGGCGTTGATCAGCAAGCGGGGAATCCCCCGCGCGTCCAGCAGCCGCAGCGTCGCCGGCCATATTTCGCTCTCCACGAAGACCGCGATATCGGGCCGCCAATGCGCCAGAAACCGCTCGGCCCAGGGGGCCACGTCCAGCGGCGTGAACTGGTGGCGTGCGTTGGCCGGCAGGCGCTCGGCCGCCAGCGCGGCCGATGTCACCGTGCCTGTTGTCAGCAGCACATTCGCCCGCGGACCTAGCGCTGCGATGACCGGCAAAAGCGACAAGGTCTCGCCCACACTGGCGGCGTGAAACCAGACCAGCCGGCCTTCCGGCCGTGCCAGTGTGGCGATGCCGGTGCGCTCCGGCAGCCGCGCCGCGATTTCCTTGCCGCGCAAAACCCGCCTTGCCAGCTGCCGCCGCAAAAGTCCTGAGGCCGCACGTCCGGCCAGTTCATAGAACGCGCCGATCAATCGCATCCTTTAAACCTCGGCCTGCTGCATCGCCGCCGTCAGCGCCGCCTCGATCAGCGGCAGCGCGCTCTCCCAGTCCTGCCGCGGCACTGTGATCGTCGGCCCGAAAACCAGGCGGCCGCGGCCAAACGGCAAGGGGAAGCGCATACGATCCCAGGAGTGGAATTTCAGCGCCCATTGGGTCCAGGCCGCCACCGGCAACACGCGGGCGCCGGACAATGCGGCGAGCTGTGCGACCCCGGCGGCTGCCACCCGCCGCGGCCCGCGCGGGCCATCCGGCGTCAGACCGACATCGGCTCCTTCGCGCAGCGCCGCTGCCAGCCGGCGCAGGCCAGAGGCTCCGCCGCGTGAGGATGAGCCGACCACCATGCGCAGTCCGAAGGTCCCCATTGCCATGCCGATCATCCGGCCATCGCGATGCCCGCTTGCCAGCACCACCGCCGGCGTCGCGCGTCCGCGGCGCTTGGCCAGTTGCCAGGCAATCGGCATCGAGGGCAGTACTTCGTGCCAGAATGCCACGATGCAGGGTTCGCCCGCCGCCCAGCGCGAAAGCTCTTCGTTCCCGTCGATCTGCCAGCGCGTCGTCAGCGCCACGAATTGCAGATAAACCCCGGCAATCCAGGCCAATATTGGCTGCATCAGCTCGGATTGAACGATATTTTTGAACATTGCTCCGCCCGGTAGCATCTCGGGGGCCGTTACGCCAAATGGCCGGCGAAACGACCGCAATATTGCGCTAGCGTCGAACCTATGTAATTCCGGCGTCAAAAATACGCTCTGGGACAGGGATCATCTCAATGTTTGGTCGCATTTTAAAAACGCTGATGGCGTTCGCAATCGCCTGCTTTTTCATCGCTTCTCCAGCACTGGCATGCACCAATATCCGGCTGATTGCCGAGGACGGGTCCGTGATCCATGCCCGCACCATGGAATTCGCGATCGACATCCATTCCAAAGTCCTCATCGTGCCGCGCGGCTACGGCCGAGTGGGCCTGACCCCCACCGGTGCGCCCGGCATGAAGTGGAATGCGAAATATGCCAGCATCGGCATGAACGGCGTTGGCGAGCCCTATTTGTTCGACGGCGTGAATGAAAAGGGCCTTTCCGCCGCGCTGCTTTATTTCCCGAATTACGCCGGCTATATGCCCTACACCGCGGCCGATGCCGGCAAGACGCTCGCTCCCTGGCAGCTTGGCTCCTACATCCTGGAAAACTTCTCCACGGTTGCCGAGGTCAAGGCCAATATCGGCAAAGTTGTCGTGCCCGAGGTGGTTTTTGCCGGCTGGGGATTTACCCCCGGGGTGCATTACGAAATCGATGACCAGACCGGCCACAGCATCGTCATCGAATATGTCGGCGGCAAATTGGTGGTGTACGAAAACCCGCTCGGCGTGCTCACCAATTCACCGTCTTTCGATTGGCAGATGACCAATTTGCATAATTATGTGAATTTCTCGATGACCAACGTGCCGCCCATCAAATTGTCGGGCGGGGTCACGCTTACCCCCTTCGGCCAGGGTTCCGGCATGCTCGGCATTCCGGGAGATTTTACCCCGCCGTCGCGCTTTGTTCGCGCTGTCGCCTTCACCCAATCCGCCTTCCCGACGAAAACCGGGCCGGATGCGGTGCTGGAAGCGTTTCACATCCTCAACCAGTTTGACATCCCTGTAGGTGCTGCCCGCGAAGATGAAAAAGACTCGCACGGCAATATCCAGGCTGATTACACAATCTGGACTTCAGTCATCGACCTCAAAACGCAGGACTATTATTTCCGGACCTATACAGACAGCCAAATCCGTAGGGTCAGCCTGGAAAAAGCCGATCTGAACGCGAAAACCATCGTCGAAATTCCGATCGAAAGCAAGGAAGTCATTCAGGAGATCACGCCTTAATCGCCAACCACCTTGCGTAGCGACGCTTCAATCTGCCCGCCGCAATAGGCGTCGCCGTAATCCTTCCGGGCTTTGGCAGCCAGTTTGGCGAGGGGCGGCAGTTCGGAGACGCGGCGGCTGAGTGCTGCGGTCATCGGCGAGGTCTCATTGAGCATCGCCTCGATTTTGCCGAAGCGCTCGGTCATGGTCGACCATAGTGTGGCGGTGACGATGTCGGCGATGCCGAGTTTGTCGCCCAGCAGAAAACCGGATTGCTTCTTCAGCCCGTGGCGCCTTGCGGTTTCCTCCCAGAACGACATCCATTTTTCGAGCCGGGGCGTGAAGTCGGTCCAGGATTTTTTGGTCCACATTTCGCGGCCGCCATCCTGGGTGATCTCGTCGATCACATCGTTGCTGTCATTGACGATTTTCATCGTCATGGCGCGCAGGGCCGGCGTTGCGGGCATCAGCTTCAGCGTCTCGCCGAGATAGAGAACGATCGCCGGCATTTCGGCGATGGAGAATTTTGCGGCTTTATCGACCAGCACCGGCGGGCCCATGAACGGGACCGGCATTTTTTTTACCGGCCGCTGCATCAATTCCGAGATTGCTGCATCGCCGCGCTCCGTCCAGGTTTTGCCGGCATAGGCAAGGACCGCGCGCACGAACTGTCCGCGAAACGGCACGGACCAGTAATACAGGTCGTAATCGGACATCTGAATGCCTCCCGCCTTTAAGGTTGCGCACGCGACATAGGCAGTCGGAGCCGCGGCTTCCAGCGATTAGAGAGTGTTTCAAACGCGCTAGGCTGAGTCAGCTGACGTGTTTTTCGAGAACTGGATCGGAGCGGCCTATTGGCCGTGAGGACGGCAGCGGCCGACCGCCAGGAGCGCAGAAAAGCGCGCCAGATGGCCAGCCTAGTAGCGTTTTCAAACACTCTCAGCCACGCAAGACTTTTGCCTGGCGCAGATAGTCGAACAGCGGCAGCAGCGGCAGGCCGAGGATGGTGAAGAAATCGCCGTCGATGCGGGTGAAGAGTTGGCTGCCCAAGGCCTCCAGCCGGTAGGCGCCGACGCAATGGCAGAGTTCTTCGCCTTCGGCGTCGAGATAATCGGCGATGAATGCCGGTGAGAGGCTACGCATGGTGAGTTTGGGTGTTGCGACGTGATGCCAGACCATCAGGCCGCCGCGATAGACGCAGACCGCAGTGACAAGGCTATGGGTTTTGCCGCTGAGGCGCGCGAGGTCTGCTTCGGCGGCTGCGAGATCGGCGGGTTTGTCGAACCAGTCGTCGCCGCAGACCAGCAGCTGATCGGCGCCGATGACCAGGGCGACCGGAAATTTGCCGGAGATGCGCTGGGCTTTCAGCTCGGCCAGCGCTAGCGCCAGTTCGGCGGCCTCCCAGCCGTCATGCTTCGCGGCCTCTTTGACGGCCGCTTCATCGACATAGGCCGGCATGGCCTCGATCTGGAGCCCGGCCTGGCGGAGCATAGACTGGCGGGCCGAAGACGTGCTCGCGAGGATGAGCTGGATATCCGGGTTCTGGATCATGGCAAATTTTCAACGGGACTTTCAGGGCGGAAGGGCGTAGCTTGCCCAGGGGTGATGTGGACCCAATGCCGTAAGGCGTGAAGCCAAGGCCGGCAAGCGGTGCGCGCCCCGAACATCGCGGGGGAACAAATGCATATTCGCAATCCCATTGAATGGCTGTTTGGCCAAGCCGATCTGGCGACGGCAAATGTCGGCGCCGCGCGGCCGGCGGAATACTGGGCGCCGCGCAAACTGCTGCGGGCGCCATCGGTGCGGAAAATCACGTTCGACGACCTCAAGCAATCGCTTGAACTGGGTGTAAAAGATTTCGCCGCGGCGCGGACCGACGTGGCCCTTCTTTGTCTGATCTATCCGGTGATCGGCATTTTTCTGGCGGCGCTCACTGCGCATGGGAGTCTGATCCCGCTGATGTTCCCCATCGCCGCCGGTTTCACACTGGTAGGGCCGTTCGCGGCTTTGGGCCTGTATGAAATCAGCCGGCGGCGGGAGATGACCGGCAGCGCCAGCTGGCTTGCCGCCTTCGATGTGCTGCGCTCGCCCGCCATTGGCAGGCTCTGCCTGCTGGGTGGGGTGTTGATCGGCCTGTTTCTGCTTTGGCTGGCCGCCGCATTGGGCATTTATGATGCGACCTTGGGGCCGCGCCCGCCGGCATCGGCCGCGGCATTCCTGAGTGAATTATTTACCACCCCGGCGGGCTGGGCGATGATCGCTTTGGGGCTGACGGCCGGTGCGGTGTTCGCGGTGGCGGCGCTGGCGATCAGTGTGGTCTCCTTCCCGATGCTGCTCGACCGGCCGGTGAGCTTAGGGACTGCCATTCGCCACTCGGTCTACGCGGTCCGGCTCAACCCCGGCGCGCTCGGGGTGTGGGGCATCATGATTGCGGCCGGGCTGTTCCTGGGGTCTTTGCCCTGCTTTCTAGGCCTGATCGTGGTGCTGCCGGTGCTTGGCCATTCAACCTGGCATCTGTACCGCCGGCTGATACGGCGTTAGCTTCCTAACTCCAATCCGGACGAACCTCTTTGACGTTGAGCCAGCCGGGAGCCAGCCGGCTGCCGGCGCGTGGCCGGATGGGCGGGTGCAGCTCGGTTGTGTCGTTCGGACCAGTGCCCTGCCGCTTCTTCGAGCTACCTAAAAATATTCTGCTTAATAAATATACATAATTCGGACGAAAAACCATCAAACTCATTTCTTGTCCGGATCGAGCGCATAATTTTGCGTCAAATCCTTGCAATCGCGCTTGCCATGGCAGCGTTATAATGTGTTTTATCGGCTCGAAATGGATGAAGGAGCCACCCCCATGGATGACATGATCCACACCGTACCCGCCGCTGCCGGCATCAGCGCCGCGCTGCGGCACCCGCTGGAACCGTTGAGCGCCGCCGAAATCCGTCTAGTAATGGCGGTCATTCACGGGGCAGCGGATTTCGGCCCGCAATTTCTGTTCGAGACGATCGAGCTGAAAGAGCCGCCGCGTAGCGCCATCGCCGATTTCGAAGCCGGCCGGGCGACGCCGCGGGAAGCCAGAACCAATTTATTTCTCGGCGACGCGCCAGGGGTTTGGCGGCTGACGGTATCGCTGAGTGATGCCGCGATCACCGCGAAGCAGTATCTCGCCACCAAACACCCGATGGTCCAGCTTGAGCAGTTTATGGTCATCGAGGATATCGTGCGGGCGCATCCGGATTTTATCGCCGCCTGCAACCGCCGCGGCATCACCGATATAGCCAAGGTCTGCGTGGATCCCTGGTCGGCCGGCAATTTCGGCGTCGAGGGCGAGGACGGATACCTGTCCCACACCTTCTGCTGGCTGCGGCTTCGCGAGCATGAAAATTTCTATGCCCATCCGATCGAGGGCATCAACGCCGTGGTGGATATCAAGGCGGGCAAGGTTATCCGCGTGGATGATTATGGGGCAAAGCCGATTCCGATGGCCGAGTTCAATTACGAGGCAAAATTCCGTACCGAATTCCGGGCGCCGCTGAAGCCGCTCGATATCGTCCAGCCGGAGGGCGCCAGCTTTACGCTGAACGGCCATGCGCTGGCCTGGGATAAATGGTCGCTGGTGATCGGCTTCAATGCGCGCGAGGGCCTGACCCTGCACGACATCCGCTACGACAATCGGCCGATCGTCAACCGCGCCGCGCTGGCGGAAATGGTGGTGCCCTACGGCGTGCCGGAGGGCGGGCATTTCCGCAAGAACGTGTTCGATATCGGCGAATACGGGCTTGGGAAACTGACCAATTCGCTGGCGCTGGGCTGCGATTGCCTGGGCAATATCGCCTATCTGGACGTCGATCTGAATACCATGACCGGCGATATTTTCCATATCGACAAAGCGATCTGCATCCATGAGGAAGATAACGGCATTCTTTGGAAGCATTGGGATTTCCGCACCGAACGCACCGAGGTCCGGCGCGGCCGCAAGCTGGTGGTCTCCTCGATCGCGACGGTCGGGAATTACGAATATGCCTCCTACTGGTATTTCACCCAGGACGGCATGATCGAGTTCGAGATGAAGGCGACGGGGATCATCAACACCTCCGCCTGCATCCCCGGCCAGCCGACGAAATACGGCAGTGAAGTTGCCCCCGGCCTGCAGGGTCATATCCATCAGCACGCCTTCTGCGCGCGGCTGGAAATGGCGGTCGACGGTCCGGGTAATTCGGTCGTGGAATGCAATAGTTTTGCCGAGGAAGATGCGAAAAATCCGTATGGCAATGCGTTCTATCAGCAGGAAACCGTGCTGAAGACCGAGCTGGAAGCCGGCCGGAAGGCCAATGCCGAGACGATGCGGTATTGGAAAGTGATCAACCCGAACAAGACCAACCATACGGGCTCGCCGGTCGGTTATAAAATCTATCCCCAGAACGTGCTGACCTCGTATCTGAAACCCGGCTCGCCTTCGGGGATCCGTTCCAGCTTCACCGAAAATCACCTCTGGGTGACGAAATTCGACCCGGAGGAACGCTATCCGGCGGGCGAATACATGAACCATTCGGACGGCAAAGGCGGGGTTGCGGATTTCGTGAAGCAGGACCGGTCGCTTGAGAACACTGATCTGGTGCTGTGGCACGTATTCGGCGTGCATCATCAGCCGCGCACCGAGGATTTCCCCGTGCAGCCTTGCATCACCAGCGGGTTCAAGCTGATGCCGTCCGGCTTCTTCGACCAGAATCCTGGGATCGACGTGGCGCCCGGCGTCAATGCCGCCAGCAAGTTGGCGAACCCCAAATCCTGCTGCGCAACCTGACATAGCGCTTATTCCGGCGCGAAAAATCCGGCGCCGGGTTCTCAGCCAAAACGGCACAGGAGTTGCATTGCTTGCGCTCGGATAATCCAATTCAACACTCGCCTATGTACCGCAAATTGTCTGGAGAATTTTAAAATATGGTTGCCACCACAGATATCCACGCCGTAGACGTACCGAAGGCGGCACAGCTTAAGCATGGCGCGCTGAGCCTGCCGGAAACGATCGGGCAATCGATTGCCAATATTGCGCCGACACTGACACCGGCGCTGAATATCACCGTGGTCGCCGGGCTGGCCGGCGTGCAGTCCTGGCTGGCTTATCTGATCGCCACGCTGGCTTGCGTGTTCGTCGGCGGCAGCATCTCAACGCTGGCCAGGCGGCATCCGGAGGCCGGTTCGTATTTCGTTTACATCGGCCGTAACTTCGGCCCGGTGGCCGGTGCCTTGGGCGGCTGGGCGATGATCCTGGCCTACCTCACCACTGCGGTTGCGGTTGTCTTTGGCTTCCCGCTGTTTCTTGGCAACTTCCTGGCGGTTTTCCACATCACTCTGTCCACGCCGCTGCTGGTCGTGTTCATGATCGCGTTCCTGGGCCTGGTTACCTATGCGGCGTTCCGCGATATTCAGGTCTCCTCGCGGATCGGGCTGGTGATGGAAACCATCTCGATCGGCATCATCATCATCATCACCGCCATTGTGGTGGGCAAGCATGGCACCGTGTATGACGCCAAGGAGCTTAGCCTGTCCGGAATGAACTTCGGCGGCGTGAAAACCGCCATGGCGTTTGCGGTGTTCAGCTTTGTCGGCTTCGAGAGCGCCGCGACGCTGGCCAAGGAATCCGCCAATCCGCATCGCAATGTGCCGTTCGCGGTCATCGGCAGTGCGGCGGCGGCCGGCACCTTCTTCACGGTCATGGCCTATTTCATGGTGATGGGCATGAACGATAATGCCGGCGCCATCGGCGGCTCCTCCTCGCCGTTTGCCGATATGACTGCGGCGGCGCATCTGCCCTGGGCCGCGGGCGTGGTGTATTTTGCCGCCATGATCAGCGCCTTTGCCTGCGCGCTTGCCTGCATCAACGCCAGCTCGCGCATGCTATACTCGATGGGCCGCTACCAGTTCCTGCATTCGTCGATGGGTCTGGTGCATAAAACCCATAAAACCCCGCATATCGCGGTGTTGGCCTCCGCCGCGATCACGCTGATCCTGGTGCTGGCGCTGCTGCCCGAAGGCTTCCTGAACGCCTTCGGTCTCACCGGAACCATCGCCACCTACGGCTTCGTGGTGGTGTATTTCGGCATCAGCATCACTGCGCCGGTCGATATGTATCGTGCCGGGCTGCTGAAAATCCAGCATGTGGTGGTCGGCGCCATCGGCGCCTTCCTGATGGGCTTCGTGATCTACGCGAGCGTGGTTCCCTATCCGGCAGCGCCGTTCAATACGCTGCCGCCGGCCTTTGTCATCTACATGGTGATCGGTCTGATCTGGTTCTTGATCCTGAAGGCGCGGAATCCGACCGTCCTGGCCTCCATCGCCAACGACATGGAGGGATAATTCTACTGTGTGGTCATCTGAGGCGTCTGTCTGCGCTTCCGGCGGTCGGCCGCTGCCGTCCTCACGACCTGTAGGTCGCTCCGGTCCGTCTCGACAGCTGCCCCAGCTGACTCACCACAGCGAATTATCGGTTCCCGTGTTTAAGAAAAAGATGAGGGGCGTCCTGTTAGGCGCCCCTCATTGACTTTCGGGGGGCTGCGGATTACCTCGGCCCGGTTCCGGATGGCGGCGTAGCTCAGCGGTAGAGCAGGGGAATCATAATCCCTTGGTCGGCAGTTCAAATCTGTCCGTCGCTACCAGGAATTCCGGATTAAAATCAAAAGCTTTAGCTTTGAACCTCAATAGAGGGGTTTTTCCTGGCGCAGACCCTCGCAAATAAAACCAAGCATTTTCAACGGATTTCAACTGGTCTCGGCTGATGGCAAATCTGCCTTCACACTGGCAGAATCTGCAGCCGCCGAGGTCAATCATCCGTGGCGCCCGAGGCATATCCGCAATTCGCTGCAATCGCCGGCGGGCTATCGTTGCCGGCGCCAACGGGCTCCAAAACCCCTAGTACGTGAAGGTTCCATCTCGTCCTCGTCCCAATAGGCTTCCGCACCATTCCATAGATGCTCCCTGAGGCAGGACGGGCAGCAACGCATCGTGACCTTTTTCAGCCCGGTCAAATCGGTGCCCAGGGGTGCTCGAAAGCCTGTCCAAACAGCGACATTATCGACGGGGCAGGTAGTGTAAATTTTCTTATCTATCATCTAAGTCTCCAAATCTGCGAGACATACCAACTGTGGCAGACAGATACCGATCGAATTCTAGGCTATTTGCGGATCACCACCAACGGCCGCGACCGTAAAATCCGCCGCCACCGAAGATAACAACGAGAAGAATGATAATTAGAATAGTGCTCATAAGCTGACTCCTTTGTTCGGTTCCCCTGATATGGGGACGCCGTCGGAGTTTCGCCAGTTCGTTAGCCCCGGCAGAGCTGAGGGCCCCACTCATCCTTAAACGGCAGTCAAACCTAAGTACCGTCACGCTACACAATCCTGGCCGGGATGTCTTCTTTTCATTTGACGCGCGTTGAAAATCTTCGGATAGCGATTTTCCATCCGGTCGGGAACGACTTGGGTCTGCAAGAGCCTGGAGCCGCGCGGCGCGCGGTCTTATCAAAAAAGGGAGTGATCAATATGGAATTTTTTAATCGCGGCACATTTCGCCTGGCTGCCATCATCGGGGCATCCGTGGCCTTTGGCGCTTTGGCCGGGGGCACCGCCATGGCCAACCAGCCGCATATGTGGAACGCTTTGCATGCTTTGCAAAACGCCGACAATCAGTTGCAATTGGCCGAGCCCGACAAGGGCGGCCATCGCGTCAATGCGATCAACCTCGTCAATGAGGCAATCTCCGAGGTTCAGGCGGGTATTCAGGCCGGCGCCTGATCGCCTGGCTGCGGGTTCGTAACCCCGGCGGTTTGGGGTAGTCTGCCGCATGCGCGATGTTTTCATGGCGGCGGCGGCGCACCACAAGGCCGGGCGGCTGGCGGCGGCCGAGCAAGGTTACCGGCAGGTTTTAAGCGCCGACCCGCGGCAGCCGGACGCGCTGCATATGCTGGGCGTGCTGGCCTATCAGAACGGGAACAGCGAGACGGCCGCCGCGTTGATCGGGCAGGCGATCGGGCTGCATGGCAATTCGGCGGCCTATCACTCCAACCTTGGTCTGGCTTTGAAGGATCTGGGGCGGCTTGAGGCGGCGGCCGATGCGTTCCGCCGGGCGATCGCCCTGAACCCGCGTTCGCCTGAGCCGCATAACAATCTCGGGATTATCCACACCGCCCAGGCGCGCTGGGACGAGGCCGTGGCGTGCTCGGAAACAGCTTTGGCGCTGGCGCCGGATTTTGCCGATGCGATATGCAATATCGGCCATGTGCGCCGCCAGCAGGGCCGGCTTGAGGCGGCAATCGCGCAATACCGCCAGGCGATCGCGCACCAGTCCGATTTTGCCGAGGCCCATACCAGCCTGGCGCATGCGCTGCTGCAGGACGGAAAATTTGCCGAAGGCTGGGCGGAATATGAATGGCGCTGGAAAACCGGCACGATGCGACCGGGCCGCCGGAGCTTCACGCAGCCGCAATGGCGCGGTGAGCCGGGAGAAGGCCGCGTTTTGCTGGCGCATGCAGAGCAGGGATTGGGCGATACGCTGCAGTTCTGCCGCTTCGCGACCCAGGCGGCCGCGCGCGGTTTCCAGGTCATCCTTGAAGTTCAGAAACCGCTGGTCCGGCTGTTGACCGGGCTGGACCGGGTTGCCTCGGTGGTTGGGCGCGGTGAGGGCTTGCCGGATTTCGCGCTGCATGCGCCGCTGCTGAGCCTGCCCTTGGCACTTGGCCTGAGCCCCGATGCGCTGCCGGGGCCGGTGCCTTATCTGTCACCCGACCCGGCGCTGGCGGCCGCCTGGCGAACCCGGCTTGCGACCGGCATGGGGCTGAAGGTGGGACTCGCCTGGGCCGGTAGCCATACGGTGGCAAACGCCGCAATCGACCGGCGCCGATCCATCGCACCGGAGCGCCTCGCGCCGGTGCTGCAAATACCAGGCATCGATTTTATCAGCCTGCAGAAGGACGGACCGCGAATGCCGGATGCCTTCCGGCTGATTGACCCGATGGCGGCGGTGCAGGATTTCGCCGATACAGCAGCATTGATCGCGAATCTCGACTTGGTCATCAGTGTCGATACCGCGGTTGCGCATCTGGCCGGTGCGCTTGGCAAGCCTGTCTGGATGCTAAACCGCTTCGACAGCTGCTGGCGCTGGCCAGCCAGCAGCCCAACGCCGTCGCGCGCCAGCCCGTGGTATCCGGTCCTGCGGATTTTCCCGCAGCCGGCGCCGGGTGACTGGGAAACGCCGCTTGCCGAAATCGCCAACGATCTTGCCAAGTCCAGCAGCGAGAAAAGCTGCAGCTGATCGCGGCGTCAGCTGATCCGTAATGGCTTTTGCGGCTGAATTCGCCGCAACAGGCACGATTAACGCAATGCTAAGCGGTATCGCGCAAATATCCTTAATGCCGCCAGTTCTACCGCGCTTGCCGTCCAGCCTGAATTTTCCACAGCCGCGCAGGGTCCC